>JBBQTU010000032.1:0-25007 GCA_038213005.1 Tepidisphaerales bacterium | reverse complement strand
GGCGAGGCCAGGTTGAAGACCTTCAGACGCGATACCACGACATCGAGTTGAAGCTTCGTGAGACACAACGCGTGGATATCCAGACGTTGGAACGCCGATCCGTGCAGAAACGTCAAGAGGTCGAACGTCTCACGCGCGAACTACACGACTGGGATGCTCGAACCGCCGGGTACCTCAATGCAATGGGGTTCACTCCCTCTGATCTGAATGCGGTATTCACGTTCGTGAACCCAGCCCTCGCGCGAGCTTCTCACGGGACTGTGCTCGGAGATTCCGATCCCAAAGCGGTGAAGGCGCTGGTCGCTCGTGTCTTGGAGTCCATTGACGGGAATGTCTTGGGGCTCACGAATGTGACCGTCAACCTCGGAGCCGTCGCCACAACCGACGTGGTGTCCTCTAGTCGAGAGACAGTAGCAGAGCGTGTGGCAGACGCGACGGAAGAGCTTCATCGTCAGGAGACGCTGCTGGTGGTTGCACGCGATGGGCATGCCGCTCGGCAGCAGCAGCAATCCATTCAGGACGAGCGGCAAGGGCTCATGCAGAAACTGCGGGCGTATGAAACGTACCATGAGCAGTATTCCAAGAAAGCCCAGGCGGAAGACTTGCTGCGAAGCTTCCAAGAGCAGTTGGCAGCGAAGCAGGAAAGCATACAACAGCTTGTGCGAGAGGAGCAGTCATTCGCTGCTGATCTGGAACAACTGCAGCAGATTGGCGCTGAACTGAAGCGGGCTGACGATGTTCGTGCTTCTCTCGGCGACCAACTGAGCCAGATCCAAGTAGGGGAGATGGCTGCTCACGGAGACGAGGTCGAGTCAGATCTTCACAACGCTGCCCAGGAAATGTCAGAGTTGGCTTCACGGCTGAGCAGTGCAGTGCGGGAAATCAAGGGGTTCACCGGCCAGTTGGCCGAGTTGCAGGAGGCGAGAGCCAAAACGGTTCAGCAGATTCAAGACATTCAGAAGCGCATTGCGGCAGATTCGCGCATCCGCGGGGGGCGCAACGCGGTGTTCGATCAGGACGTAGAGCAGGATTGGCGAGATCTGGAGGCACAAAAGAACGCCCTGGGCGAGAACGAGCAGCGACTCCACACGCTGTGGGATGCGCTGTTCAAGTCTCTTGCAGCAGAACTCGATCTCCTCAAGCAGTCAGTCGCTGAGGTCAAGAAACGGGCCACTCGCATCAACGTTGATCTGAAACGCTACAGAGTCAGCAACCTTGAGAGCGTCGAAATTCACATCGACCACGACACGCATGAATACGCCGTGATCGAGAAGCTAACGGCCGAGAGTTCGATCTTCTTGAAGGAACACGACGCTACAGAAGCTAAACGTGAACTGCAACAGTGGATTACCGATGGCAGGACCATTGAACTGCGAGACATCTTCACTGTGCGCATCCGCATCCAGAATCCGGGCGAGTTGCGACCTGTGGATGTCCCATCTATCGATGAGATCGGAAGCCAAGGTACGGGCGTGACAGCGAAGGTCATGATCTACCTTCAGCTTCTTCGTTCGATTATCGATGACGACAAGAACGAGTTGCATCTGCATTTCTACCTGGACGAAATCGGTACGTTGGATGAGCGCAATCTACACGCCACTACTGAGATGGCGGTGCGCCGTGGGTTTGTCCCAATCACGGCCGAGCCGGAGCCGCGAGCCGAGTCGTTGGCCCATCCCGAGGTATTGATCTATCACCTGGGCAAGACCGGGAAGAACTTCGAGATCGTGCAACATCTTGTGTACAGGGCGAGAGCCAAGGCGAAAGTGGAGAGAGCACCCGTCCAATGACGAGCACCGAACAAGCTTTTCTCAAGGCATTAAGAGACTCTGGAGATAAGGGTATCGCCGAGTCTAACGTTCCAAGGCGATGCCTTCCGTTGCTGAAGCGACTTGAGAGTGCGGCATGTGTCAGACGTCTCCAGGGCGTACGCGGCGCGAGCTACCTCGTAATCGATGCTGCCACCCTGGCACGGTTTATCGAGCATGAGGTGCCACTCGGGTTGGATGCCCACGTGGATGAGTCGGCCTCGCGGGCGCAAGCGGTCCTCCGAGTTGGCAATGCGAAGGCTGTATCGGCCGGTGACTGCATGGGCGTCTTCGTTCGTTCGACCAAGCATGGGATGACGCTGACATCCCATCGGGGGGTTGTAGATGTCAGTCGGCTGACCGAAGTAGCGGGCGGGGCCGCATTGCTGCTGGACAACAGGACTGAATGGACGTTCTCAGGCACTTCGGTGGCGGTGATCGAAAACGCCGAGGCCTTCTGGCACTGCGAAAGAGTCTTGCCTCACGTGGATTTGGCTATCTGGACGGTTGGCAGAATGTCGGCGAGAAGGCTCGTGGCGTGGCTGGCTTCTCCGGCTATGCAACACTGCCAATACATCCATTGGGGAGATTACGATCCGGTTGGGGTGGCAGAATACATTCGTCTGCGCGATGCATGCCCAGGTCGCGTCGTTACCTGGCTGCCTGACGACTTGGAAGCTCTTCTGAAGCGATATGGGAAGAAGGCGCTCTTACTCAATCGGGGAAACCTCAGGGTTTACTCTCGCATCCGCCGGATGACCGCCGATCCTGTTGTTGCACGTCTCGTGCAACTGTTTGACGTGCATCACGTGGGGCTTGAACAGGAGATCCTTCTCAGCGATGAGGTGTCGAAGTGATAGCTGAGTCGGCCCCGTCGATGCTCTGCCCGCCGTCACCTTCCACGAATGCCCCGACTGCGGAGAGAAGCTTTATGGCCATGAGGTCATGCAAAAGCTCGAAGCGCCCGCCCGCCACCTTCGGCCGGTCGGCTGAGCGCAGAATCTGAGCTGCCCAAAGCACGTCCCCCAAACAATATCTTGCTCACGCCATCCACCTGTTCAATCGGATGCTCTGTCCTCTCCCGCCAAGATGCCCCCGGAAAGCCAGAATCCAAAGTTCTACTTGACACCCTCCCTCACATGATCTATACTTTACCAAACATCGACGCGCCATAGTTGCGCGCCAACCGGTGCTCTTTGACAAGTGAATACCCGTTTTAATCGGCCGAAAGTCGCAGCAGCCACGCTTGAGCCCGGAGGTCAGATATCATACCTAACAGGTGTGATTATACTCTCGGCACCTGTTACGCTCTACGTTTTCGGCTCTATCTTCCTCTCTGCCCGTCCCGATTCGACTTACGTCAAATCGCCTCGGCCACACAAAACTCGCGCGTCTAACCCCCTGAATCGCACGTAAGTCTTTGTCAACACTGCTCTCCCGACCCCCTCCCCCCACCCCTGAGAAACCTGCGCATCTTGCCCAGCCGATCGCACGTAAGTCTACCGAAGGTGGGGGACGTACCGTGCTACCGGGTTTCCTCGAAGGCGGAGTCCGGCATCGCGACACAACGAGGTGACTGAAATTGCGCCGATAATGAGGTCGTGATGGAGGCGCGACTGAGGAACATATCAATGATCGGCAGCGAGCGAGCAACGAAGAGCATGGCTTCAACGTCAAGCAGAATCGGGCAACCTATTCTGTCGCGGTGCCTGAGATGCTTCGCAAAAGGGCGGGCAGGAGTGTGGCGTTCAGTCCCCATACTTCTGCCGCAGCCGACCGCTGATGCGAAGCATCAGTTGCACGCGTTCGAACTCATCGAGCCAGTCCTGGAGAGTCGCGGCCATCTCGTCGGGCCCCGGCGGGGAAATGGCGATCGGACAGGATGCCCCGAGTGCCAACGGGTTGGAGCCGGTTACTCAGTGCCCCCGTGGCAACAACGGTGTAATTCTGCAACGGATAGCTGCCCCCCCCCACAGCGGAAAGAAGAGAGCCGTCTGCACTCTTTCGGTCAGCACGGCGAGTCTGATGGGCTCGGCGTGCTTGTTTGGTTCAGGAACGTAAAGCAAGCTCATGCTTGGCCTTACGACTTGATGCTGGCTCAGGCGCGGCTGAGGTAGCCGCCGGTTTCGCAGTTGATGCGGATGGTCTCGCCGATTTCGATGAAGGCCGGGACCTTGGTCTTGAGCCCAGTTTCCATCGTGGCTTCCTTGAGCTGGTTGGTCGCGGTGGCGCCCTTGATGCCCGGGGGGGTGTCGGTCACCTGCAGGTCCACGGTCTTGGGCATTTCATAGCTGACCATGTTGCCTTCGTAGAACATCGCCGAGAGCTGCGTGTTGGGCTTCAGGTAGAGGATGTCGTCGCCGAAGACCTCGCGGGAGATGGACATCTGATCGTAGGTGATCTGGTCCATGATGATGTGCCCGGTCTGGTCGGAGTAGAGATACTCCACCTGACGCTTGTCCAGGATGATGACCTGGATGTCGTCGGTGGCGCCGACGCGCTTATCCATGATGGTGCCCTTGGAGACGTCACGCATCTTGAAGGTGACCTTGGCGCGAAGGTTGCCGGGGGTGTTGTGGTCAGCATTGGTGACGACGTACATCTTGCCTTCGATTATGACGGCTTCACCGCGACGGATTTCACTTGCACGCATTGCTCTTACCTCGAATCGACTGATTTCAGGGGCTTACGAAGCGTCCGATACGCGTCGGTCGGCCGGATTACAATAAGAAACACTCGGGCGCTGTGACGGCGCAGACCTCTCCAAACTCGGCAGAGGGCCGGGAAGTTTACTGGTTGGCGCTACTGGCGTCAAACGACAGCCCGGAAGAGCGGAAAGTCAAAGAAAGCGAGCACAACAACTTTGACATTGGCTCGCCGTTGCGGTTAAATTGAGGATTGCGGGTTGTGATGATGTGCAACCCCATCTGTCAACAAGAGGAAGGTACAGTCAAATGAAGACACTCTCATCTATGGCCCTGCTTCTTGGTGTTGTGGCGCTTGGCGCCGGCTGTGCCCAGAGCCGCCTGGGCAAGTTCGATCCCCTCGCCACCCCGGCCTATTCGACCTCCGAGCGCGGCGACCTGATCGCGCACAGCATGGTCACCGACTGGCAAGAACTCCAGGACGACTTCGATGAAGTCTTCCTGCTCCGTCCGTCCAGCCAGAACACGATCTGGAATGTCCGCTAAGTCCGCCGCTGCTGCTTTGACCAGCCGTGGGCTGCAGCATTCGCCGAATCGCGAGTCGGCCTGACGTCGTTGGGCTGACTCTCTGTTTTTGCCCAGACGCTGTCTGGACTCCCCGGTGCCCGCCACGACACGAATGGGCGACACCAATGGGCATTGACCTTTGCTGGCCGACGCCTTAACTTCGTGCCCCGCAGCCATCTGCAGGCCGCCGGGGCTTTGCGTGAGCCCCGGCCATGACATTTTCGGTGCTGGCGAACATGCCTCAAACTCCGGAGTGATCCACCCGTATGGCCGACACAGCTCCCAACTCGAACGATCGTGACGCCTCCCAGGACCCTCTGGCCTCCCTCCACCGCATGTCCAACACGGCGGGGCTCTCCTCTCAGGAATACGTCGCCGTAAACCTCACCGCTGTCGCCGCCATTCTCGCGGGCTTGGCGACAGGCCTGATCTTCCTCTCGCCGCTGTGGCTGGCCGTCCCCGTCCTCGCCATCGTCCTGGGCCTCGTCGCCCTGCGCCAGATCTCTGGCAGCAACGGCACCCAGGCCGGCCGCCTCCTCGCGTGGGCAGGCATCCTTCTTGCCCTGGGCATCGGCGGTTTCCAATTCGGCGGCCAGTTTATGGAACGCCTCAAACAGCGCCCGATGAAGGCCGAAGTCCTCGCCGTCTGCGGCCAGTTGGCCCAGTCGGTGATGCAAGAGGACTACCAGAAGGCATGGAGCCTCTTCAGCGAGCGATTCCGCACTGAGAAGAAGATCGACTTCAAGGCCTTCAGCCACCAGTGGACCGCGATCCAAGGCTCGCGCGATGCCGGCAAGATCAAGTCCCTCAAATCCAATGGCCTGGTCGACCTCCAACCCGGCCCCTTCGCAGCGACCATGCTCTTGATGGAAATGGAAAAGTCGGCATACGTCGGCCGCTACACAGTGGTCATGAGTAAGCATAAGCATAGCGGCGTCTGGCAGATCGATGACCTTGCCGCGCTCTTCCCGACCCCGCAGCCGCCGCCGCAGGGTGGCCCGTCCGGCGCCGCAATGTCCGGACCGCGATAGCCGCCTGGCAGAAGGATTTGCCGTGGCCATCCCCGATACCGAGCAGCCCACGGTTGCCCCGCCACCCGGGCCGCTCTCGCCGCTGGTCCGCCAGTTCCTCGACTACCTCCAGCTCGAGAAACATTTCAGTGACCACACCGTCCGCAGCTACGGCACCGATGTCCGTCAGTACGGTGACTGCCTCCTCGGCCGCGGCCTCAAGCCCCGACCGTCCCCGGACCAGCAACCCTCTGACCCCGTCCAGTTCGATGACCATCTGCTCAAGGCCGACGCCCTTTGCGTTCGCGAATACCTCGCCGAGCTCTACGCCGAAGGCTACACCAAGAGCAGCACCGCCAGAAAGCTCGCCACGCTCCGCAGCTTCTACCGTTTCCTGATGCGCCGGGGCCTCGTGCAGGCGACCCCACTGACCGGCATCCGCACTCCGCGTCAGGAAAAGCACCTGCCCAAGTGCATGGACGGCGACCAGATCGAGCAGCTCCTCCGCGCCCCCGGCGACACCGACATGCTCGGTGCCCGCGACACCGCAATGCTCGAGGTGCTTTACTCCTCAGGCCTGCGCGTCAGCGAACTGGTGGGCCTGCAGAGTTCCCAGATGGACCTGCAGGAAGGCATCCTGCGCATCCGCGGCAAAGGCCGCAAAGACCGCCTCACCCCGATCGGCTCCAAGGCCATCACCGCGATCGGGCGCTATTTCGAACTCCGCAGCGAGGCCGGCCTGATGCAGGGTCCCCACGCGCAGCGGGTGTTCGTGAACAAATACGGCGGCCCACTCAGTGCCCGCTCGGTCCGACGCAAGCTGGACAAATACCTCATCGGCGCAGGCCTGGATCCCCGCATCAGCCCACACACGCTGCGCCACACCTTCGCCACGCACCTGCTAAACGCCGGTGCTGACTTGCGCAGCGTGCAGGAACTGCTGGGCCACCAAAGCCTGGGCACCACCCAGATCTACACCCACCTGACCTCGGCCTACATCAATAAGGCCTACGACCTCGCTCACCCAAGAGCCCACGCACACCCGATCTCCGCCGCCGTGCCTTCGTCAGAGACTCCGCTACCGGAGTTGCCGATCGACGCCGACGACGCGGCCGACACAACCGACACAACCGACGACGCACCTGACGCCCCGGCCGCGAAACGCCCTGCGCCTTCTCGTGATCCCGATCATTCCGAAGCCGCGCCGAAGTAGACGATCTTGGCCCACGCCATCTTCTCCCCTCCTCTGTGGGGAGGGTTAGTGACGGGATGCCCCGCCCGCCCGATTGCCGCGGGCGCGGGAGGCCCACTTTTCCCAGACCGCAGCGTCCTGCAGCAGCCGTATGAACAGCCCGCCCACAACGCTGCGGGCCTGAAAGCCAACCTGCTTACCGTCGGCCGTTTCGTACCAGTCAGTCAACGGAACGCGTGAGGGCGAACTGTGCGCCCAGTCGTACGCAGGCCCCACCAGTGCGTCAAAGTCCTCGCGGTCGCCCGTGAGGCACGCCGTCCACACGATCCAGTCCAGCTTCGTATACGTCTTGCGGTTGTCCAGGGGCAGGCCATTGGGCGTGTTCTTGTGCGCCCGGTAATAGGCCAGCTCTTTCTTCGCGACCGACGGCGGAAAGACGTTCAGGCCCAGGAGCGTGTCCCAGATCAGGTTGTACTTCTGACTCCACGAGTCGGGCGCATCGAATGCCAGGCGATAGTGGTCCCCATCGTCGGCCGCTGCCAGCCAGGCCTTTGCGAATGATTCAGCGAGGGCGCGATACTTCGCTGCCTCGCCCGCATCCCCGGCCATCTCGCACAGCCGGGCGAAGCCTGCCAGACCCAGGATCGCCTTGATGCTCAGGTTCGCGTTATGCGCCAGGTGCCCGGCGAAGTCGTCGGTGCAGAGCTGGTTGGGCGGATCAAAACCCTTGTCCGCCAGGTACGCCGCCCACTGCTGCAGCAGTGGCCAGTGCCGCTTCGCGTAGTCGGCGTTGCCGTCGGCGTGCGCCAGAGCGCACGTGAGGATGAGCATGTTGCCGCACTCTTCAACCGGCATCTGGTCACGCTCGCTGGTCTCCGCGCCGCCGTACACCTGTCCGTTGGCCAGCGGATATTGCCCCAAGTCGTGCGGCGCGAACCCAAACCGCCACTGGCTGCTCGCCGCATACTGAAAGATCGGCGTGAGCATTCCGCGCAGCAACTCGGGCTGCACCAGCAGAAACAGCGGCGAGGATGGATACGTCACATCGACCGTCGCGATGCAGCCGTTTGAAAAGTTCTCCTTCGAGAAGAACAGCGGGGTGCCGTCAATGTCGATCGCCAGCTTGTGCGCAGCGATCGCCTCCCGGTACGACAACGCACACAGCCGCGCGTATTTCTCGCCCCCGGCCGCGCGCAGGTCGGCCATCATCTGCTCATCAAACCGCGCGCACCGCTCGAACAGCGCCACCCGCTGCGCCGCGGCCGTCTTGAGCAGCTCGCCCATCGTCCACCCCAGCCGCTGCCAGTACGGGCGCAGCTTGCGGCGCAGATACTCGATGCAGAATACGTCGTCGTACGCGATCATCGCGTGACGCGACACCGCCGCTGCCGGCGCAACGGTTCCCAGGTCAAACGCGATCGCCAGCACCGGCCATCCATCGCTCACCGCCGCCGAACTCCGCGTGTCATCCTCCGCAGGCAGCCTGCCGGTCGTCACGAACGCCGCACGGACCGTCTCGGCCGGCCCGGCCACATCGCTCGCGCCGGCCTCGCTTGGAATCGCCAGATAAAGGTAGCCCCATTCGATGCGAAGGTCGTCGCCGGAGCGTTTGAGCACCTGCTGGTCGGCCGCCCCCATCCGCTGTACGCTCAGCCCCGCCACGCGATGCCGCCCCCACGTGACCTGCTGCGCGCCACTATCGACCATCCACTCGCCCTGCACATCAAAATGCACCGCCACCTCATGCGCCCGACCATCCATCGACCGCACCTCCCACGACAGATACGTCAGCGGCCGCGCCAGGATGTCCAGGTCATCCGCCAGAGCCGGCGTCGTGAACGTCAGCCCCAGCTCGATCCCCCCGGCTCGAAAGAGATAGATCGTTCGCGTCGGCCACACCTCCACCGACACCTGCTCCATCGCCGGCGCATCAGAGGGCGCAATACCCGTGTAGCGATACGCCGAAGCGTCGATGCGGATGATGCCGCTGGCACTATGATTCCGCCCCGTCCAATGCTTCGGCCAGCCGTCCGTCAGACGATCACCGAACGACCAGACGCTGAAATAAGGGTCATGCGCAACCAGCGGCACGGCCGGCGGTCGGAACTGCGGCAGTTTGTTATCCATGTCGATAGTTTTCGTGCACTCGCCAAGCCTGTCAAGCCACAGCGACATTCGCCCGCGGTAGGGGCGTGCCCGTTTTTCCGGGTGCGCGATTTCTTAGCCCCAACGGGGCGGCATTCTTAAGCCCAGGGTAAGCGTACTCGCGCAGCCCTGGGTAAGAACCATTCAACCTGAATGAGCCCTGAAAGGGCGGCACCTCTTTCAGCATCGTATTCGCTCCAACCACCCGCTGACGCGCGACTTGCATCTGCCCGACAAAACGGGCACGCCCCCGCAGTAGCGCCCCCGGAGGCGCTCGGTCTGAAGGTCCGCAACCCGCTTCCGCCAGACTGACGCCAAAAATAAAAACGGCTGAGGTTCATCACCCCAGCCGCGGGCTATGGGACCGACCCGGATCCCTCGACGGGACGGGGCCGGTATGCGCGGGCAAATAAATGTGCGAGCCATCCTCCCCTCAGTTTTTACATCTCTGCATTCAAGCCTATGGCTCGCACACTCAAACATAATCAAACGCCGTGCCGCGCCCGTTCGCGAGCCACAAACGCCCCTGCAACACCTCCGCCTCACTTCAGCCCGCCTGCCCCGTCGCAACAATGGCACAAACGTCGATTACGCCGCGACAGATCAGCCCTAAGCCCGCCTGCGCATCCCCCGCAGGCGACGGTGGCGGTTGCAGATGAATTTGCCCCACTGGTCCGGTAAGCTCCCCGGCAATATGCGATATCACACTCACGAGCACGTGCAGCCGAAGACCACGATGGAATCCTTCTCCGGGCATGGCACTGAGGACTTGTCGAAACTGGTTAGGCACTGTTGCCCGGGCAAGCGGCCGACGCGGAAGGCTGAGATGCTGGAGGTGCTATTGCGCCTGCTGCAGGAAGAGAATCTGCCGACGGCCCTGATCGGGCTGACAGAATTGCAGAAGGAGGCCGTGGCCGAGACGGCGTGGTCCGATGACGGTTATTTCAGTCGGCTGCAGTTTGAAGCGAAGCATGGCCGGTCTCCGTGGGCGAGAGAGGAGAACGCGACAGGGGCGGCCACTTACTATCGCAGCAACGAACGGACGTTGGGGTGGCTGGACCTGCTGATTCCTCAGCAGGTGATGTCGCAGGAGGTCCAGAGGGGGTTGCGAGCGATCATCCCCCGGCCAAAATCTGCACAGATCGGTACGATAGACCAGATTCCGGCGCACATCGTCCAGACCGTCTGGGAGTGGAACGCCAAGACAAACACCCGCACGAAGGGAACGCAGGAGATTCCGCTGGTTCAGCGAAAGATGGAGCACAGCGCGCTGCGCGAGCTGCGGTCGGTGCTGCGGCTGGTGGATGCGGGCAAGGTGTCGGTGTCGGACAAGAATCACTGGCCCACATCGGCCGCAATGAAGCAGATCGCGAAGGTGCTGGAAGGTGAGGATTTCTATCCTTCGAACGTGGCGGATGCCGGGCCGAAGGAGGAGCCCAAATACCCGGGAACGGGCGAGCCGGGGCCGATTCGCGCGTTTGCCTGGCCGATGATTTTACAGGCTGGCAAACTGGCAAAGGCTGACGGCAGCAAGCTGGCTTTGACCAAAGCGGGACGAGCGGCGTTAACCGCCCCGGCCCACGAAACCATGCGAGGGCTCGTGGAGGAGTGGATCGACACTGACATCCTTGATGAACTGCGGCGAATCAATGTCATCCGGGGGCAGACCGGCAACGGCCTGCGGCATCTGAGCGAGGCGAGCGACCGTCGAGTGGCCATCACGGAGGCGCTGGCCGAGTGTCCGGTGGGGCAGTGGATTTCCCTGAACGAGTTTTCGCGGTACATGCAGGCGGAAAAGCACCTGTTTGAGATCACGTCGGACCCGTGGTCTCTCTATATCGCCGAACAGCAATACGGCTCGTTTGGCTTCAACGGCTGCGGCGGCTGGAACATTCTTCAGTTTCGCTACATCCTATGCCTGTCGATGGAATACCTCGCCACCCTGGGGCTGATTGACATCGCCTATATTCCGCCGAGCGGGGCCCGCCGTGATTACGGCGAACAATGGGGTACGGATGAGATGGAGTATTTCAGCCGTTACGATGGGCTGTTTCACCTGCGTCTGACGGGACTGGGGGCGTATTGTCTGGGGAGCAGTGAGAGCTATTCTCCGCCGGCGATGCCGGTTCGGCGCGTGCTGAGCATCACGCCGGACCTGCAAATCCACGCCACGGAAACATTGACGCCTTCGGATCGCCTGCTGATTGAAGTATTGGCCATCGAGCAAAGTAATGGCGACTGGCTGCTGGATCAGGCGAAGATACGCAGTGCCATTGGGCAGGGGCGCGAGATCGGGGAGTTGACGGGCTTTCTGGAGTCTTCCAGCCAATCGCCCCTGCCCGAAGCGGTGACGGCGCTGTTCACTGATGCCCATTTTTTCGCCAATGTCCTGTCCGATATCGGCCTGGCCAGGCTGATCCGCTGCAGTGACACGACGCTGCTTTCGTTTATCGCGAGCAGTCCGGCGGTGAGGAAGCTCTGCTGCAGGGCGGGCGACGATATGCTGGCGGTGAAGGTAAAAGATCAGACGGCCTTCCGCCGGGCGGTGGAGAAATTGGGTTTCCATGTGCCGTCGCCGGGGCGAGAGTGAATTGGCCGGTGATTGTTGATGCACGCCTTAAGGCATCGCGACAAAATAAGGTGACTGAGATTGCGCCGACATTGAGGTCGTGATCGAGGCGCGAGCGAGGAGCATATCGCTGATCTGTAACGAGCGAGCAACGAAGAGCACGGCCTCAAGGTCAAGCAAGATCGGTCAACTTATTTTGTCGCGGTGCCTTATGTCAGTCGGCCGGCAGGACATAGCGGCGCAGCGCGGCCAGGACGCCTTGATCGTTGTTGGAGGGGGCGACCCAGTCGGCGTGCTGCTGGAGTTCGGCCGGCGAATTGGCGACGGCGACGCCCACGCCGGCAGCCTGGATCATCTCCAGGTCATTGGCGGCGTCGCCGATGGCGAGGGTCCGTTCCATGGGGATGCCGTAATGGTCGGCGATGCGGCGAAGGGCCGCGGCCTTATTCACGTCTTTGTGCATGATCTGGATCAGGTTGGAATCGGTGCGGACGATGGCGGCGCGGGGGGCAAATTGACGCCTCAGTTCCGGCTCGATCGCCTGGATCACCTCGGACGGGCCCAGAAGCAGCAGCTTGGTGACGTCGGCGTCGCAGTAGGTCTCGGCCGGGGCGACGACGTCGGGTTTGAAGAGTTTTCCCGTCTCAGTGGTGTAGGTGTTGTCCAAGCGGTCGGTGTGCCAGCGGTCGAGGATCTCGCATGTGATCAGGATGCGGGGGTCGATTGCGCGGGCGAGGTGGATCATCTCCAGCACGAGCGGGCCATGCAGGGGGCGATGAAAGACAGCGTGCTGACTGGGCTGATCCCAGATCAGGGCGCCGTTGTAGTTGATCTGCCAGGTCGCCAGAGCGAGTTGCTGATAGAGATGGCGAACACTGCGCGGCGGGCGGGCCGACGCGATGACGAACTTCACACCAAACTGGGGCAGCGCGGCGATGGCGAGGATGGTGGCCGGGCCAATCTGCTTGTGATCGTCCAGGAGCGTGCCATCGAGATCGGCGGCGACAAGTTGGATGTGGGGCTTGTCCAAGGTACTGCGATTGGACTGAAAGCGGGGATGAGTTTCAACCGCTGTGGACGGTTCAGCAGTGACGGATGACAGACCAAAAAGAAAAAAGAGGTGGCGAGGCCCTCTCGGCGTGCCTCGCCACCCAGGGAAGGAGGATCGTTACAACTGTTCATACGAAATACCGGGCTGAGGGTTCGCTTATTCCGCAATCCCGGACGGGTCTGCCTGAGATGGATATGGAGATATGGCTGGGCTCGCATGAGCGTTCATACCTTGCGTAAATCGGCCCGCCGTGTGATGGTATATCGTGCCCGCCGCGTGGAAGCGGTGGCAGACAAAGGAATTGGCTCTCGACCCGCTGCGGCGGAAATGAAGGAGATTGTGATGGCCGGCTTACCCCTGGGTGTGCAGCTTTACACGTTGCGTGACGCTTCTGGAAAAGACATGGCAGGAACCCTGAAGAAGGTTGCCAAGATCGGCTACAAAAATGTTGAGCTGGCGGGCTATGGCAACCTCAACATTCAGGACCTCAACAAGGCGCTGGACGACAACGGACTGAAAGCCGTGGCGGCGCACGTCGGCATTGAGCGTCTGGAGACCGAGCCGGACAAGACCCTGGACGAGCATGCACTGCTGGGCATCCGCAACATCGTGGTGCCCTACCTGGCCGCCGAACGTCGAACGGGCGCTGATGGCTGGAAGCAGATTGCCCGGTCGCTCGACAAGATCGGCAAACTCTGCAACAAGCGCGGATTCACGCTGGGCTATCACAATCACGACTTTGAGTTCAAGTGGTTTGGCCACAAGACCGGCTGGGACATCCTGCTGGAGAACACCAGCCCAGGCCACCTGTACGTGGAACTGGACGTGTTCTGGACACGCTACGCGGGCTTCTGCCCGGCGTGCTTTATCCGCCAGTATGCCGACCGCATGCTGCTGGTGCATCTGAAGGATATGGAGCCGGGCGAGCCGCCCCACTTTGCCAATGTGGGCAAGGGCGTACTGGATATCCCGGGCATCATCGCGGCCGGCAAGAAAGCGCACGTGAAGGCGTACATCGTCGAGCAGGATGACTGTTACGGCCAGGACCCGTTTGAGGCGATCAAGATCAGCTATCGGAACCTGCAGAAGATGGGGTTCGTCGTCTAAGCCACGAGGTGCGATTCCATCTGTTCGAGCTGGCCGGCGAGGTCGCGATCGTTCTTTGAATCATCGCCCACCGTGCGCACGGCGTGCATCACCGTGGTGTGATCTCGGCCGCCGAAATAGCCGCCGATTTCCTCCAACGAATATCGCGTGTGCCGGCGCGCCAGGAACATGCAGACCTGGCGCGGGAAGGCGATGCTCTTCTGGCGTTTTTTGCCCTGAAGGTCGGCCGGGCGCACGTTGTAATACTTGGTGACGATGTCCAGGATCTGCTGGATGGTGATGAGCCTCTGCTCGGGGGCGGCGCTGTCGCCCAGGGCGGCCTTGGCGATCTCCAGGTCGATGCGGCCTTCATGCACCATGCTCATGCCCTGAAGACGCGTGATGGCGCCTTCGAGCTCTCGCGTGTTGGAATCGATCGTCTGGGCGACGTAGCACAGCACGTCATCGGGCAACGTCAACCCGCGCAGCTTCGCCTTCTTCTGCAGGATGGCGCAGCGGGTCTCGTAGCAGGGCTTTTCGATCCGCGCCACCAGGCCCCAGTTGAAGCGGCTCACCAGGCGCTCTTCCAACTCTGGGATTTCGCTCGGCGGGCAGTCGGCCGACAGGATGATCTGCTTGTGATTCTGGTAGAGCGTGTTGAAGGTGTGGAAGAACTCTTCCTGCGTGCGCTCGCGGCGGGCCAGGAAGTGGATATCGTCGATCACCAGCATGTCCACATGGCGATAACGATATCTGAACTGGTTCATGTCGTTGGCCTGGACGGCGTTCATGAACTGGTTGATGAAGCTGTCGCAGGAGAGGTAGAGGATGCGGGCGTCCATCTGCCGCATCAGCAGCTTCTGGCAGACGGCCTGCAGCAGATGGGTCTTGCCCAGCCCCACGCCGCCGTGGATGAACAGCGGGTTGTAGGCGCGCCCGGGCTGGTCGGCCACCGCGACGCTGGCGGCGTGCGGCAGGCGATTGCACGGGCCAGTCACGAAGTTATCAAACGTGTAGTCGGGATTCAGCGGGTGCGGCTGCTCGCCTTCGTTGAAAACGCCGCCGGTGGGGAGGTTCTCGCAGTGGAAGGTCACCGCCACGAGCCGCCCGGTGGCGACCTGGGCCGCCGACGTGAAGGGCTGCTGGCACTGCGTCTGGCAGAAATTAAGCTGGGCCGGCGTCTGCACCAGTACCTGGATCACGCCGTTGGGCAGTTGCAGCGGTTCGAGTTCGTCAAACCAGGTGCGGTTGAGCGAGGGATATTGAGCGCGGGTCGACTGCAGGATTTTCTGCCAGAGGGCAGGGTCGAGCGAGGTCGCCTCCTGCGTGCGGCGAGACGGGGTCTCTTTCGCTGTTGAAGCGTTGGTCGTGAGCATGGTTTGTTCGAGCCTTCAATGTTCAGTCAGTTGGTTGCGTTTAATTTAAGAGGCCCGCGTGGTTGCCCGCGCGTGCCAAGTGCTCTTGAGTATCACTTCGCGCGGCCGGATGCAACGCTTGACGCCACGACATTTCGGCGCAAAAAAGCGGGAGCATCTGACCACAGAAACCAGCCCCAACAGGTAGGTGATGGGTCAGGCCAACCACCATAGGTTGATTGCCAGGTCAGGACGCAGCGGCCGAGCGTTTCGGCAGCGGCAGCCCGAGTTCGACCATGACTTTCTGCAGGTCGCTCCAGACGGCCGCGCGCACGTCTGGCGTATAGCTGCGAAGCACATACGAAGGGTGATAGGTGGGCATGAGGCGAATGCCGCGCCAGGTGCGCCAGACGCCGCGCAGCCGGCCCATGGCTTCGCGCGTCTGGAGCATGAAATGGGTGGCCGGCAGGCCCAGGGTCACGATCACCTGCGGGCGAATCGTCTGCACCTGGTCCAGCAGGTAGGGCGTGCAGGCGACGACTTCCTCTGGCGCCGGGGCGCGGTTGCCCGGCGGGCGGCACTTGATGATGTTACAGATATACACTTGTTCGCGATTAAGGCCCATGCCGGCGATCATCTTCTCCAAAAGCTGCCCAGCCTTGCCGACGAAGGGGCGGCCGGTTTGGTCCTCGGTTTCGCCGGGGGCTTCGCCGATGAATAGCAGCCTGGCATCCACATCGCCTTCGCCCAGGACGGTGTTGGTGCGCGTTGGCGACAGGCCGCACAGGGTGCAAGCCTTGATCTTCTGCTGATCGAGCTGCGCCAGGTGCAGGCGCTTCTGCTCTGTGGACAGAAGCGGAGCGTCGAAGGGTTGGGAGAAGTCGATCGTCGGCAGCGGCTTGCGTGTCATCTGCAACTCCAGTGGCGGCATTGGGGGCATGGGCATCTCGGCGATTCGCGGGGCCGGCGGGCGCATCGCCGGAGCAGCCACGCGTGGCGGCGGGGTCATCGGCCGCGGCGGGGCCGCGGGGTGCCCGGCGCCCATCGAACGCATCGGCGCAGCCCCGGCCGGACGGACCACGGCGGTTGCCCGGCGAGCGGCCGCCACGGATCGCATCGGCAAAGGGATGGCGCGCAGCCCCATCGCCCGCTCGCTGCGGAGGAACACTGCAAATCTCGCCTTGTCAGTGGGGCTGGGCATCGTGGCGGCATGATACCGCAGACCCGTCCAAAATGCCGACTGCCCGGGGGATCTTCAGGACAAGGGGACGTGCTCGGAACTCCCAGCGACGCGCCCCCTGTCCGCGCCGCTCTGCGTTTGTTTCGTATTTCGTACTTCGTATTTCGTGCTTGCCCTGCTTGGGTCCTCAGTCCACCTGGCTGTCGATCCACTCGCACACCGCGTGGAAGACCAGCTTGTGGACTTCCTGAACGTGGTGGGTGATCGATGTGGGCACCAAAAGCTGCACATCGCACTGATCGCGCAGGGCGCCGCCGTCCTTGCCCAGGAAGGCGGCGGTTGTCATCCCCAGCTTCTTCGCGGCCTGCACCGCCCCGATCAGGTTGCGGCTGTTGCCGCTGGTGCTCATGACGATCAACAGATCGCCCGCTCGGCCAAGGCCTTCCACCTGCCGCGAGAAGACCTGGTCAAACCCGAAGTCATTGCCGGCGCAGGTGAGGATGGTGGGGTCGCACAGGGCGATCGCGGCCAGGGCTTTGCGGTTGCGGTGAAAGCGAACAAGCAGTTCCTCGGCGAAGTGCATGGCGTCGGCGGCCGACCCGCCGTTTCCGGCGATCAGCACCTTACCGCCGGCTTTCCAGCAGCCGAGCATCGACTGCGCGAGCTTGTCTGTTGGAGCGGCCAGGCCATCGAGGCGCGTGAGCAGTTCCGCCAGCGCCAGCACATTGTCTTTCAGGGTCGCGCCCATCGTGGAACAAGTCATTGCGATTCCTTGGACTTCTTCGTCGATGCGTAAAGGTCGAGGTAGAAGTAGAGAACGTCCTTCTCCCCGAACCGCTTGGAATTCTGGTGCTTGAAGTGGAATTTTTCGAAGATCTTCAGGGCGACGTCGCGGTCCATGACGGTATCGAGCGTGATTTTCACGTCGCCGCGTGCCTGGCAGAACCGCAGGGCGGTCTCGAGCAAGGCCCCGCCGATGCCGCGCCGGCGATGGCCCTTGGCCACCCGCAGTCGCCGGATCTCGGCAACGCCCTTCTCATGGTGCTGCACGCCGAGCATGCCCACCGCTTCGCCGCCATCAAGCTGGGCGACCCAGAAGTGGTTCTCCGCCCTGCTCATATACACGCCGGCAATGTCGTCGATGTCGCAGCCCGTGTCGTTGGGTGGCAGAGAGGCGGTGAGCAGACCCTCGGTATACAGGCACTTGCACGCAGACAGGTCCCCTGCCTTGAAACTTCGAATGGTGAACTCGACTCGAGCACTCATCGGCGCGATTATAGCGAGGGTTGTCGAAAGTGCATCGGCCGTGAACACACCAGGCTGTGAACAGGGCGTGCCCGTTTTTCCGGGCAGATGCAAGTTGCGCGTCAGCGAGTGGTTGGTGCGAATACGGTGCTGACAAATGGGTCGCCCTTTCAGGGCTCATTCAGGGTCAAAGTGCTGCGGCGTCATCCCCACCTGCTCTCGAAACAGATGCGCCAGCCGCGACACGCTCAGCCTCGCCGCCGTCGCCAGCTTCGTCAGCGACAGCTTCTGCTGCCAAGTGCCGGCACACATGATCCATCGATGGACCGGCTGGAGGAGTTTCTGCTTTGGTGCGATGCGTGCAATCCGCGGCTGATGCGTCTGCGGCCGGGGACCACGCTGCTGCCCGAGGCGGCCAGTCATCCGTCCCCCGCGGCCGGCACGTGCAATACCCCGGCCCTTCGCGGAAATGCCCCGTGACGATCAACGACGGCGTGTGGTGCGGTGATGAGACTCGCATGGATAGCAGAAATTAGAGAAGCCTCACGGCGAATCGACCAGCGGAACCGCCTGCAGCGCCGACACGACTGCCGGTGCGCTGATCATGGTGCTGTTGTGCTCACGCGGAAACGTCTTGGGTGCCCCCGCCACAAACGCCGCGCCGGCCCATGTGTAGACCGTCACCCCGATGCTGTCCGATGACACCGAGAGCACGTTGAAACTATTGGCCTCATGGCGTAAACGTGTGGAAATGGCCGTGCCGGCATTCACGCACAGGATCGGCGCTGCCCCAGCATCCCCCGGCGCCAACCTGGCAAACGCATGGTGCAGATGCCCGGAAAGCACCAATTCCACACCACACTCGCGCAAAGCGGCCAGAAGCCGCTTGCGCCCGCGAATGCATTCTCCGCCACGATCATTCCGGCCGTTCACCAGCGGATGATGCACCACCAGCACCCGGCAGGCACCGCTCGGCGCCGCCGCGAACACCTCTTCGATCCGTTTGATCTGTGTGCGATCCAGTCGCCCATTCTTCCAGAACCCGCGCCAATCCCATGCGAATGGCCGGACCGACGCCGCCCCGACGATCTGCAGCTCACTGTCGCCAAGCCTCGGGCAAAGATCATCGCAGATCACCGACTTGTACCGCGCCAGCGGAAAGCAGAACCGCCGAATGGGGTTGAAATACGCCCCATCATGATTGCCCGGCACAATGAGCTGCTGCTGCGAGATCTGTCCCAGATAATCCGATGCCTGCTGATACTGCTGCGTTCGTCCTCGCTGCGTGAGATCACCGCTCACCACCACCAGGTCGGGCTTGATCCGGGACATCGCCCGCCACAGCGCATCAGCGCAAGCGCGGTCGGCCGCGCCAAAGTGCAGGTCGGAAATGTGGATAATGGTTCTCATGCAGTGCCCAAGGGCCGCTTCTCAAATACCAGAGATCGCCGTTGCGCTCCACTTTGCGGTAGGATCATCGGCGATAAGAGCCCCAGGCGCAAAGAACCTCTGGCACTTTTCCGCAATCAAATGACAATAGGAGAGTGGAAGCATCATGGCTAGCAAGGTCAGCTTGTTCCTGACTCCAGCATCGCTCGGAAGCATCGACCTCAGTCGCCGGGCGGTCGTGGTCTTTGACGTCCTGCGTGCCACCACGACCATCACCGCTGCCCTCGCCGCAGGCGTGAACCCCATCTACATCTTTGATCGCGTTGACGACGCCCGCCATGAAGCCGGGCCACCCTCAACATCGCGAATTCTCGCCGGCGAGCAGAAGTGCCTCGCCCCCGACGGGTTTGACCGCGGCAACAGCCCCCGCGGCTTCTCGGCCACCACCGACGCCGGCAAGCCCATGTTCATCGCCACCACCAACGGTACCCGCGCCCTGGCGGCCGTCGCCGTCGCGCCGCTCGTCCTGGCCGGGGCACTCGTCAACGCCGCCGCCGTCGCCGAGGTCCTCTGTGGCGCACGGGCCAGAACCTCGCACGACATCATCCTCCTCTGCGCCGGCACCGAAGGCCAAGCGTCCATGGAAGACCTCCTGGGCTGCGGCGCAGTGCTCAGCGAATTGGCCCAACGCCACAAACTCGACCTCGAAGGCGATCTCGCTCGCGTCGCCCTGCGTCTCTTCACCGCCGCCCGCGCCGACCTGCCCACCGTCCTGGCCGACTCCCAGGGCGGCCGAAACGTCACCGCCGCCGGACTCGCCCAGGACATCGCCTTCGCCGCTCAGCTCAACAACCTCCAGGTCGTCGGGCAACTCCAGCGCAATCCGCTCCGCATCGTTCCCGCCTGGCACTGACCGAATTGCAGCCCGTGCCCCTCTCCCGGTAAACTCAGACACATGCTCACCGCATTTATCCGCTTCGGCGACGGACGTATTGCCACAGGTTCCGATCCTGCGACTCTGACTGCCGCCCTGCGCGACCCCGGCGCCGTCTTCTGGCTCGACATCGCCAGCCCCAATGACGACGAATACGCCCTCCTGGACGATGTCTTCGGCTTCCACCCCCTGGCCATCGAAGATGTCATGCAGGCCGTCCAGCGACCCAAGATCGAAAGCTACAACCACACCGGCGACGCCTGCAAGCATGGCTATTTCTTCATGGTCATGCACGGCCCCGATCTCGAACAGTTCAAGGCCGAGAAGGTCTCCACCAGCGAACTGGATCTCTTCGTCTCGGCCAACTACCTCATCACCATCCACGACGATGCGATGAAGCCCGTCGCCGACCTGCGAAGCCGCGCCGCCGCCGACCCGCGAGTCGTTCTGGATGGCGGCATCGACATGCTCGTGTACAACATCCTCGATCACCTGATCGACAACTACATGCCGCTGCTGGACCACTTCCAGGATGTGCTGGAGGAGATCGAAGAGCAGGCCATCGAGAGTCCAACCCACGAACTGCTCACGCGAATCGCCGTGCGAAAACGCGACCTGCTGAATCTCCGCCGCATCATCGGCCCGCAGCGCGATGTCCTGGCCCAACTCACCCGCGGCGAGGTCCCCTTCATCCGCGAGACCACCCGCATCTACTTCCGCGACGTGCTGGACCATCTCAACCGCGCCGTGGAAACCATCGAGCTCTATCGCGACCTGATCATGGGCAGCCGCGACATCTACATGTCCAGCGTCAACAACCACCTCAACCAGATCATGAAGACGCTCACCATCATCAGCGTCATCGCCCTGCCCCTGACGGTCATCACCAGCTTCTTCGGCATGAACTTCGCCGACACCATCCCCCATTTCGTCGGACGCGAAAGCTTTGCCATCGGCATGGGCCTCATGGTCCTGATCCCCGTCACCCTGCTGTTCCTGTTCTGGAAACGGAAATGGATGTAGTCACCCCGCCGCCGCGCCCGCAGTAGTGCGCAGCGCCCCCGCCCGCAGTAGTGCGCAGCGCCCCCGCCCGCAGTATTTTGCGCTACGTCCCCGCCCGCAGTAGTGCGCTACGTCCTCGCCCGCAGTAGTGCGTGGCGTCCCCGCCCGCACAGGAACATCCCACGCTCGCCCGCAGCTCACGCCCCATGCGTCCGCTGCACCCACAACCGCTGGAAGCCCCACGATCAATCCGCCGACCGCATCCCCGCGCCCGCAGTAGTGCGTGGCGTCCCCGCCCGCACAAGAACATCCCACACTCGCCCGCAGCTCACGCCCCATGCGTCCGCTGCACCCACAACTGCTGGAATCCCCACGATCAATCCGCCGACCGCACCGCCGCCACAAACGCCTCGATCCGCGCCGCCGATTTCTCACCCTTGACCGCCTCAACCCCGCTGCTGACGTCCACCGCCCATGGCCGCAGCATCCGCACCACATCGCCCACATTCCCCGGATGTAGCCCCCCGGCCAGGATCAGCGGCGGCAACCCCTCAAAGCTACCTCGCTCCTTAGCCACTCGAATCGCATCCCAGTCATTCTCCACCCCACTCCCGCCCGACCTGCCCGCAGTCTCCAGCACGATCCCGCGCAGATTAGCCAGGTGCGCCTCGCGCCACGTCGCCAGAGTCGCATCCAGCGTGCTCGCTTCGGCGTTGATAACCTTCAGCACATTGAACTCCCCAAGCTCCGCCACCGTCTGCGGCGACTCCTGACCATGGAGCTGGATCGTGCTCAGCCGTAGCGCCCTGGCCATCTCCCGGATCACCGCAACCGGCGCGTCGACGAACAAACCCACCGGCGTCACAAACGCCCCAAGCCCATCAACGATCTGCCTGGCCACCTCCCCCGGGCAGTTCCGAAACGCCTTGGGAACAAACACCATCCCAATAGCATCCGCCCCGGCCAACGCGGCCGCCGCCGCATCCTGCGGCCGACGGATCCCACAAATCTTGATTCGTGTGCGTGCCATGACAGTCGCTATCCTAGCATCTGCCAGTTCGACGGCCACCCTCGCCTATGTCCTCCGCTCCGCCCCTCGTCTTTGCCGGCCATCCAGTGGGCCGTTCGATCCCCGGAACCAATGGAGGGCCGATAACGACGAGTAATTCTACTAATGAGCCGTAATTTTCTGACTTTGTCATGGCGAGAAAGCGCACCTACGTCACGCCTATGGGTTTTGCTATCTCCCTTCGGACGGCATATCCTTCGTCGCCTTTGGACGATCGAGTTGGCTCCGGCGTAGTTCCTAAAAAGGAACGTTGATGTTTCATTCATTCTTCGTCACAGTGCTTGCGCTGGTCACCATGCTGGCCGGGACCCTGCGTGCCCAGACGACACCAAGCCCCACCGATAAGCCCATCCGTGTCACGTTCCTCCACGTCAATGACGTCCATGGCCGCGTTGAGGAGTACAACATCAATGACCACTCGGTCGGTGGTTATGCGCGCCTCGCCACCGCCGTCCAGGCTGTCCGTGCCGAAAAGTCGGCCGACCGGGTCTTCCTCATCCACGCCGGCGATGAGTTCAGCCTGCACGCCAATGGCGAACCCAGCCCCGGCGAGAAGCTGACCGTTTCCACCAAGGGAGCCGTCAACGTCGCCCTGATCAATCAACTGGGCTTTGACCTCTGGACGCCCGGCAACGGTGAATTCTACGGCGGGCTGGCAAACCTCCGGCAACGATTCGGCGAGTTCCACGGGCAGACGCTGTCGGCCAATCTCTACGGCCGACTCGATGGCAAACTGCTGTTCAAGCCCTACGTCATTCAGGAGGTGCGCGGGCTCCGCATCGCGTTTTTCGGACTCAACTTCATCCACGAACGGCACCCAGCCTGCCTGATGATCCGCATGGACGATCCTGTCGAGACCGCGAAAAAGCTCGTTCCCGAACTGCGCAAACAGGCCGACTTTGTGGTTGCTATCACGCACCTCGGTCTGGACGCCGACCGCAAGCTTGCCCAGAGCGTCAATGGCATCGACCTGATCATCGGCGGGCATTCGCACACGGTGCTGCCCAGCGGGGCGGCCACCAAATCCCCCGACGGCAAGGATGTCGTGATCGCGCAGGCCGGCGAATACCTGCAATACATGGGTCGGGTGGATCTGGAAGTCGCCCGCGACGCCGATGGGTGGGATATCCAGACCCTGGCCCCCAGCCTGCGCAAGCTGGACGAGAAGGTGCAGATGGACCCGACCGTCAAGGCGACCATCGCGAAGCTGTCGGCGACCACCCGCGCTGCCACGACGCAGGCCGCTACGGCTGGCAAAGCTGAATAACCGGCGATAACGACCGGCGCATCAATAACTGGCAGGAATGACGCGATGATCTCTCCTCGCTCCTCCCCCTGAGGGAGGCTGGGAGCATAAACGTTAACTCAGCGAATAGGACAAAAGAACACGCCCCGGAAACACGCTGTGTTCTCTGCGTCTCTGCGTCTCTGCGTGAGATAGATCTTCTTCCTGATTACACTGTTGGGATGACACACAATCAGGTATCAGCAATCGTCATCGACGTAGCCGTCAAGATTCATCAGCGGTGGGGTCCGGGCCTGCTGGAATCCGTCTATCTCGCGATATTCGCCTATGAATTGCGAAAACTCGGCCTGCGAGTGGAGACGGAAGTGCCGGTGCCAGTGCGGTGGGAGGAAGTCGAACTCGAGATCGGTTTCCGGGCAGATGTGATTGTGGAAGACATGGTCATCCTTGAACTCAAGTCGGTCGAGCTCCTTGCCGCTGTCCACAAGAAGCAGCTCTTGACCTATTTGAGGCTTTCAGGCAAGAAACTGGCGCTTCTACTGAACTTCGGGGCTGCACTGATGAAGGATGGCATTCATCGTGTTGTCAACGGATTGGACAATAGAAGAGTAAGCTCACGCAGAGCCGCAAAGACGCAGACAGCAGCGACACCAGACCCTATCGGCCTTTAGGTTAACGCCTATGGAGGCTGGGAGGGGGTTGCTCTCTCTGAGCCAGACGGTTGTGGATGTACCGGTCCTAAAAGCCCATCCGCGAAGCCTGCATCGCAAGCCACGTCCGCAGGCTGAAGCGATGGCCCAGCGACCTGGCAAACGCCTCTCTCGCCTCGCTTCGCTTGCGTGTACGGGCGAACTCCCGGCCGGCCGCGTGATAGACCCAAGCCAACCGTGCCCCGACTTGCGCGGCCGGCAATACCGAGCGGACGTCTTCGCGGGCGGCGAACTGTTCGAGCACCGCCGCCTCCTGCAGACGGTTCTCGCCGCATGGCCGCGAGATGTTGTGTCCGTGCCGTCGGCGCAGCCCGGTTGCCTCACCCAGCGGCTGAAGGGGCGTCAGCAGGCTGAGTCGCAGGAAGAACTCATAGTCCTCGATCAGAGGCAGCGTCACATCCATCGGGCCTGCCGTGTCCAGCAGTTCCCTTCGAAACATGGCGCATGAACTCTCGAAATAGATGCCGTCAAACAGCTCTTTCACGCCGGTGACGCGGTCCTGATATCGGCCCGTGAGCTGCGTCACTTTTCCATCGCGAAGGCGATGCCGGTAGCCGTAGATCAGCTTTGCGTCCGGGTGCTTTTCGATGCACGCAGCGTAGTGGGCAAGCGTCTGGGGGAACCAGACATCGTCGCTGTCCAGCAGCGCGATCCATTGTCCGCTGCCCATGGCCATGCCACGGTTTCTCGCGGCCGCCGGCCCGGCGTTCGCCTGGTGGATAACTCGGATGCGCGGATCTCTTACCGCCCACCGGTCGGCGATCTCGCCGCAGCGGTCCTTCGACCCGTCGTCGACGACGATCA
>JBBQTU010000031.1:0-25162 GCA_038213005.1 Tepidisphaerales bacterium | reverse complement strand
GAACGTCTTGCCCGTCTGGTCGGTCGTGGTGTTGCCGTTGGCGTCGAAGGTCTGGGTGGCCGAGCCGACTTGCGTCAGTTCGTTCTGAGCGTTGGTGGTGCGATTCTGCGCCGTACCATCACTCGTGACCGAACTGGAATTGCTCAGGGCATCCAGCGACCAGTCCTGACTGCGGGAGGCTTGGCCGACGATGGCGTCTTTGGTGGCGTTGAGCGTCCCGCGGTCAAACGTCGTCAGACGGTCCAGTGGGTCGTAAGGGCCATAGAGTTCGCTCATGGCGGCGTTTATGACGTTCTGCTCGTAGAGGACGTTGGAGTTGCGGTCGTAGCCATACTGGTTGCGGTCTACATCCGTACCGCTGGCATTGACCCAGCGCTGGTTCGCCACTCGGCCGAAGCGATCCAAGCCGGTGTATTGATCGCCGGCATCGCCGGTGCTTTCGGCCGGCCGCTTGATGTAGGACAAGTCCACCCCCGGCTGCGGGTGGCTGCGGTTCACCACGGTTGAGAGGCCAAGGTAGGTGTAGGCTTCGAGAGTGCCGGGCGCATCGGAAATGCTGGTAAGTCGGCTAATCAGCGACGAGACGTCGCTGCCACTGCCATAGTTGTAGTTGATCACCCGGCCATTGGGATAGGTCATGGCTGTCGGCCGGCTGCCGTGGGCCAGATCGCTATAGCCATACTGCACCTTGGGCGTGGTGGCTGTGTTTACCGCGCCATTGGGGGCCTGATACTCACCCGTCAGTTGACCCAGGCCGTTGTATTCGCGCTTGACCTGATTGACGATGATGGTCCCGGCCGTGTCGGAGTAGCTGGTCAGGTACTCCGGCAGGCCAAGGGCATTGTAGGTGTAAGCGAGGCGGCGGACGGCACCATCTACGCCAGTGCCCAGCGTGGTTACCGTGTCGCTGGTGGTTCGGCCAAGCACGTCAAAGGCATAGGTGTGAACATTGCCGTTTCGGTCGGTCTTGCTCGTGGTCTCACCGAGCCCGTCCACATGGTAGGTCTCCTGCTCCGTGGCCGAGGCTTGGCCGGTCGTCTTGTCGGGGTAGCGCGTCGCCGTCAGCACGTCGTTGGAATTCACGCCATCACCAGCAGCGGTGCTGGCAGCGTAGACGTACTCGGTTTCCTGGAATGTGTTGCCCGGCAGGATGGCCTTCATCGTCAGGACGTGGTCGTCGCCATCGTAGGTGTATTGGGTCGTCTGGTTGGTGGAGTTGGTGGGCGTGCCGTCGGTGTAGGTAGCTACCGTCTTGGTGGTGCGGTCGGCGGCGTCGTAGAACGTCTTGCCGACGATTCCCTTCGGATCAGTCACTGTATCCACAAGGCCGGCATTGTTATAGCCGTAGGTGGTGACCAAGGCGGTATCACTGCGGGCCGGGATGTTGGCTGGACGACTCCAGGCGGTGCCGCCATCTTTCTTCCACGCCTGCGAGACGGTCCGGCCGAAGCGGTCGAAACCCGCATACGTCCCGGCCGAGCCGTAGCTGAGATTCAGCCCGCCGCTTACCTGGGGATGCGATTCTTTGGCGATCGTGCTCATGCCGAGATACGTGTACTGCACCAGGTTCTGCGTGCCCCCGGCGTTCTCACTGAGCGAGGACAGGCGGCCGGTGGGCGTCGTCTCATAGAGGGAGTGTACCACCCGGCCGCTGGAATACGTCACCGTCTTGAGGCGAAGGAACCGGGCGTTGCCGTTTGCATCGGCCCCGTCCTCGTAGGTGTAGGTGACGGCCGGCGTGCCGGTGGTCACGGCCCCGGCGTGGCTCTGCTCGGTCTTGGTGTCGCCCCAGCCGTCGTAGGTGTATTTCACCTGATTGATGATGGTGCCGCCGGTGACGGCATTGAAGGTGCTGATGGTGCTGACCTTGCCGTCGTCCTGATAGGCGTACTCCACGCGGCGGACCGAGCCGTCTACGTTCTGATCGGTCCGGCCGGGAAATCAAACAGGACGCGGTTTATATTGTCCGGTTCATCTTGCCATCCTGCAATACGCCGTGCGAGAGTTTCCGCCCGCCGGTGGGGGCACCGGCGGCACTTGCCTGTATTTCTGGGCACGCCCGGATGGACGGCCGGTGCGGCTCCCGGCGACATGTCGCCTCGGTAAAGCTGCGGCGTGCCGCAGCGCTCCAAACCAAATAGGAGCGGCGGGTTCGGGGATGCCTGGCGCTGCGGCAAGGCGGATTGAGAGGCCTTGACGGCGATTGTCTTGACGCGTGATCCGCTGGGAACCGGATGGGCTGGCCGGGGCGGCCTGCCCCACTTGGGCGTGTCCGTTTTTCTGGGGCAAGTGCAGAAATCCAGCCCCATCGAGCGCAACTGTCTATCGTGTCGGAATCGCCTGCAACGAGCCGCCGGCGTAAGCCGGCGGGTTAGCGGACGGTTGCCGCTGCGAGGTAGCGTGATCACCCTTGTGGCGATACCCAACCGGCGGGGTCCTTGTCGGTCGAGTCGGGGCCGGTTGGCCAACCCGCCGGCTTACGCCGACGGCTCCTTGTTCGTGACCGATCTCCACTTCGCCAGGCCGCCCGGAAAAACGGGCACGCCAAGCTCTGCGGGCGTGCCCGTTTTTCGGGGCAGGTCTCGCAATATGGAGATTGGCTGCGCCATTGAGCAACGGCAGAGTTTGGAGTGCTGTGGCATGCCACAGCTTTTGCAAGGCGACATGTCGCCGAGAGGGACGCCGGGAGGTCTAGATTCGCGCCTGCTCGCTCTGCTGGCGGGCCGGGTGTCATGTCTTCCTCCCAGCGGCATGCCGCCTCGTGAAAGTGGCGTCATGCCGCCGCACTCCAAAAGGTTGCCCGGAAAAACGGGCACACCAAGCCCTGCTGCCCGCCGTGCTGAAAATTGACACCCCCCACGGCGGGACCTATATTCGCCGCTGCAGTGTGGGTGAGTGTCGCTTCCGAGGCCTGAGGTCTCGGCCGAGGCGCATCCTATACAACGAGCTTGAGAGTTGGAGCAGGTGTTCGCTGCCCGGTGCGGATCGCCCGTCTTCCACGCTCAGGACAATCGAACGTTTATAGATTTTCTGTCTTCAACTGTCCCGGGATTTTAGGAGATTCGATCCATGGCCAAGCAGGTCAAGAAGGCGGCCAAGCCCGCCAAGGGTGGCAAAGCCACGAAAACGGTATTCTTCTTCGGTAACGCCAAGGCGGAAGGCATGAGCGTTGCCGCCCTGGAGAAGGATCGCAAGCTGATCCTCGGCGGCAAGGGCGCTGGTCTGGCGGACATGACCGCGGCCGGGCTGCCCGTCCCTCCGGGATTCACCATTTCGATCCCCAACTGCGAAGACTACCTCAAGAGCGGCAAGAAGCTCTCCGAGAGCGTCAAGGTCCAGGTTCGCGAGAACATGGCCAAGGTCGAAAAGGCCATGGGCATGAAGTTCGGCGACCCGCTGGCACCCTTGCTCGTCTCCGTCCGCTCTGGCGCCGCCCGCTCGATGCCGGGCATGATGGAAACCATCCTGAACCTCGGCCTGAACGACGTCTCGGTCGAGGGCCTCGGCAAGAAGACCAACAACGCCCGTTTCGCCTACGACGCCTACCGCCGCTTCATCCAGATGTACAGCACCACCGCCATGGGCCTGTCCAAGGAACCCATGGAAGAGATGCTGCACGCCATGAAGCACAAGCTCGGCGTTAAGACCGACCCTGAGATCCCGGCCGAAGGCCTGAAGGAACTCTGTGGCCAGTTCAAGAAGTTCTACTCTGAGAACATGAACGGTGAGCCGTTCCCGCAGGATGTTTACGAGCAGCTCTGGGGCGCCATCAAGGCCGTCTTCGGTAGCTGGGAAGCTGACAAGGCCGTCACCTATCGTCGCGTTGAGAAGATCAGCGACCTGGTCGGCACCGCGGTCAATGTTCAGACCATGGTGTACGGCAACATGGGCGACAGTTCCGGCACCGGCGTCTGTTTCACCCGCGACCCCAACACCGGCAAGAACGAGTTCTATGGCGACTGCCTGATCAACGCCCAGGGCGAAGACGTGGTGGCCGGCATCCGCACCCCGATGAAGCTCATCGAGCTTGCGACCCTCCTGCCCAAGGCCTACAAGCAGCTCTGCCAGGTTCGCCTGCAGCTCGAGAAGCACTACAGGGACATGCAGGATCTGGAATTCACCGTCCAGGAAGAGAAGCTCTTCATGCTGCAGTGCCGCTCCGGCAAGCGCAGCCCGGTTGCCATCTTCCAGATGGCCGTGGACATGGTGAAGGAAAAGCTCATCACCAAGGAAGAGGCCATTGGCCGCATTCAGCCCGAGGATATCGAACGCCTGTTCTATCCTCAGCTCGATGCCAAGACCGCCAAGACGGCGACGAAGATTGCCAACGGCATCAACGCCGTTCCGGGCGCTGCCTCCGGCAAGGTCGTCTTCAACGCCGCTGACGCCGAGGCGCTGGCCGCCAAGGGCGAAAAGGTGCTGCTGGTCCGCAAGGAAACCAGCCCTGAAGACGTCGGTGGCATGCATGCCGCCTCGGGCATCCTTACCGCCACCGGCGGCAAGACTTCCCACGCGGCCGTGGTGGCTCGCGGCTGGGGCAAGTGTTGTATCGTTGGCTGCGAAGCCCTGAACATCAACTACGCCAACGACACCATGACCGTTGGCACGACGGCCGTGAAGAAGGGCGATTTCCTCACCCTCGACGGCAACACCGGCGATGTGTATGTCGGCGAGCTGCCCTTGAAGCAGCCCGAGCAGCCGGCCGCCTTCTACACCCTCATGAAGTGGTGTGATGAGCTGCGAACCCTCAAGGTCCGCACCAATGCCGACACCCCGTACGATGCCGAAAACGCCATCCGCATGGGTGCTGAAGGCATCGGCCTGTGCCGCACGGAGCACATGTTCTTCGACACCGAAGAACGCCGCCTGGCGATGCAGGAAATGATCGTTGCTGAGAACCTGGAGACCCGCAAGGCCGCCCTGGCCAAGCTGCTGCCGTTCCAGCAGGCCGACTTCGAAGGCATTTTCACCGCGATGAACAACAAGCCGGTGACGATCCGCCTGATCGACCCGCCGCTGCATGAGTTCACCCCCAAGGATGACGCCGGCGTCGAGAAGCTCTCCAAGGTGACCGGGCTGTCCTGCGAAGCCATCAAGCATCGCTGCGAACAGCTCCACGAGTCCAACCCGATGCTGGGTCACCGTGGCTGCCGCCTGTGCATCACCTACCCCGAGATCCTGGACATGCAGGTGACGGCCATCATTCAGGCTGCCATCAACGTCGCCAAGAAGGGGATCAAGGTCTTCCCGGAAATCATGATTCCGCTGACGATCGACAAGAAGGAACTGCAGATCCAGGTCGACCAGGCGCGCGCGCTGGCCGATGGCCTGATCAAGGCCGCCAAGGCCAAGGGCGTGAAGTACATGCTCGGCACGATGATCGAAATCCCGCGTGCAGCCCTGCTCGCGGACAAGATCGCCGAAGTTGCCGAGTTCTTCAGCTTCGGCACCAACGACCTGACCCAGATGACCCTGGGCCTCTCGCGTGACGACGCCGGCCGGTTCCTGCCGTTCTATGTCGCCAGCGAACAGGACGGCGGCAAGGGCATCTTCAAGAACGACCCGTTCCAGTCCCTGGACCAGGACGGCGTCGGCATGCTCGTGAAGATGGGCATCGAGAAGGGCCGTCAGACCAACCCGAACCTGAAGGTTGGCATCTGCGGCGAGCACGGTGGCGAGTCGGCCAGTGTGAAGTTCTGCCACAAGATCGGCATGAACTACGTGAGCTGCTCGCCTTACCGCGTCCCGATCGCCCGCCTCGCGGCCGCCCAGGTCGCCATCGCCGACAAGGTAGCCGCCAAGGCCACCAAGCCGGCGAAGAAGGCCGCGAAGCCCGCGAAGAAGGTTGCCAAGTCCGCGAAGAAGGTTGCGAAGAAGAAGTAACCCAAAGTGGAAGAGGCACCATCGCCTCTTTCCCTCTGATCAACCACACCGGGGCGGCCGAACGGCCGCCCCGATGCTTTAGGTTAGTTCGTTTGAGGAGACCCCGTTGCGCGATCTGAACATAGACCGATGCTGCCGGATCGTTTACCGATGGTCGCCGATCCTCTTGCGAAACATGTTGTAGTGTCGTTTGATGCGATCCGTGTAAGCACGATCGCGCAGCAGCGTCTGGCTCGTCACTTCCACAAGGGCGGCCGCAATCGCGCTGGCCGGGCTGCCGATGTTCAGACAGGGACCGATCAGGCCCCCGACCGTTTCGGGGTCCGCTCGGCGCAGCCATTTCTCGTAGAACTGCGGAGTTTCCCATCCCCACGTGATGATAGCCTCATCGCGGCATCGCTTCTCTGAGAGAACGCGGAACATCACCCGCCGGCAGTCGCATCCCGGTTCGTTGCAGTACAGTTCCAGAAAGCCATATTCATCGGCGGGAAGGGGCGAGCCTGTTTGGGGCGGCACGCGAATCGACCGCGTTTCGGCAATTCCAATCTCTGGGACGTACTCGTGAAATGGTGCGAAAGGCATATGATGGTTACTCAAGTGGCTTGTTGAGGTCCAACTCGTAATCCTCGTCGGGATTCGCACTCCCGGTGATGCAGGCAAAGCAACCGAGTTGTGCCACCGCTGATCCGATGATCCAAATGGGCTCGCCGCAATCACAGCGTCGGCCTTTCAAGTGGTGCTCGGCCGCCCATTTCAGTCGCCGTGCGACTTCAATACGATCGTCAGCGGGATTGACCTTCATGTGCCGGTCTAAGTAATTCCGCAGTGAAATCGGTTTGAATCCAGGATGCATGCCCAACATGGTACGAGATCATTGTTCCAACACAATGCGCCTGCCAGCCCGGCAGCCTGGCGTCTGTGGTGCGAAGACCGGTTAGAACTGTGGCCTCGCGCAATCAAGCTGGGTGAGGGAGGCAAATGGTGGCGGTGGCGGACTGCCCCCGCCTGTTGGTAGGCGCAACCATCTTTGTGCCTCGCCGGAGTGGAATGTATCATGCCCGGCCAAAGGAGACGACTATGGCCGCCCCGAAGAAGAAGACCGCTGTCGCTGCGAAGCAGGAGATGCAGGCGTCGATTCAGGTTGCGCAGGAGATTGCCCAAGAGCGGCGGGAGGCGGACGCCACTCCAGATCAGAGGATCGAACAGCGCGCCACTCTGGCTGCCGTGGCGGCGGCCGACTCTCTTTCCCTTGAGAACGTTGTTAAGGACATTACTCAACTTCGTTCCAGTGTCGGCAAGACGCTTTCTCAGATTGCTGAAAATCTGGAAGCGGAAGTGGACAAATACCAGCAGGTCAAGAAGGCGATCGAGGTCAAAGAGAAGGAATTGGCCGAGATCTACGAGATCCAGAAGCAGGCGGTCACGCTTGCCGCTCTGATCGAGATGCAGCAGCGCAAACGTGAGGAGTTTGACGCCAACATGGCCGGTGAGCGGGAAGAACTGGAGCGTGAGATTGCCCAGACACGCGAGCAGTGGGATGCCGAACGGAAGACTCGGGAGGCCGAGCAGAAAGAGCAGGCGGTCGTCGACGCAAAATCCCGCCAGCGTGAACGCGATGAATACCTGTACAAGTTCACCCGTGAGCAGCAGCAGGCCAAGGACCAGTTCTCCGATGAGAAGACTCGTATCGAGCGTGAACTGACCCTTCGTCGCGAGGAACTCGAGCGGCAGCTCGCTGAGCGTGAGACCGCGATCGCAGCGCGGGAAAAGCAGCTTGCCGAGTTGCAGGCCCGGGTCAGCCAATTCCCGGCCGAGTTAGAGGCCGCTGTCGCCAAGGCGACCAAAGAGGTCGTTGCTCGCGCACAGTCCGACGCGGCCGGCCGCGAGGAACTGCTCAAGCAGCAGTTCGCCGGCGAGAAGAACGTGCAGACTGCCCGGATCGCGGCTTTTGAGGCGGCCAACAAGGATCAAGCTGAGCAGATCAAGCAGCTCACCGCGAAGTTGGAAAAGGCCTATGGACAAGTCCAGGAGGTTGCTGTCCGCGCGATCGAGGGCGCCTCGCAATCCAAGGCGTTTGCCGGACTGCAGCAGGCGATGGTCGAGCAAGCTCGTAAGGGAGAGAGCAAGAACGGTTGATCGAGAGGTGTTACTACAAGAGCTTCGGGAAGAATCGCCCGGACAACGTGCGATCGATCGAGCGGATGGCAAGAGAGCAGAAGCAGAAGAAAGAGGAGAAGAAGAAACGCAAGCAGGAACCGCGGACTGTCGACCAGTCTGGTGTGGAGGCCCCCGAGGCGACCGGCTTCGCAGCGGCAACGGACCTCGTCAGTGATCCGCACGATATTCCGGAGGACGAGTTGCCGTTTTGATGGACAGACGATGATCCTGGGCGAAAAGAAGGAATACACATGGCCGAATCTGTGAAGGTGGTTCGCACCGCCCGTCATGGCAAGCAACGCAAGCTCAAGAAGCCGGTCTCGCATCTGCGCAAGCCGGACGAGATGGCCCTGGAGCAGTGGCAGGTTGCGCTGCGGAAGCAGATTGCTACGCAGCAGAGCTTCAAAGTCGAGAACCTTGGTGATGAGCCGGTGTTTTCGGAGTTTCGCGTTCTCAATCCGCAGACCAGCCGCGCCTACCGCGTGGCGATTCGTGGCCCCAAGGCCGGCGATAACTACTGCTCTTGCCCCGACTACGCGGTCAACACGCTCGGCACCTGCAAACACATCGAATACGTGGTGCGGAAGCTGCGGCGGAACCGCGATGGGAAACGCGAGTTTACCAAAAGATATTCACCTGAGTTTTCTGAAATCTACCTTCAGTACGGAGCGGAACGCCGCGTCAGGTTTAGCTGCGGATGCTCGTGTCCTGATTCGGTCAGTAAGGTCTCGCGAAGGCTCAGTGACAATCGCAATGTCATCGAGCCGGCCAACTATGGCGCGCTGCGCGTCCTGGGTGACGCTGCCGCCAAGGCCGGGCATGAGCTGCGCGTCCACGAGGATGCCGCCCAGTACATGGCAGAAGTCCTGTCGCAGGAAAGCACGCGACAGCGGATCAAGGACCTGCTGCCCAGAGGCGCCGATGATCCCGCGTTCGCCAGGTTGCTGAAGGTGAACCTCTACCCCTATCAGCGAGTGGGAGCGTTGTTCGCCGCGATGGCCGGCCGATGCCTGATTGCAGACGAAATGGGACTGGGTAAGACCATTGAGGCGATTGCCGCCGCCGAGATACTGGCACGCTGCGGCGGTGTTGAGCGCGTGCTGATTGTCTGCCCCACGAGCCTGAAACAGCAGTGGGCGGCGGAGTTGGCCCGATTTACCGGCCGCTCGGTACAGGTGATTGAGGGCTTCGCGCCGCAGCGCGATGCGGGATATGCTGCCGACTCATTCTTCAAGATCGTCAATTACGACGTGCTGCACCGGGATATGGAATTGGTCTGGAAGCTCAAGCCGGATCTGCTGATTCTGGATGAGGCGCAGCGGATCAAGAACTGGCGCACCCGGGCCGCCAGGTCAGTGAAGCAGATCGCGGCGCAGTATGCCATCGTGCTGACCGGCACGCCATTGGAGAACCGCCTGGAGGAATTGCACTCGATCGTGGAGATGGTCGATTGCTTTCGGCTCGGACCGTTATTCCGGTTTCTGGCAACGCATCAGCAAGTGGACGAGCATGGCAGGGTGATCGGCTACCACCGGCTTGACCAGATCAACAAGACCCTTGCGCCGGTGATGATCCGGCGGACCAAATCGCAGGTTCTCAGCCAACTCCCGCCGCGGATGGAGAAGCTGCTGTTTGTGCCGATGACCTCTCAGCAGCAGCGCATCCACGACGACCACGGGCTGACGGTCGCGAACCTGGTCAGCAAATGGCGCAAGCGCGGCTTTCTGAGCGAAGCCGAGCAGCTTCGCCTGCGCATCTGCCTGCAGATGATGCGGATGTGCTGCAATAGCACTTATCTTGTCGATGAGCAGACCAACTTCGGAAACAAGGTCGCGGAGTTCACCACCCAGCTTGGCGAGGTTCTGGAGCATCCGGATGCGAAGGTGGTTGTCTTCAGCCAGTGGCTGCGAATGCATGAACTGGTGCGGCGCGAGCTGAAGGAGCGGGCGATCGGGCATGTGCTGTTCCACGGCGGCGTCCCCAGCGCGAAGCGGGGCGCGCTCGTGCAGCAGTTCCGGGAGGATGCCGACTGCCGGGTGTTCCTGTCGACGGACGCTGGCGGCGTCGGGCTGAACCTGCAGCACGCGTGTGCGGTGATCAATCTCGACTTGCCCTGGAACCCGGCCGTGTTGGAACAGCGGATCGGGCGCGTACACCGCCTTGGGCAGACCCGCCCGGTGCATGTGCTGAATTTCGTTGCCCAGGGGACGATCGAACACCGGATACTGGAACTGCTGAAGTTCAAGAAGTCGCTGTTTGCCGGCGCAATCGATGGCACGGAAAGCGAAGTGTCGCTCAACGGCGGCCGGCTGAAGCAGTTCATGGAAGCGGTGGAGAAGACCACGGCCGACATCCCGGCCCCGGCGCCACAGCCCGAACCCGAAGCGCGAGCTGAGTCGGTGCAGACGCCTACCGAAAGCGAGCCGCAACGAGACGGGCCGCTCGGATCGGCTAGCGGTGAGCAACCCTCCACGCCATCACAGCCGTCGGGCGGCGGGGCGTCGCAGGCGGATGCTCTTCTGGACCTGGCGAATGCCGGACGCAGCCTGTTTGATACCCTTGCGCAGGCCCTCTCTGGCCAAACGTCAACCAACGGATCGAGCAGGCCGGCCCGCGTCGAGCAGGATCAAAGCACGGGCGAACGATACCTGCGGGTGGCGCTGCCGTCTCCGCAGAAGCTCAAAGGAATCATGGACGCGATTGCGGGACTGCTGAGATAGACCGCGGCTTTAGTGGGAGACGGGCAATGACACCTGTAAGAGTGAGCTTTTCGTGCGTTCATGGCGTGTTCGATCTGGTCGTCCGGATGTGTGCCGATCGCGATTGTGAGTGCGAAACTGTCTGGCTGGACCTGAAGGAAGTGTGCAGCTCCACTGATCGCCGTGAACCGCTGGCGTGCATGGCGGGTGTTGACACTCGAACATGGACCGAAGTGGACGTACCGGAGCGGCCGAAAGAGGTTTCGGCGATGGTCGCCGAATTGCTTCGTGACTATCCCGAATCCGAGCGAGCCCTGCTACGGTATAGAACGGTGGCGTGGACCACGGCCACCCGGCGGCTTCGAACCTATCGCATCGCTGATGATGACGTGCGCAAGGGTAAGTTGGTGTATTACGGCCAGATCGTCTCCGAAGCAGGCGGTTATCCTGCCGAGGATCTGACCTTTTCCTTGAGATTCTGGTGGGAAGGCATTCTCTTCCGCGTCGTTGACAGCTATTGCGTCAATCCCGAGTGCGATTGCCGCGATGTCCATCTGCAGTTTGTGGAGCAGTCTGGAAAGACGACCAGTGACGGCCGACCGATCATAGAGGAACGCTTCTCGGCCATGGCCTGCTTCAGTGGGCAGGTAACCGTCGAGTCCCGCCACGACTGCAGCGAAGCAAGAGCCAAAGCGATTTGCCGCGCCTGGCAGGAGCAGTGCGACGACGTTCTGAAGGAATATGAATGGCGATACGCCAAAATCAAACAGATTGCTCGGCGCAGTTCCGGCAAGCCCGCCATCTTGCCGGAACTGCCCCGTGAACTCCCGATGACATCCCTCGAAAAGCCCGGGCGCAACGATCCGTGCCCTTGTGGCAGCGGTTTGAAGTACAAGAAGTGCTGCGGCCGGTAGTATCTCTTTTCTGCCGCCGCTGTTTTCTGCACAGCACGGCCTGCTCCCGTTCAATTAAACCATTCCATCCACTCCAACAGGAGGTAGCGGAGGAAGCAGAGCGATACGGCCCATTCCGCCGGTGAGGCATCATGGCTCGGAAAGTGAAGCATGTGCTCGGCATTTGATCTTTCCCGGCTTTGGCGGCGTGGGCTGTGCGCTCACATCATCTCGAAGAAAGAGTCATCCCCCAGATGCGGGACGTAGGTGCGGAGCAGCGGTTTCAACTCGCCGCCGCCGAGGCCGTACCAGCCGTTGACTGAACTGCGGAAGCACCAGCGTTCGATCAGGAACACGCGGCGGGTGGCATCGTCCAGCGTCAGGCGGAACATGGGCGTGTAGTGGAGGTGGGTTTCGATGAAATCCCGCGTCGAGTCTCCGGCGGGAACAGCCAGGCTTTTCAGCACTCCCAACCGCTGGTCCGTCAGGTCCTCGGCGGTGTAGATCGTTATGTATTTGCCCTTGCGATCGGTCGTCCAGTATCGCGTAGCCGCCAGTTTGGCCAGTGCACTTCGCACTATCGCAAGCTCCGCGTCGGTGATCACCTGCAGTTCGATCTGGCGCAAAAAAACCAAGGCGTCCGGGTTCTCGTAGACCTCAAAGCCCGGCGGAATCTTCGCTACTGGCTTAACTGGGCACTTGCGCGAGAAGAAGCACCTGGGTTTGCCCGAGGCCGTCTTGCCCTGATGCAGGTAGTAGGTCTGGCGTTTGCGATTGGTGTATTCGATGCCCATTGTGTTTGTTCCTTTTCCCGGACCTGTCAGTTCAGTGAGGCGACGTGGGTGCCGCCGTGCCCGTAATGTAGCATCCATTGCCCAAATGAGCACATGGCCCGCCCTCCATGGCCAGTTCGACAAAAAACATGCCGACCTGGCGGCGATGGGTGTGTCGACCTGACCAAAGTGCAGCACTTCGCCTTGGTCAATCTGGGCAAGGCGACGGCTTTACAGGGTCTGTGCTCCACCGAGCGCTGCGATCCTGCGGCGAGAACTGTGAAGATAAGCCCCTGTAGATAAAAACGTTAAGATGAAATTCGATGGTCGATTCGGCGTTGGCGAAGTGGCCAGATGGCGCGTGCGAGGATGATTTTGGGATTTTTGTCGACCTCGGGGCTTTATCTGATGGGTTTGGCTGGGTAACATGTTCCGTGGTGCGAGTGGATGTATCGCACCGGGCCGACGACTGGCGATAGCCCTGATGGGGCTGGTGGCTGGTTGGAGCGATTGGCCCATCCGCGGTGTTCCGGCCGGATCTGACACGGGACTCGCGGTCACGTCGAGAATGGATTTCTCACCTCTTGCAGATCAGACGGATCGTCTCATTCACACGGATGTGAAAGCGCGGCCTTCGTTCCTTCGTGGGCTGTTTACGCTTGAAGGAGACGTCATGAATGAGCAGGATTTCCAGTCGCAACTGGGCGATCTGATGGGTGAGATCAGCACGTTACCGGCGATCGACCGCGAGCGGTTCGAGAAACTGGCCGACGAGACCCGCCAGAAACACGAAAAACTCAGTAAAACACTCAGCGGGGTTCAGGATAGCCTGGATTACCTCCGCCTGAGCATCAAATACCTGGTCTTCGACCTCGAAGCAACCCGGCGGGAAAATGGGTATCTGCGCAAGATGCTGGAAGAGGCGAAGCACGATTGAGTGATTCGGCCGCCGCGTACCACGTGGCGATTGCCCAAGAAGCTTGGATCAACCAGAGGCCCGGCATAGTCCAAACGGACGTGCCGGGCCTCTTTGTTGTGTCGTATGCATTGCACGTGTCGCGGGCGCAGCCAGACGGTGGCGTGATCGCGAGGAAGGCGTGGCCTGCGCCTGTACGGGCGAGGACGCCGCGCACTACTTCTGCGCGATCAGTAGTGCGCGGCGTCCTCGCCCGCACAGGCAGACCAAGCGATCTGACTTGCCTGACGGCGCGAATGCCAGGGCCAGCTCTCTCGCGAGTTGACGCACTTGGCGTAGATGCGCGGGCCGAGAGGCTGCCCACGACTTGCAGACGCTGGCTGTTTTGGCGGCCCCGCGCCTCACTGGCCCGACGGGAGCGTCTTGCGGAGTCGATCGATGACTCCTGGCAGTACCGTAAGTGTCTCCTGTATATCGTCTTGTGTCGTATACCGCGAGAGGCTGAAGCGGATGGCGCCGTGGGCCAGGTGGGGATCGATCTTCATCGCCTGGAGCACGTGCGAGGCTTCGAGGCTGCCGCTGCTGCAGGCGGCACCGGCCGAGGCACAGATGCCGCGTTCGCTCAGGAGCATGAGGATCGCTTCGGCCTGCAGACGGGCGAAGCCGATGTTGGTGGTATTGGGCACGCGGTGAGGGGGTGAGTCGGGCGGGGACAGCCGACTGAAGTCGGCTGCACTATCGGGCGTGGGCGAGCAGGGGGAGCCGTTGACGGCGGTGTCGGGGATCGTGCGGAGGATTTCGGTTTCCAGCCGGTCACGCAGTGCGGCAACGCGGGGCATGTCGGCGAGATGCACCTGGGCGAGTTCGGCGGCCTTGCCCATGCCGATGATGCCGGGGAGGTTTTCGGTGCCGCCGCGGCGGGTGGTTTCCTGCGGCCCGCCAACCATCAGGGTCGCGAGGCGCGTGCCCCGGCGGATATAGAGGCCACCGACCCCCTTGGGTCCGTGAAACTTATGGGCGGCAAAACTGGCGGCGTCGACCCCCGCCGCACGGACGTCAACGGCGATCTTGCCGACGGCCTGAGTGGCGTCGCAGTGGAAGCGCACCTTCGCAGCGCGGCATATCTGGGTGATTTCCGGCACTTGGAGGATCATGCCGGTTTCGTTGTTCACCCACATGATCGACACCAGGGCCGCGCGGTCATCGACCTCGGCCCGCAGACGGTCCAGATTGAGCAGCCCCTCGTGATCGACCGGGATTTCTACGATTTCGCAGCCTTCGGACTTGAGCAGTTGGCAGACGCCGCGGGTGGCGGAGTGCTCGACGGTTGAGGTGATGATGCGGGGGCGCAGGGGCCTGGCGCGGTAAAGGCCGCGAATGGCCATGTTGATCGATTCGGTGCCGCCACTGGTGAAGACGAGTTCGGCCGGCGAGCAGTTGATCAGCGTGGCGACGCGTGCGCGAGCCTCGTCGATCGCATGGCGCGACTCCTGCCCGAGGCGGTGAACGCTGGAGGGGTTTGCATAGAGGTCGCGCAGGTAGGGGAGCATCGCGTCCACCACTTCGTCGGCGGGGCGGGTGGTGGCGTTGCTGTCCAGGTAGATCAGGTTCATATCGCCCGCTTCTTCAATCTGTGTGAAAAAACGATGGATCGAGGTCTCCTTCGCCAGACCTATGTCGCAACGCGACATCGAAGCTATAATCGTTGGCACTGATTGAAGCAAACTCAGGAGTGTGCCTGGATGGTTTCGACATTTGCGGCATTAACTCATTGTATCGAGCGCGAACTGCATGAGGTGCAACGACTATTCGATGTTGAGATCGAGAGTCGCATCCCGTGCGTCAACGATCTGGTGCGCCATGTCGGGCGGTTCCGGGGCAAGATGCTCCGCCCGATGCTGGTGCTGTTCAGCGGCAGCGCCTGCGGCAAACTCACCCGCGCGCACGTCACGGTCGCAGCGGTCGTCGAGATGGTGCACATGGCGACGCTGGTACACGACGACGTGCTGGACGAGGCCGAACTGCGTCGTAAAGGTGCCACCATAAACCACTTGCGCGGCAACGAGGCGGCCGTCATGCTGGGCGACTATCTGATCAGCCACAGCTATCACCTCTGCTCCAGCTTGGATTCGCAGTTCTGCTCGCGGACGATTGCCCGCACGACCAACGAGGTGTGCGAAGGCGAACTGCTCCAGATCAACAACCGCGGCCGGTTTTCCCTGGACGAAAAGACGTACTACCAGATTATCGCCGGCAAGACCGCCAGCCTGTGTGGCGCGTGTTGCCTGCTGGGGGCGAAGCTTTCCGATGCCGACGATGAGGCCGTCTCCCGGATGGACCGCTTTGGGCGATGTATCGGCGAAGCGTTCCAGATTCAGGACGACATCCTGGATCTGGTGGGGGACGTGAAACAGGTCGGCAAGACACTGGGCACCGACATCGAAAAGGGAAAGATGACCCTGCCGATGATCCACTTCATGCACCACGCCCCCCATCAGCACCGGGAACTGCTGCAGTCGCTGCTGGAAAGCCGGGACGCGGACAAGGTCGAACGCATCCGCAACCTCATCCTGCCCAGTTCGTCGATCACCTATGCCCAGGGACGCGCCGCCCAGCGATGTGAAGAGGCGATCCGCACGCTGGAGGATCTGCCGGAAAGCGACGCACGCCGCGCCTTGGAGATGGCGGCCCGGCTGGTCGTGGATCGGCCGATGTAGGCTCGGCATCGGGCTTTCGGGTAGAATCCTCGCCGTGCAAGGGCCTCTGATCCCCAAACTGCTGCCGTTGGTTGTCGCCGGTATCGCGATTGTCGCGGCCGGGTTCTGGCTTGCGCGAGATCGCGTGCCGCCCGGGCTGGATCCTCGCGTGCCCGGGACGGATCGTCCGGCGGGACTCGCCGATGCCACCACGGCTCCGGTCGATCTGTCGGGGACGTTTGCCAAGGGCGAGGGGATGCCGTTGGTGCTGCCCTCCGCGGCCGATGCTGCCCGAGCCTGGCCGGGGTTTCGCGGGCCGAAACTCGACGGTATCAGCGAGGAGAGGGTCGATCCTTCGGCCTGGGCCAGGACCGGTCCGAAGAAACTCTGGCAGGTGGATGTGGGGGAGGGGTATGCTTCGCCGGCGATCGTCAACGGCCGGGCGTATCTGCTGGACTATGACGCGGCCGCCCGGGCTGATGTCCTGAGATGCCTCTCCATGGGCGATGGCCGGGATATCTGGCGGCGGAGCTATCCGTCGGACGTCAAACGCAATCATGGCATGTCGCGCACGATCCCGGCCGTCGCCGATGGCGTCGTGGTGACGCTGGGTCCGAAGTGCCAGGTGCTCTGTGTCGACGCCGAGACCGGCGACTATCGCTGGGGTATTGATCTTGTGCGGCAGTATGGCACGAAGGTGCCGCCGTGGTACGCGGGGCAGTGTCCGCTGATCGACCAGGGCAAGGCGATTCTGGCGCCGGCGGGGCGCTCGCTGATGGTGGCGGTGGACTGCAAGACCGGCAAGGTTCTTTGGGAGACGCCCAACCCCCGGGCGTGGGAGATGACGCATTCGTCCGCTGTGCCGATGGAGCTTGGCGGGAAACGCATGTACGTCTATTGTGGCAGCGGCGGGGTGGCTGGCGTCGATGCGTCCACCGGGCAGTTGCTGTGGGAGACCACCGCTTGGCGATCCAAGATCGCGCTGGTGCCGACGCCTGTGGTGGGCGATGGGGGTCGCCTCCTGCTGTCGGCAGGGTATGACGCCGGCAGCATGATGATCCAGGTCACACAGGAAGGCGACGGTTTCGGCGTGAAAACCCTCTGGACCCGTGCTGCGAAGGTTTTCGGCTCCGAGCAGCAAACACCGCTCTGGCACGCGGGGTATATATACGGAGTGATCCCCGGCGGGCAGCTTGTGTGCCTGGACGCGGATGGCAACCCGAAGTGGAATAGCGGCGCCCAGAAGTTTGGGATTGGCCCGTACATGATCGCCGGCGACACGATCCTGCTCATGAACGACAGCGGGGTGCTCAGCGCCGTTGATGTGACTCCGGATGCGTACCGCCCGGTAGGGTCGTGGCCGATCCTCTCGCCGGGGCATGAGGCGTGGGGGCCGATGTCGCTGGCGGGCGGCAGGCTCATCGTAAGAGATTTGCGGCGCATGGCGTGCCTTGAAGTAAGATAGGCGGCACAGACGATTGCAGGTGAACTATGGCCGATAACAAGATACCGCTTCCCGAGAGGGCGATCTCGCGGCCGATGTCGGGTGCGAAGAAGTTCGGCGTGGGCCTGGCCCTGGTCGTGCTGCCGGCAGGGGCGGCCGTGTCGGCCTGGATTCTCAAGCAGGGCGAGGATCGCCGTAATGCCGACCTTGAGAGGGGCTTCAACTACGACATTGACGTGAAGGGGATGCGCGCGGTCGATCCGGCGCTGGTGAAGTACAAAGAGGTTGGGAAGATCGAGACGGGAATGGACTCGCCGCGGTGTATTGCTGTGGGCCCCGACGGACCTATCGTGGCGGGCGACCGGCTGGTTCGCGTGCATCATCCAGAGGGGGTGTTGTTGTCTTACTTGCCCTCGTTCGCAATCTCCGGCGAGGCGACTGCGGTCGCCGCGGGTCCGGATGGCACGATCTACGTGGCGATGAAGGACCGCATCGCGCGCTATCCAACTCGGCAGCTCTCCGCGGTCGTAACTGAGTGGGAGCCGCTGGCCAAGGACAGCCACATCACCTCCATCGCGGTGTCGAAGGATGCTGTCTATGTGGCGGACGCCGGCCGCCGGGCGGGGCGCGTGCTCAAGTTCGACCTGAACGGCAAGTTTCTCTCGGAGATCGCCGCGAAGGATGATGCCAAGGGAATCCCCGGAATCCTCACCCCCAGTGCGCACATGGACCTCGCCATCGCCCCCGACGGGAATATCTGGGTCGCCAACCCCGGCCACCACCAGTTGGAACTCTACTCGCCCGATGGCACGCTTCAGCGGTATTGGGGCAGCGCCGGCACAACCATCGACACGTTTCTGGGTTGCTGCAACCCCAGTGATTTCGCGCTGCTGTCCGACGGGCGCCTCGTCACGGCCGAGAAGGGGATCGCACGCGTTAAGATTTACCAGCCCGACGGACATTTCGAGAGCGTGGTGGCGACGCCCGATCAGTTTGGCGGCAACCGAGCCGGGCTGGATCTGGCGGCCGATGCCCAGGGGCGGGTCCTGGTGCTGGAGCCGGGCACGCGGGGTATTCGCGTGTTTGCGCGCGTCGACGAGGGCAAGCCATGAACCGGCGAGACTTTCTGAAGACAGTCGGCCGGGTTTCGCTGGTGGGCATGATGGCCGGGGCGGTGGGGGAGATGGTCTTCCGCAAGGTCCAGGGGCGCACGTGTGACTTCTCCGGCCCGTGCGATGCCTGCGGCAAGCAGGGGACCTGCCCCGACAGCAAAGTGCCCGCTGTGCGGCACGCCGAGGCGACGCTCTGGCAGATCGATCCATATAAATGTATCCAATGCGGCAAGTGCGCCACCGAGTGCGTGCTGACCCCCTCGGCGTCCAAGTGCTTCCACGCGTTTGCCGTGTGCGGCTACTGCGACCTGTGTACGGGATTCTTCGAGGCCCAGCCCAACGCACTGACCACCGCTGCCGAGAACCAGCTTTGCCCCACGGGCGCCCTGCAACGCAAGTTCATCGAGGATCCCTATTTTCAGTACAAGATCGATCGTGACCTGTGCATCGGCTGCAGCAAGTGCGTCAAGGGGTGCACCATGTTCGGCAATGGCTCACTGTATCTGCAGATCGACCAGGACCTCTGCGTGAAGTGCAACCAGTGCTCCATTGCCAAGGCATGCCCCAGCCATGCGATCACTCGGGTGCCGGCGTCGAGCCCCTACCTCTACAAAACCAAGACCCGCACAGGATGAAATGAACCCTGGCGACACACCATCATCCTCTTTAGTAGAGCAAGCGCCCCCGCTTGTGTGTTCTGCTCATCGAGATCAACCGCAAAGAGCACAAAGATCGCGAAGAGCCAACTCCTTTTCTTTGCGTTCTCTGCGTTCTTCGCGGTTTAGTTTCTTCGATTGCAGCTTGCCGCGTTTGATTCTCCTTTGTGTCCTCAGTGTCCTCTGCGGTGCATCGGTCCTCCAAGCCGAAGAGCGTTTTCCCCCGCCTGAGTTCCGGACCACGTACCAGATTCCCGCCGACCACTATCCCGCGCCGCCGTGGACGGGATGGCCGATCGTCGACACGGCGGTCCTGGCCCTGGCGCTGAGCGTAGCCGCGTATCTGGTTTTCAAGAAGCGATCTCGCGCGGGCGTTTTTGCCCTCACGGCCTTTAGCCTGGCCTACTTCGGCTTCTTCCGCAAAGGGTGTGTCTGTCCCATCGGTTCGATTCAGAACGTGGCATCGGCCATGTTTGATCCGACCCAGCCGTTGCCGTGGATGGTCGGCGCGTTCTTCGTGCTGCCGCTGGCGTTCAGCCTGTTCTTCGGCCGGGTGTTCTGCTCGGGCGTCTGCCCGCTGGGAGCGATTCAGGATCTGGTTCTATGGCGACCAATCCACGTGCCGGCCTGGGTCGATGCCTCCCTGGGACTCTTCGCGTACGGCTATCTTGCCCTGTCGATCATCTACGCTGCCACCGGCGGCTCATTTCTGATCTGCCAATACGACCCCTTCGTGCCGCTGTTCCGTCTCAACGGGCCTGGCCACATGCTTCTGCTGGGCGGGGCGCTCCTGATCCTGGGCATGTTCGTCGGCCGGCCCTATTGCCGGTTCCTCTGCCCCTACGGCGTCCTGCTGCGCCTGCTCTCGCGGCTGTCCTGGAAGCGCGTGACGATCACCCCAAAGGAGTGCATCGACTGCCGCCTCTGTGAGGACGCCTGTCCCTTCGGCGCCATTCGCCGCCCGACCCATCACGTCCGCCCGCAGCCGCGCAGCACCGGCCGGGGAACCCTGATCGCGATGCTGATCCTGCTGCCCGTCATCACTGCGGCGCTGGCCACGCTGGGCTATGCCGGCGGCCCGACGCTTGCCCGACTCCATCGCGATGATCAGCTAGCCCGCGAGGTCAAACAGAAGCTGGACACCGACGCCACCAAGTCGTTCTACGACAAAGGCGGCGACGTCGATGCGCTCTATGCACACGTGCTGGATATCCGCCACCGCATGGCCGTCGGCGCCGCCGCCGGCGGGGTGTTCATGGGCCTGATCATCGGCGGCCAACTGGTCGCCTACGCGATGCGCCGGCGCAAGACCGAATACACCGCCGACCGCGGCATGTGCGTCGCCTGCGCCCGCTGCTTCAACAGTTGCCCGGTGGAACTGAAGCGCAAGGGTCTGATCCTGGAACTGCCGCAAATGCCGCCGGCGACGACATAGGCGCCGCTGAGGACCGGCGCATCAATAACTGTCAGGAATGGCGCGATGATCTCTTCTTACTCCTCCCCCCTGGGGAGGCTGGGAGGGGGTTGGCCTCTCTGAGCCGGACGGTTGTTGAGGTACCGGTCCTGAGTGATGAATGCAACGTCAGTGCAGGATTGCTCGTCGCGCTGACTGGCGTAAGATCGGCAGGCCGCACCCCTGTCCCGCCGTGGCCGTTTTTGCCAGTGCCAGTCGGAATTCCGTCTACCTCTACCGCCGCAACACTTCCAGCAACTCTGTCGGGGTATAGACGCGGATCGGCGCATTCGCAAAATCTCGTGGGTTACGCGTCACGATTCCCTGCATGAAATCAGTAATCGCACACGCCACCTGAAGATTATCTTCGAAGTCGTCGCCGGGCATCCGTCGCGCGGCCAGGATGCACTCTCGGTACAGCGCACATACCTCAAACGCCTCAAGGCACGTATCTACGGCGTCGCCGGCGGCCACCGATCCCGCGTGCCTTTCGCAGATGTGGTGGATTGTCGGCACGCTGAACGATGCGATGCAGGCCTCGAACACCCCTTCATCGGCCGCTTCCCACAGGCGGCGAGACTCACGCACGAACGGTTCACGGTTCAGAAGCACATCAAGGACAATGTTGGTCGAAAAGAATGCGCATCATCCGTGCTTCTCAAGACGGTGCTCCTGAATCCATTGGCGGACGGGTTGCATCATCAGGCGGCGCCGACGCTCCCCTGGCGATACCCATGGCCTGCTCAAGGGTCCGCCGCGGTGCAGGCCGGCGCGTCTGCTTGCGCATGTCGCGCAGAATCTGATAGGCCAAAGCCACCCGTTCTTCCATTGGCCAGGGCGTGACCTGCGCGATGATCGTATCGATTTCCTCGCGGTGGCTCATGATGAAGATTCTAGCAGCGATCAGCTTTATGGCCAAGAAAAACGCGGGTTCCAAGGCTGGATCGTTGGGGCCTGGCGAGGATATTCCCCGCGCAGGCCATGGCACATGGGGCGATGCCCGATCCTCAAAAGCTACGGCCCTTACGACTGAAGAAGGTGCGCGGTCCACGCACACTGTCTCACCCCGCAGGCCGCTCTCCCTATTCCAACGCCAGATCCGTCGGAATATCGTCGGCGGGTGCCTCTGGCTTCTCCTGCTTCGGCAGCCCAGCGGCCGCGGCGAGATCCTCGGCCAGCTTGGCCGGCACTTCGGACGTATTCTTGCACTTGGGATAGCCGCTGCAACCGAGGAACGGCCCGCGCTTGCCCTGGCGAATCACCATCGGCTTGCCGCACTCGTCGCAGTCGATGTCGGTCGGCACCGGGCCGGTGGCCTTCTGCTGAGGGGCGATGGTTACGCCGGTCAGCTTGGCGACCATTTCCTGACCCTTGCGCGTGCCTTCCTTCAGCAGCGGCACCAGTTCGTCAATCTTTGCCCTATCTTCGGGCGACAGCTTGCCCAGCATGCTCATTCCCCGGCACTTGTGGAATCGGCTGCATCCCAGCCAAGGGCCGCGTTTGCCGTCGCGGAGCAACAGTTGCCCTCCGCAATTGGGCTTGGAACAGGTGAGGTGCGTCGGCACAGGCGCCGGCTTGGGCGGAAGGGGCTTGCCCTCCTTGTCCAGGTTGATGATGGTCGAGCAGACCGGCTCGCCCTTTTCGTTCTTCTCTGAATAGCCCGAGCAGCCCAGGAACAGGCCGAACCGGCCTTGCCGCTTGATCATCTCCCGGCCGCAGTTGGGGCACTTGAATTCCGAGACCTCGCGGATCTTGGGCTTGCCCTGCGAGTCCACCGGCTGCGTGCCGCCGCATTCGCGATCGGTGCAGGCCAGGAAGAACCCGGTCTTGCCGATGCGGTAAAGCATCGGCTTGCCGCACTTGAGGCAGTTGTGCATACTCTCAGCGCCGCCGGCATGTTCGAGCAGGCCCATCGCCGCTTCCACGGTGGTGTGGAAGGGACCGTAGAAATCCTTCAGCAGCTTGACCCAGTCCAGGTGCTCGCCCTCGATCTGGTCCAGCTTTGTTTCCATGTCGGCCGTGAACTGCACGTCCATGATCGTGGGGAATCCCTGGATCAGCTTGTCCGTGACCACGCAGCCGAGCTGGGTTGCGAAGAACCGCCGGCTCTCCTGCTCAACATACTCGCGGTCCTGGATCGTCTGGATGATCGCCGCATACGTGCTGGGCCGGCCAATCCCCAGTCGCTCGAGCTCCTTCACCAGGCTGGCCTCGGTGAATCTCGCCGGCGGCTGGGTGAAGTGCTGGCTTGGGTTCAATTCGATCGGATGCACCGCCTGCGTCTGCCGCAGTTCGGGCAGAATCTGATCCTCGCTGGTGACTCCGAGCACCTTCATGAAACCATCGAACACGAGTTTTCGGCCGGTAGCACGGAAGATCGCCTCGCCGGCCTTGGTGCTGGCGCTGATGGTGATCGCCGTCTGATCAAACTCGGCCGGCGGCATCTGGCAGGCTACAAAACGGTTCCAGATGAGCTGATAAAGCTTCGCCTCGTCGGTTGAAAGCTTGCTCATCGCCTCACGCGGCGAGAGCGAAACATCGGTCGGGCGGATGGCTTCGTGGGCTTCCTGGGCGCTCTTGTTGGATGAACTGAAAAAATTGGGCTTGGCCGGCAGATAGCGCTCGCCGAACGTGCTGCCGATATACCCGCGGACCATGCCGATCGCCTCGGCCGACAGGGCGGTCGAGTCAGTACGCATGTAGGTGATGTGCCCGGCCTCATAGAGCGTCTGGGCAAGTCGCATCGTGCGCTGGGCGCCATACGATAGCCGGCTGGATGCCGTCTGCTGCAGCGTGCTGGTGATGAACGGGGCAGGGGGGCGACTGGTCTGCCGCTTCTTCTCAATGTCGCGAACGGTGAACGGCGGCAATGCGCCGAGTTTGCCGACCAGTTTGACCAGGCGCTTGGCCGGGCCTTTGGCCTCGGCGTCTTCGGTGACGTCTTCCCGCTCGGTGACAAAGCCGATGGCCGTCGCCAGGGCGCGCACCTGCTCGGGCGAGATATTGTCCAGTTTCTTCCCGGCGAATTCGACCAGGTCGGCGGCGAATGCCGCGTGCTCGCCCAGCCACTTGTCACGCTCCTGCTTGGTGCGCTCGCCATTGCCGGTATTGGTGAGAAAGTCCGTCCAGCCGGCCGCGAGTTTGCCGGCCGCTGCGGTATCGGCGGCCGTGAAGATCGCGCCGATCTTCCAGTATTCCTCAGGCGTGAACGCGCCGATTTCCCGCTCGCGATCGACAATCAGCCGCACCGCCACGCTTTGCACCCGCCCGGCCGACAACCCCCGCGCCACCTTGCGCCACAGGATCGGGGAAATCTCATAGCCCACGATCCGGTCCAGGATTCGCCGCGCCTGCTGCGCGTTGACCCGGTTGATGTCGATCTGATGCGGGTCCTTGAATGCCTTCTGGATCTCGGCCTTGGTGATGGCGTTGAAGATCACGCGATACGCCTGCGCATCGGGGATATGCAGAGCCTCTTTCAGGTGCCAGGCGATCGCCTCCCCTTCGCGGTCCAAGTCGGTTGCCAGAAAGACATCATCCGCCGTCTTGGCCAGCTTTCGCAGTTCGGCGATCACCTTGCCGCGGCTGGCGAGCACCTCATAACTTGGCTCAAAAGTCTCGAGGTCGACGCCCATGCCCTTGCTTGGCAGGTCGCGCACATGACCCATCGACGCCTTAACGATATAGTCATCGCCGAGGTATTTGTTGATGGTCTTCGCCTTGGCAGGCGACTCGACTATTACTAGATGTCTGGCACCCTTTTTGGCCATCTCGCTCCCGTTTGGCACTATGGAACTGTTGAGCACGCCCACTGGGCCATGCTGACTGTCGCAGCCCATCAACCGTAGGCCCCACCGGAACATTTTGCTAGCGCGGTGGCCTCAGGTCGCCGCAGCAACTCGTCCGGGGGAGCGGCAAGTTTGAACGCCTTACGCGCAGAATGTCAAGCGCGACCATAGGCGTGCCAACTTATTCGGACATGTCCCGGCTCAGCCCCAAAGGGGCATAATTCATAAGCCCAGAGCAAGCGTACCCGCGTCTGTCAGCCCTGGGTTTCATTCGCGTCGATAGTGCGCGGCGTCCTCGCCCGCACAGGACCCATCCCACGCATCCGCCGCAGATCACGGTCAGTGCGTCCGCTGCACCCATTCCCGGTGGAATCCGGATTAGTAGTGAAGATTGGCGGAACACGCTATGCGACCCCCCCCGGCCACAGTCGGCGACCTGGCAGTGATGGAAGACTCCATTTCTCTACAGGAGGCAGCAGATCGAAGATTCGGCGTGGCGAAGAACACAGAGAAGAGTTTTATCCGCCCGGCCGGGTACGGCCTCGATTTCACAGATTGCAGACTCAAGCTCATCCGTTCCATCCTTCGCGATAATCTGCGAAATCGAGCGGTACTGAGTTTACCCGCCGCGGCGGGCGGGCGGATAGAACGCTTCTGACGGTGGCGGACGGTTCAAACCATTTCCAGCGCAG
>JBBQTU010000030.1:0-25171 GCA_038213005.1 Tepidisphaerales bacterium | reverse complement strand
GTGGTGGCGCCGATGCATTGAATCTCGCCACGCGACAGCGCGGGCTTGAGCACGTTGGATGCGTCGATGGCGCCTTCAGCGCCGCCGGCACCAACGAGGGTATGAAGTTCGTCGATGAACAGAATCACGTTCTTGGCGCGGCGGACTTCGTTCATGACCGCCTTGATGCGCTCTTCAAACTGGCCGCGATACTTCGTGCCGGCGACCATCATCGCCAGGTCCAGCACCACCAGACGGCGCTCGTGCAGGATCTCGGGGACGGTGTTGGAGATGATCATCTGGGCGAGTCCCTCGACGATCGCGGTCTTGCCGACGCCTGCTTCGCCCAGCAGGACGGGGTTATTTTTTTGACGGCGGCAGAGGATCTGGATGACGCGCTCGATCTCATCCTTCCGGCCGATGACCGGGTCGAGTTCGCCGCCGCGGGCCAGTTCGGTGAGGTCGCGGCCGAAGCTGTCCAAAGCGGGCGTCTTACTCTTGCCCTTGGCTTGGGCTTGCTTCTCGGCGGATGGCCCGGCTCCCGGCGGATTGCTGCCAGTGTCCTCGGTCTCGGTGCCGGCTCCCAGTAGGTTGAGCACTTCTTCCCGGACTTCCTCAAGCTTCAGGCCCAGGTTCATCAGCACCTGAGCGGCGACGCCGTCCTGCTCGCGGAGCAGCCCCAGCAGCAGGTGCTCGGTGCCCACGTAGTTGTGGTTGAGCATCCTGGCCTCTTCGATGGCGTATTCGATGACCTTCTTGGCACGCGGGGTCTGGGGCAGGCGTCCCATGGTGACCATGTCTGGTCCGCTCTTGACGAGTTTCTCGACTTCCAGGCGTACCTTGCGCAGGTCCACGTCGAGATTCTTCAGGACGTTGGCGCCGACGCCGCTGCCTTCTTTCACCAGGCCGAGCAGAATGTGCTCGGTGCCGATGTACTCGTGGTTAAAGCGTTGCGCTTCCTGATTGGCCAGCGCCATGACCTTACGAGCCCGATCCGTGAATCGTTCAAACATGTCCATCTCCCATAAGCCGACATAAAGATGCGGTCGGCCCCTCATCTAGCGAAAAACCCGACCGCCCGCGCCGGACAGCCCTGTGCATGAGTCTGCGGCAGGCACTTCGCCGGTGATTCTATGTAGGCGGACCCTCCGTAGCCAGTGGCGAGCCTGGCCGGGAGATCCGGGGAGTTGGAAATACGAACGCACAGGCACTTAGGATCGGCGCATCAATAACTGGCAGGAATGACGCGAGGATCTCTTCTTACTCCTCCCCCTTGGGGGCAATACTGTCCGGGATTCTTGGCGAGCCTGAGCAGTGACAGAGGATACGGCAGTTATTGTGGCGTGCATGGCAAGCAGACGCGCATGCCGCGGGCTCGCAGCGCGCCGCATGAGGGCCGCGGCCGAGGTGCCCAACATCTCACCTCGGCAACTGTTTGGGTGCTTTTTGCATCGCTTTCTTCCGGGCCAGACGCTGCTTCTCCAGCATTCTCTCCCGCGCCAGACGCAGGATCTCGGGCATCACATCCTCTACCCGGGCCTGGCCACGCGCTACAAAGCTCATTCCCACCTGAGTGTACTTGCTTACCGGCAGCCCTGTCTGGATGTGCATCAGCATCACAGCGATCATCCCAACATAGAACTGCACGGTGATCCCATTGGCATTGTGGGCCAGCAGATGTTCCATCGAGGCCGTCACCTTCAGCCAGCGGAAGAATGGTGTTGCCGTGCACCTGGCCGGGTTTGGGCCGCAAGAGATCGCAGACGCCCTGAACCTGTCTGGCGGCAGCCAGCGAGGTTGGCAGGGCTCGTTCGATCTTGGGTCTCTTGCGCCGGGGCATGGGCAGTAGTATGCGCCACCGCAACCCAGCGCGACATTTCATATGCGGGCCAATATCCAATCATCTTATTGCTTAGGCGAAAAGTCCCGGACAGTATTGCCCCCAGGGGGGAGGCTGGAGGGGGTTGGCCTTTCTGAGCCGAACAGTTATTGATGCGCCGGTTCTTACCTCGGAACTCTGCCGCTGGGAGGGATGCGCTGTGCGAGGGGGGACGGGTCAAAGGTCGGGTAGCACCGGAAAACTAACTGGGCTCCGGTCAATCCTCCCCCAATAAGCTAGGATGTCCCGCTTCTAGTTCCCCCTTTTAGATTCAGACCCGGCCACCTACTGCTGCATCTCGGCCGCATCCATCAGGGTAATGTGGTTCTGTTTGGCGTTGCGGCCCTGGTGCTGCACCAGTTCAAACAACAGGTTGGCCTTGGTCGCAGGTGCCACGGTCGTCTGCAACTGTACGGTCCGGAAGTCGAACAGCGTCGGCTTCAGACCGCTACGGAAGATGAGGTCGCCGTCCCAACTCCGGCGAATCTCCACGTCGATCGGCACTGCGGTGTAGTTGCGAATGCGCTGGGTATACCGGCAGTGGTCATCCCATCCGGCGACGGTCGAGTTAACCTCGATCTGCCCCGCTCCGTCGTCCACGCGACGATAGACATTCGCGCCCCGGATCTGCATCCAGATCGTGTCGCGCGTGCTGCGCAGCTTGATCAGTTCAAAGATCACATTCGGATCGGCGCCCAGGTTCAGTTCGATCTTGTCGCCGATGGGGATGTACTTGATCGTCTGCTGCGTGAGATAAGACAGCCCATCCCGGCCGTTGTCGCGGAAAACCCGCACCACGCCGTCTGGCAGCGGAGTCGTGCCCAGCTTCGAGTCCTTGTTGTTGCTCAGCAGGTACATGCGGACGAGCCGATCGCCGTACTCCTGCGGGCGATAGCGATACTGGATCGCAAAGGGAATCGTCTTGCCTTCGAATGACCGCATCCGCTTGGACCACCCGTTCTGGATCGTCTCGGTCCCCTCAACCGTGTAAATGAAATACTCGCTCAGGCCCTCCTTGATAATCTGCTTTTCCTCAAACGCCATGCCAGCCATCGTGGCCGGCATTGGCGCGCTGGGCACCGCTGGCACTTTTTCCATCGCCTGCTTCATGATAGCGAGTTTGAGACCCCAATTGGACTCATTGAGCTTCCCTGCCTGATCCATCGAGACCTGCGCCAGTTGGGCGATCTTCTCAACAAGGTTGACAGTGCCGACCACCAGGCGAATCTGTGCGTTCTCATACTGCTCGCCGCTGTTGTTGGACACACGAACGAACCCTTCAAACCCCATCTGTTTCTCGGCCTTGTCCGCGATGCACACATAGTCGGCAGACCATGTGATACCGCTGGTGAAATAGCTGATCTGGATCGTCGCTTCACCATCCATCTCGCTCTGCACATTCCAATAGAGCATCTGCGGCTTGTCATGCGGATAGGTGGTATCCAGAACTTCGAGTTTGTCCGGCGAGGTCAGGAACTTCAGTTCCACGCTGGTGGGGTCGATCAGCGTGTTGGCCCAGGAGAACTGCAGTGGATTGACTCCCTTCTTGAACGTCACCACCCGCGTCTCGCGCACCAGCGTCAGGTCTTCGCTGTTGTAGATCGTGAGCTGCACGCTCTGGCGCGCCGGCACAGTCGACAGATCGACATTCCTGGCACTGGCGGTTCCCCACAGCGTCAGCACCAACAGACACGCCCACGTTCCAATACCACGCGACAATCGGGCTGCGGACCTCATGGCTTCACCTCGATATCTTCAAGGACAATGTGATTCTGTTTAGCGTTGCGGCCCTGGTGCTGCACCAGTTCGAACAGCAGGTTAGCCTTGCTGGCCGGGGCCACGGTCGTCTGGAACTGCACCGTGCGAAAGTCGAACAGGATCGGCTTCAGACTGCTGCGGAAGATCATGTCGCCATCCCAACTGCGGCGGACTTCCACGTCCACCGGACTGGTCGTGTAGTTGCGGATGCGCTGCGTGTAGAGCGAATGATCGTCCCACCCCACCACCGCCGAGTTGACCTCGATCTCCCCCGCCCCATCATCCACCCGACGGAAGACATCCATCCCGTTGAGCTGCAGCCAGATATTGTCGCGGGAACTCCGAAGCTTGACGAGTTCAAAGATCACGTTGGGATCAACACCCAGGTTCAATTCGATCTTGTCGCCAATCGGAATGTACTTGATCGTCTGTTGCGTCAGATAAGAGAGTCCATCCCGACCATTCTCGCGGTAAACCCGCACCACGCCGTTGGGCAGAGGAGTCGTCCCCAGCTTCGACTCCTTGTCATTGGTCAGCAGGTACATCCGCACCAGCCGATCCCCGTATTCCTGCGGCCGATAGCGATACTGGATGGCAAACGGCACGGTCTTGCCCTCGAACGACCGCATCCGCTTGGACCAGCCGTTCTCGATGCTCTCGGTCCCCTCCACCGTGTAGATGAAGTATTCGCTGAGGCCCTCCTTGATGATCTCCTTTTCCTCTTGCGGCCGAGTCGTTGCCATGCCGAACGGGATCGCGACCGAGTCGTCCGCCGCCATAGGCAAGAGTGCAGCCTGCGATCGCAACATCTTGAGTTTGCCGTCGCGCTCCATGCCCTCCACGTCCTTCATTGGAACGCGAGCCAACTGTGCAATCTTCTCAACCAGGTTAATCGTCCCCACCACCAGGCGAATCTGCGCATTCTCATACTGCTCGCCGCTGTTGTTGTAGACGCGAACGAACCCTTCAAACCCCATCTGCTTTTCATCTTTGTCGCTGATGCAGACATAGTCGGCCGACCACGAGATCCCGCTGGTGAAATACGTGATCTGAATCGTCGCTTCACCATCGATCTCGCTCTGCACATTCCAGTACAGCATCTGCGGCTTGTCATGCGGATACGTCGTGTCCAATACCTCCAGCTTGGCTGGCGAGGTCAAGAACTTCAGTTCCACGCTCGTGGGGTCAATCAGCGTATTGGCCCAGGAGAACTGCAGCGGATTGACTCCCTTCTTGAACGTCACCACCCGCGTCTCGCGCACCAGCGTCAGGTCTTCGCTGTTGTAAATCGTGAGCTGCACGCTCTGCCGCGCAGGCACCGTCGACAGGTCAACGTTCTTCGCCATCGCCGGCACCACCAGCCCGGCCAGCACGATCAGAGTGATCAGTAGTCGTCTCATAGCCATGCTCCCTTCGTCGCTCCGCCGCTCAATCGCTTCGTCCCTTCGTCGCTCGGCTTCGACTACCACTCGTTCTTGATGATCAGGTGCAGCTTGTGGATGACCTTCTCCGCCTTGCCGTCCTTGTCCTTCTTCGGCAGTTTCACATGGAACACGAGCTGCTCGAACGTGCTCTTTTCCTTGTCCGGCTGGCCCAGCGTCGTCTCCTGCCCCAGTTCCCACTGCACATCGCGTCCGGTATCGCCGGCCAGTTCATTGCGCACGAACTTCAGGTTCTCGCTCAGGTCCAGCGTCACTTCCTGATCCTTAAAGTTCTCGATCTCATACTTCAGCACGATCTCACGGTTATTCAGGTTGCCCGCGACCCGCTGGCGGTTGTTCTTGTCGATCGTGCGCTTGACGCTGATGTCCTGCGCCACGCCCAGGTACAGCTTCATCTCATCGTCGATGGGCGTAAACTTGCCCCAGTCTTCACCCAGAAACGCCGTCGACTTCTCCGGCTCCTTGCCCGCGCCTTCGATGAAGATGCGCACCTTCCCCGGCGGCAGAGCGGCCGTGCCCATCGCGTTGGCCTTGTCATTCTTCAGAACATAGTGCATCGGCACGCGCAGCTTGTTTTGCGGCCGGTCGATGTAGTCAAACTCCTGCGGGTTGCACGAATACGTCTTCGTGATCGGCACCTGGGCAAACCGGGTCACCAGCATCTCCTTGGTCTCGTTAATGCCGATGGGTTTTGAGAATTCCTTCCCAAACCCCGCCCACAGCCCCGTGCTGCCAAACTCTTCGTTGGCAAAGTTCTGCAGACGCATGTACTGCGAGAACGACAGCTTCGACTCGTCGTTGGACGCCACCGCGCGATACGCAAAGCTTTTGGTCAGGTTCCCCAGCAGATAGCTGATCCGCACCCTGGCCGATCCAGAGTCGCTCGCCCCCACCGCCCAGACGAGCGCCGCCTCATTCGGCGGGTAGCTCACCGAGAGGACTTTCACATCCAGCGCCTTACCGTCGGCCGGGCCGATGACCCGGAAAACGATCGAGCCCGGGTCAATCTGCGTGCTGGCCCAGGAGAAATCGACCTGGTTCTCGCCTTTGACCAGCGGCACGATCCGTTCTTCCTCGACCAGCGTCGCATCGGGGTTATCCAGTTGGATCTCCACCCGCTCGCGAACCGGCAGGGTAATCAGCTTGATCCGCCCCCAACCCGTCGCCGGCAGACATCCCAGCACCACAACCACCGCCGCCGCCCCAATCCATAGACCATTCCGCATGGCAAGCTCCTTTGGTTCCTCGTCCTGACCTTCAGCCTCATGAGATGCGCAAGGCTCGCAGAAGTTCCCATCCTACGCGCCCCGCGACATTTTCAACAATGTTTTGTCGACTGTTGCTCCAAACGGGCGTTCCCGTCCTTCCGGGCACGCGATTTCTTAGCCCCAACGCGGCGGCATTCTTAACCCCAGGGTAAGCGTACTCGCGCAGCCCTGGGTAAGAACCATTCAGTGCCGCTGCCAACTGCTGAAGGTGAAGAAACGCCAGCGGATCGTGGAAGACATAGTGTCCTCCGAGCCGGTGGCGGAGTGCTATACCACCGAAGAAGGCTACTGCCCCAAGTGCGGGGAAATTGTGGCGACCCGGGCGGTGGAACGTGCACTGCGTCCGGCGGTGATCCTGCAGAAGATCACCGGAGGCAGCCGCAGCGACCGAGGTGCGAAGGCGACGGCGATTCTGATGAGCACACGCGCACGATCCGGCAACGGGAACTGCCGCTGTTGGAGACGTTCAAGGACATGCTGATGGCGTCGTGGGCAAACAAGCCATTTGACTTCCCGGACAAGACGCCGACCGATTCGTCATAGGCGTAGGGTATCACGGTAAACAGTTACCCGGGATGGGCTGCGCCCAGTTGGACAGACGGACTGATCCAGACTTGAACTCAATGCTCACTCAGCGTCAGGCACAACTCCAGCGGCCAGACGCTGGTTTCTTGTCAAGATTTGCTGTAGCTTCGCGTAACGCGTCGAGTGCCCAACGACTTCCGGCTTCTGACATGGCGCTGCGGATGGGCTGCAGCGATGGATCACCACTCGACAGAACGGCCCAGAAAAGTGACGAGCAAGATACCACCCCAGCCATCGAGTCAAGCTCAGTCCGGGGCGCTGGATCTGGCCTCGCACGCCTGTCGGGATCAGGCGCAGCGCCTGCTGCCAACGGAACTGCTGATGCGGCAATGCCGTGTTGACGCATTCCGAGGAAGCGGGCCCGGCGGACAGCACCGCAACAAGACAAGCTCGGCCATTCGTGTCACCCACACCGTGACGGGAATCAGCGCTACGGGCACTGAACTTCGCTCACAGATGCAGAACCGCAACCACGCATTGGCGCGGCTGCGCAGAAAGCTGGCGATCGAGCTACGCCTGGCTGTGGACCTGCAGTCTTTTGCCCGCCCGCAGTGGCTGGCTGAGATCCCAGGAACTGCGGACCTCAGCATCCGGCCGGGCAACGATCGCTTTGATGAGGTGCTGGCAATCGTGCTGGATGTTACTGATGGCGCGCGCGCCTCTGTTTCCGAAGCAGCACGAACGCTCGAGGTGAACACGGCCGCTCTGGTGGCGTTTCTGGCGGCCGACGCAGGCGTCTGGCAGAAACTCGCGTCGATGCGCAAGGCGGCGGGGCTCAGACCGCTGGGCAATCCGCGAAAGTGAGCGTTCGCCGACCCGGCACCGTCGCGTCCAAGTGCCGGGCAATCATGGTCGCATAGCCCGTCTGAATGAGCTCGTGGCTGCTCAGTTCCAGCCGCTGGCGGACCGCCTCGATGGCTGTCTCATCGGGACCCTCTATCTCAACAAACCTGCCCAGTTGCGGCAGTTCATCGAGTTCGACCTCACACCCGTCCAGTTCCCAGCTCTCCCGCCTCTTTTCAAAGCACAGCGTGATCCGGTAGCCAAGCTGCTGCAAGAGCGCGACGGCATCCTCGTAAGAGGCGACGCTAACTTCGGCCTCGGGGCGGGTCTTCATCAATCCGGGCTGTCGCGGCCCCTTATGGGTAATCACCGCCGTCACGAGGTCCGTGTCAATGTCTTCCGCCCGGCGGACGCGCAGGCCGCTGTCGTGCATCTGGAGCTGCTGATCGGCCGTATCCATGAATGTATTGGTTTCGAGATGTCGATGCAGTCGTCTCGCCCCCGCCAGTTCCAGCCGCTGCCGGATTGGTGCGTGGTCTTGGACCCGCATCTTCGCCTCGATCTCCAGAGCCATGGCCCTACTCCTTCGACTTCTGTGGGAACTCCGTGGAGTTGACCAGGAACGAGAGCTGTTCGAGTTGCACCGTCAGGTCAACCGAGTTGACGGCGACGCCCCCGGGAACACTCAGCGCCACGGGGGCAAAGTTCAGAATGCCGCGAATGCCGGCCGCAACCAGATCGTCGGCGACATCCTGAGCGACCTCCGCGGGGACGGCGAGAATTGCCAGTCTCACGGGATTTTCACGCACATAAGGCGTCGCGGACTCCACCGGGCGGATCACCAGGCCATGGACAGCCATGCCGACCTTGGAAATGTCGGTATCGAATACGGCGACGATGCGAAATCCCTTGGGACCAAAACCCGGGTGGGCGAGCAATGCCCGGCCGAGGTTGCCGGCTCCGATCAGGATGACATTCCAGGTGCGGTCGGTTGCCAGAATACCGCGGATGCGAGCAATCAGATCATCCACACGATATCCAATGCCGGGATGGCCGAACTGGCCGAAGTAGGCCAGGTCCTTTCTCACCTGCGCATCGGTATAACCCAAGGCCACGCCAACCTGCTTGGAGGAGATCGTGCTCCTTGCCTTGCGCTGCATGACTTCAAGATGGCGCAGATAAAGACTGAGCCGACGCACGGCGGGATTCGGGACGAGATCAGCTTTGGCTGGCTCCATCATACCTCAATATAACACAGAGGGTGCGGACCCGCTCGCGAGCCCGCACCCCTTGCGCATCAGGTCCGTCGCGACCTGCGATCAGACCTGTTTCGACGGCAGACCCTGGTACTCGTAGTGCGTACGGATGTTCTGGGCATAGTATCCGCCGCCCTGGGCACGCACGGCGTTGAGCACCACGCCGATGTGCTGCGCCTTGATCTGGCGCAGACCATCCCGCATGCGCTGCAGCGCGCCGCGGCTGTTCTGCTGGGCACGCACCACGGTGACCACGCCATCAACGCGAGGCGCCATGGCCACCGTCTCAGAGACGAACAGCATCGGACCGGAGTCGAAGATCACGTGATCGTACTCGTCCAGAGCCCGGTCGATGAAGTCGATCAGGAGCTGACTCTCGAGCATCTCGGTGGCGTTCCCGGGCTTGGCGCCGCAAGCAAGGATCGCCAGGTTCGGAATAGGCGTCTGCTTCACGAAGGCGGCGAAATTGTCCGGGGCATTCAAGGCATCACTAAAGCCCTTGTCGTTGGCCATGCCGAAGACGTTATGGATCTGCGGCCGACGGAAGTTTGCGTCCACCAGCAGTATCCGCCGTCCGTTGAGGGCCAGACCTGCGGCGAGGTTACAGACGATGGTCGTCTTGCCGTCTTCCGGCCCCGCACTGGTGACCAGGATCGCACGGGTCGTATCCAGCGACACGGTGTGCTGCAGGCGGGTTCGCATCTGCCGGAGCTGCTCGGCGAACGCCGAATTGGGGGCTTCAAAGATCGCCAGCGGCAGGCGCACGCCGGCCACGGCTGGATCGTCGCGCTCGTCAGGCACCATGCCCAGGATGTTCATCTGCCCGACACGTGCAATGTCGCGAGGCGAACGCACGGACGTATCAAGCATCTCGCGGAGGAACGACAACCCCAAGCTCAAGGCCAAACCAAGCAGGATCGCCACGGATAGCGTAACGCCCAGCCGGGGGAAGCTCATCTTGTCCGGAACGTCGGGCTTCTGCGCCCAGAACACGCCGGCATTATCTGCACGCAGGTTGTACGCCTTGATGTCCTGAAGCTCCTTATCGATGCTCTTCAGGGTCTCGCGCATGCTCTTCTCTTCCTCCATGGTGCTGAGATAGATATTCAGGTCTTCGGTCAGCGCCACGAGGTCATTCTTCACCGATTCCAGGGACTTCTTCAGTGTGGTCACAGAAAGCTGGGTCATCGTCGCCTCAGTCTTCAGCCGGTCCAGCAGTGCAGCCCGGTACTTGCCCAGTTGCTCTGCGCGCGTGTCGATGTACTTCTTCATCGAAATCTCGCGACGCGCACTGAGCTGTTTGAGGAAGGGATGGTCGATGCCCAGCTTCTGATATTCGAAAAGGGCCACGTCGATTGCATCCACCTGCTGGCGATAGGACACCACCAGGGCGTCGCGGGCCATCATCTCCTCCAGGATCGGCGGCTCCTGACCACTGTTGAGCTGCCCCAGCACCGACTCATACGATGCCTTGGCAGCCTCGGCCTCGCCCTCGAGCTTGGCAAGTTCCGACATCAACTGCCCCGCCCGTTGCTCGGTGGCGTTTAGATGTCCCGGAACGCCAAGCGCATCGATCGCAAGCTTGTTGCCCTTGGTCCGCAACTGATCGAGCAGGTCATTACGACGAACGGTATGGATTTCCTTAAGCTTGTTCAGCGTCTGGCTACGGGCGAGCTGTGTATCGCGGCGCATCTGGCCCTGCTGGTCCAGATGCCCTTGGACAATCTCCTCAACCAGCGTCTTGCAGTCCTTGGGAACGGATGTGGAGAACTGGATCTTGATGAGGTTGGTGTCGGGCCACGGGGTGATGGTGAGGCTCTTCATGAGATCCTCTTTCGCATCCCGCGAATCCGCGAACTCTTTATACCAACTGGTCTGCTTGACCGGCTCACTGCGCTGCAGAACGTCGCTGTACAGGCGTTCGCCCTGAAGCAGTGCCGCCTGTGATCGCTGTTCGATTTCCACCTGCGTCCGGTCAGCCTTTTCCGGCCGGTTCATGATGGGATCGATAATCTCGTTTGGCTGCACCTGAATCAGGCCCACCGCAGTGTATCGCGCGTGGAACTTCGCCAGCCACAGGTTCACAACAAAGCCAAGCACAGCGAAAACAACCACTGCACCGACAATGAGCCAGACGTTAGCGCGGATCACGCGCCAGACATCCGCGCCCGTCATCTGTCCGGTTGGCAGTGCGGCCTGTGCTACCGGATAGCCTGGCCCCGGCATCATAAGTTGCGACGGGCCGGCGGTCCTGGGAACGCGAACGGTGGTCGTCTGTGGCAGAGTCGTCATTTGCGAAAGCTCCTCAGTAACTAAATTGACCGTTACAACTGCAACGTCGAAAGGCTACACGATAACCATTCTTAATGGAAAACAAAATCTCGTTCGACAATATTCAACACTTCTCAGTCGACAGCCTGGCCGGTTACGGCTTGGCCTGCTGCGATGCCGGTTCAGCTTTCAGCTTTGCCTGCACCTTTTCTCGCGCAGCCTCGACCCGTTTCTTCAGCGCCGGGTCCACCGACACCGAATCCTTCTCCGCCTGAGCAAGGTCGTCCTTGGCGGCGTCCAGTTGCCTCAGAGCCTGATCCGCGTACCCACTTCGCAGATACGCATCTGCAAGGTGAAGCCTCGCCTCAGGGAAGGGCCGGCGCTGAACTACTTCCTGCAGGACCATAAGCCCTTCCTGCAGCTTGCCGGACTGCGCTAGCGCCCATCCATGTGTATCCATTACGAGCGGCTCGAGCGTTCCGTTCTTCTGCATTATGTTATAGGCCCGTTGGCTGTACGTTACAGCCTTGGCCGGGTCCGGTGGATTGATGTTATCCAGCAGAATACAAGCAATATTATTCAACGTCGCAAGGTCGTCCGGAGCGAGCTGAAGCGCTCGCTGATAGGTTTCCAATGCCTTTTCCGCCAGAGGCGGCCGGCAACTCAGGTAGATGCCCCCCGCCTGCTGCAGCAACCGCAAGCGGTCGGCGACGGCAACCCCATCCATTTTGTGCATCAGGCTGTCGATCACATCCGCGGCCCGGTCAAACTGTCCCTGAGAGTGATAGATGGACGCCGCCAGAATCTGCCAGCGATAGTTCGTCTTGGCTCTTTCCAGCACGCGGGGCATGATGCAACTCACGCCCAGTTCGCTACCCATCGCCTGCACGATGGCGATTGATGCCTCCCCGTCGCGGATTTTGTCAGCGGCCTCGATCGCCATTTCCCATTCCGCCAGGGCATCGTCACGCTTACCGCTTCTGGCCATCGCCAGAGCGCGATCATGGTGGATCCACCAGCTTGCAGCAACCTCAGCAGGCAGTTTCGCTGTCTCAGCAACCAGTCGGTCATACTGCTTCACCTCAAGCAGTACATCCAGGTAGTCGTGCAAGACCAGGGGATTGCCGCCGGAATATTTAAGAGCCGTCTCCATTTCGCTCAGGGCGACAGTCCCTTCGCCACGCAGCCGCGCGGCACGCGAAGCCCTAAGCGCCCATTCCGGACTCTCCTGGCCACCGGGCTGGACCCTTGCCTGGTCGATCAGGTTCTGCGCATCCTGCAGCCGAGGATGGTCCTGCGATAGATAGAGATCGATCAGCTTTGCCCGGGTCGACGCATTGTCCGGCGCAAGTTGCTGAGCGACTTCGAGTTCCTCAGTCGCAGCGCGGATATCTTTCTTGATCAGCAGCACATCCGCCAGCGCCAGACGAATATCAGGATTGTCCGGCGCGTCGCGCCTCGCGGTACGGAAATCCAGGAGGGCTGCGTCATAATCTGGCGCCGCCTGGCGCATGCGGATCATGCCTCGGTAGTAAAGAGCCATGGCATTCTGAGGCTGAATCGCCAGCACCTTCTCGATCGTCTTGCCCGCCTCGTCCAGCTTGCCCTCGTTCATCGCTATGAAAATCAGGGCCGTCATGTATCCGGTCTCATCAGGATGAGCCTTGAGCAGGTCACCCAGCAGTTTCCGCGCATCATCCATACGCTTCGCCGAGATCAACATTTCGATCTTCTGGCGAATCAACCCCGGCTCCTCCATCTTGACCTGGTCCAGGATCGCGATAGCCTCGTCAAACTTGCGCATCGACGCCAGTTGTGAGACCAGCCGGGTACGAATCTCAACGTTGCCCGGCTCCGCGTCCAACGCCTGCTGCAGCAGCAGTTGCGCGTGACTCGGCTTGCTGGTCCGGTTGTAGAACTCGGCAAGCATCAGCAGCGGATCAGGCTTTCCCTTGTTCTCAGGGCGATCGCTATACGTCTTGAGCGCCTTCTCCGCGCTGTCAGTCTCATGCAGCACCATGCACATGTCGGCGTAGCGCCCCACAAACTGCCGGTCCAGAGGCCATTTTGCGATTGCCTGGGCGTAGACGTCCCTGGCTTTCCCAAACCACTGGTTGGCTTCGGTCGTTGACTTCTGCAGCTTGCGCTGCCCGGTCTTCGAGTACGCCATCCCCGCCGCCAGATAAGCCTCGGCACGGTCGCCCTTGTTCAGCAACATCGACTCGATCAGGGGCAACACTCGCTCGGGCTCGCCATAGTTCAGCTCGTGATCAATCTCAACTCGCTGGAAATAGGAGTTGTCAGGCAGACGCGTCCGGGCGTCGCGGATGTAGCGTGTGGCGTCGTCAAATTTCTTGTTGGCATAGCAGCACTCGATCAGCCCGCGATAGGCCTCGGCGCTGGTTGCCTGCTTCTCCAGCACCCGGAGATAACACTCCTTTGCCTCGTCGAACTTCAGGCTGTATTGCAGACCCTGCCCCAGTGCCAGCCAGCTCTGGGCAAACTCCGGCATCTTCGCAGTGAGATCCCGGCCGATCTTAGTCGCTCCCTCGTAGTCCTGTTTTCCCATGGCAAAGCGGAACCGGTAGAGCCGCCCTTCGGCCTTGTCGAAGTTGGCCGCTACAAGCTTCTCCATCCATTTCCCCGCCTCATCCCAGTTCTTCATCTTGAGGTACTGGATGAAATACGCATCCCACAGTTCCGGAGCGTTGGGCTTGATCTGCTCGGCCTTCTGGAGTGATGCGAGGGCCTCGACATCCTGGTCGTGCGACGCCTGATATCGGGCGCGCGTCACCTCACGCTGGAATTCATCCTTGATATCGTCGATGTTTTTCTCGACCAGTTCGGTGATCTCCGCCGCCTCAGCGCCCTGAAGCTGCCGCTGCAGCAGCTTGATCGCATTGTCGTCAGGACGGGAAGCCGCCGCACGTTCCACCAGCCGGGTCGCTTCGTCATTTCGCCCGGTACGAATATAGAAGCGAGCAGCTTCCTGCAGTATCTGAACGTCGTCGCTCTCCTTGAGCAGTTTCAGGAAACATGCCTCGGCCTCCGCGTTGAGCCCGAGTTCGCCCGCGGCCACAGCCTTGGCCAGCGTCTGGTCGCGATTGCCTTCCGGCAGGCGGGCATAGAGATCCTTGATGCGCGAGGTGTCCCGCTTCAGTCGAGCCTCGGTCAGAAGTAGCAGGGTCACTTGCGGATCATCCGGGAGATTCCGCTCCAGATACCGCATGTGCCAGTCAGCCTTGCTGACATTGGCCTCATCCAGCAGCGTCCTGGCCAGCAGCAGCCGCGCCGGCTTGAAGTCTTCGTAACGCGAAACGATGTTCTCCAGTATCTTCTTGGCTTCGCCCGTCTGGTTCAGCGCCAGGTACGTGCGGGCGAGCTGATACATCAAGTCGTCGTCCGTCGGCCGCGACATCTGCTCGCCGATCTCGTTCGAGCGGTTGTACGACTTCACCGCTTCGACGTACTTCCCCTGCGCCTGCTCGAGCTTGCCCTTGAGTTTCAAGTACTCAGGGGTCTCGCCTCCGCGGTTGAACATGTCCGTAAGGCCCTTTTCAACCTTGGCGATCAAGTCGGCACGATCCTTGAGGTCTCGCGTCATGCCGAGCTTGTCTACGCGATACGACGTGAGCATCTGCAGAGTCCGCTGCTCGATTTCCGCGCGGAAACGCACCTTGACGCCAACCTCATTGGACTCGGGTATCGGCTTTTCCAGCAGTTGTATGGCCTCCTCACGCTTGTTGGCCTCATTCCCCAGAAGCTGGGCCAGTGCCAGGCGTAACGTCCGGTCTTCAGGCCGGATATTCAGCAGCTCGCGGTAGATCTTCTCAGCCAGCTTCGTATCCTGGGTACGAAACGCCACTCCGGCGACGGTCGTCATGACTTCCCAGTACTGCGGGTCCTCTGGCTTGACCAACGCCTGCGCCGCCGTCAGACACTGGTCCCGCCGGGCCAGCAGATCCTTCTGTAAGCTCGGGTCGCCGCGGAAATGAACAATCAGGTCCTGATAGAGCTGGGCCGAACGCGCAAGAAACCGCGCGTCCTTCTGGTGCTTCTCGACCTCCTTGTCCAGATCCAGCCGCAGGTCGTTATAGACCGCCTTGGCATCGGGAACGCGGCCCTGAGCTCGCAAGGCCTCGCCTTTCTGAAACTTCGCCCGCGCCACGACGAAAGGAATCTCGATGTTGCCGGGGTCCTTTGCGTAAAGCTTGGTAAGCTCGCTGATGCTTTGGTCAATCTGTGCCGGTTCGGTCTCCACCCCTGCAAACCATGCCTGCAGCCACGACAACTGCAGATGGGAAGCTGCTTTAGCGTCGCTAGGGTCGATCGCCACGATCCGGCTGGCGTAAGTACGGATATTCGAATAAATCCAAGGCCGCTGATAGATCTGGGCATCTTCAACGTAGGAGTCGAGCAGGCGCTGCAGCGCCGGCAGGTACGTCGGATCCACCTCCAGCGCCAAATTCCAGGTGGCTTTGTCCTTGTCGACGAGATCCGGATCAACTCGTGTCGCCATACGAATCGTGTCGCCCAGTTTGACCAGCAGGGCTGGATTGCGCGGGTCCAGACGCACGGCCGTCTGGTACTCTTTCACCGCACCAATGGGAGAATTCTGCCGAACGAAGGCCTCGGCCAGCGCAATGTGCTTCTCAGACGTATCCCGGAAGACAACCTTCGTGACAGCAAAGAGCGCCACCGCCCCGCCGACAACGGAAACCGTCAGGATAACAAGGAACCGAGTATTGAGTCTTCGCTGCATGCGAACTTGCCTCTCCGGCCTTCCAAAATGGAAGGGACCACCAACACAGCCCGGAGTCGCCGCGATAACCGCGTCGCCTGCGGGCACTGACCAGGTCGATGCCTTACGGGGCCTAGTGTTCTAGCGTCCCGTGTCTTGCTTCGCAACCACATCCGCGGCGGCCGTCAGCTCACCAGCCTTCGACTGCGATGGCTGGGTCTGCGGCTGAGCCACTAGCTCACCGGGGATGGCCGGCAACCGCTTCTGAACTTCCGGCATCGCCAACGCCAAAAAGTCTCTCATGGTGCTCGCCGACTCTTCGCGGTCCCGCAGCAGCGACATCACCTCAACCTTGGCGTAGTAGCCCTCCCGATTAAAAAGGTTCTGCAACCGGCGGCGAACGGCCAGGGGATCGCTCTCCATTATCCCGTTGACCTGAAAGAAGTAAGCCACGTTCTTTGGCTGCTTGCTGGCGAATCCCGTCGTGTCCTCGAAGTTGATGTACCGCACCTCAACGCTTCGGTCATTCCCAAGCTTCCAGGACTGAACCTTGTACTCGGTGGGTTCGTATCCGTCAGCGATATAGCAGCGGTCCGGGATGTGCGCCACGGTGTCGACCAGACCCGTGTAATAGGTCACCGCGAAATGGATCACCCCGCGAGGATAAAGCCGCTCAATCTGGCCCATCTCCCCCCGCCGCTGCACCGCCGTCATCTTCATCAGCGCGTCGAGTTTCTCCTGTCCCACAACGCGAGCATCAACGTAGTCGCGAAATACATACTCTTTGGCAGCCAGCGCATCCTCAATGTCCTTCGGTAGTGGCTCGTCCAACGACACCTTGGTCCATGAACCCATCTGGTCGGGTATCGAAACCAGCTCCGCGCGAAGCGGAACGGGCTCTTTCTTGAAGTAGACCTGCATGAAATTGGTCATGAACTGCATGCCCACACCCACCACCGCCATCACAATCACAGCAACGAGAAATGCGCGGTTAGAGAACGCCCGCTGTAAAGGCGTCCGGGGTGCCGATGGCACCGTTCCCATCCTGGGATCGATTGTCTGTCCCTGGCTCATGCATCCTCCCCGGTGACTCCCGGCTTTCCGGTCACTGTATCCTCACTTATCGGCCCGCTCGCATCTGCCGCGGTCAACCGCGGAGGTGCTGCCGGCAGGCGCCGCCCCGTGATGCGCCGCACCGGGCGCGGCGAGGTCATCTGAGCCGCCGCGCGATGGTGGCGGGCGGCCGGTGGTGCCGCACGCGGCAACTGCACCATGGGCACCACACTTGACGCCTCAATCACCATTGGCCCCATCGAGGCGGCCGCGGGATCAGACTCATCTATGATCTCGACGAACAGCTTATCCAACATCCACCCCACCAGCAGCAGCAGGAAGAACGCGGGAATGAGCATGACCATGCCGGCAAACTGGTGGGCAAAGTCTTGAGACCATTGCTTGCCCCAGTAGTGATCCAGCAGTCCCTGCCCAGACACACGCATCACGTTACAGAAAATCGCGATCGGAACAGCCGAAATCGTGATGATGATCTTCTGCCACAGCGGCCGGGAGGATAGGAACGCGATCGCCGCCCCAATGGTGATGAACGTCATCAGCGACCGCAGCCCCGCGCAGGCTTCAGCGACGTTGAGGGTCCGGAACTCGCCACCTTCGCCATCAATGATGATCTTGGTGCCGTCGCCCAGAGCGGCAACGCCCGTCACCTTCAGCACGGCGACCGCCATGTCGGCCGCGAGACGCTGCAGCGGACTGGCGACCCAACTGTAAACCAGCCCGGGCCATGGGATGGCACACACCAGGAATGCGATCGGAAACCACACGATCTTCATCATCTCCCAGCCCAGGAGAAATGCGGTCAGCCCGAACAAGGTCAGCACCATGCCCAGATCCTTCACCATATCGTTCTGGCCAGGATAAATGCCATAGCCGAAAAGCAGCAGCCCGGCGATCAGCACCGGCAGCGCCGACCAGCCCTCCCGCACCACGCAGGTGAGCACACTCCGCCTATTGGCATACAGATAATAGATGCCAATGATTGGCACACAAACCGCGTGGCTCCAGTTGGGTTCGCCGTTGATCGGATTCGTCTTTAGCCACAGACGCCGCAAACTCGCCTGATAAAAAGTGAAGGCGAACAAAGCCGACAGAATCCCGACCTGAATCCATACAGTCTGCCTGATCCCCAGCCAACTTGGTTCGGCAGGCTGAGGTTGGTCCAGACCCAAGGATGGGTCCCCACTGTAGACGCTGTCCACTTCTAGCTGAGGGTTCATTCCGTCCACATCCTTAGAAAGTGCCCATCAAGGAACATGCGCGGTTGCACAAAAGTTGCGACGTAATATGCAAAGTCATCTGCCTCACCGACCAACTGCATGGCCAGTGCGCGCCCGGCCAGACCAATTTGGCACCCTTCAATACCCTGTACGCCCCAAAATGGCAAACGGATCGCCGCATTGCTGCAGCGATCCGTTTCACGCCGTAGAACTTCGGTTCACCCGGCTAGTTGCCGTAGTTCGTAGACCCGACGCCTCGCCCGCCCAGACCGAACTGATCGTTGAGGCTGGCAAAGTTGCGGTCATAGAGGAAGCCAAACCCGTAGGTCATGCGGAATGCACCACGCAGGGACGCCAGGAACGGCGCCGCCCAGTTCGTGCCCACCTGCACCAGGTCATTGGGCTTCAGATAGATATCCGGCTGCGATCCGCCGAACACTTTGTCCAGGTCGACCGTCACAAACACTTCCTTGTCGTTACCAACGCGCCGAATGACGTCCGTCCGTGACGGAATCGCCAGCGGGTCAAACATGCCGGCCGAAACAATGGCCTGCTTCAGCGTGATCTTGCGCGCCGTCAGACTGTAGACGCCCACTCGCGCCACATGCCCGCCCATATAATACTCGCCAATCGACGGCTGCGGTACGTAGACCATGTCGTACGGCTTGATCACGACGTTGTAGCGGAAATCGCCTGCTCGGAGTCTATCAAATGGGACTCGGATGACCCGGATCTTCCCTTCGGAAACCGGATCGCGGAATTCAAACACCTGACCAGGTTGCACCGGCTCGGCCACCACGGCCGTTCCAAGGGGCGCAGTCGTCGGGACGGCCGCCACCGGCAACGTCACGGGAGTTGCCGTCACATCGCTCGCGGGAGCCTCGGCCACAGCGCCGGGGGTCACCTTCACCTGCTTCCCGTCCACGCTGATGAACCGGTCGTTGCCGTCCGTCGACATGCCGGTCGTCTGCAGCATCTTGGGGGCTGGAACCGCAACCGCAGACTGGGGGGTCAGCACGTCATTGGCGCCGCCCGGCTGCACCGCCGGCGGCTGTGCCGACGGAACGGTGGTAGGCTTGGGCTGGTCCGCCCCACCCGGATTCAACTGCCGGATGATGTAGGCGTACTCTATGCCAACCGGACTGGTCACATCGCGTGCGAGCACCAAGGCATCCAGCAGGCGAAACTCGGAATTCAAAATCGCGTATTGGCCCGGCTGACTAATCGCACCAAGAATACTGAACGAACGAGCCCTGGCTTCGGTGACCGAAACCGACACGTTCGCGTTCTGAATCAGGTTGGCATCCTTGTAAGCCTTGGCGATCGCTCGTTCCATCTGGGCTTCAGTCAGCCCGGCGGCCTTGATCGGCTCCAGCAGAGGCAGGCTGACCATCCCACCTTCGCTGACGCGAGTCGTGCGAACCGTCTCGACGTTGGGTGCCACCAGATCGGTAATCGAAACACCGATCAGGTCGTTGCGACCGATGGTGTAATCGTTGGTGTTGGGCTGGAGATCCTCGGCCCGAACATCCGTGGCGTTGGCAAACTGATCATCGCCGACGTCAATACTCTTATCCAGCGTGGCGAGAATCGGAACGACAAGCGAGCCCTTCTGAAAGCGACCCACCGCGGTGGGATCAAGCCAGCCCTTTGACGGGCTGAACGTGGTAGAATCCGATCCACCGCCGGTGCAACCCGACAGTAGCACGAGCCCGACACACGCTGATATCAGTGAGGCAGCGCGACGTTTCCTATTTCCAATGGGGCAGTGACGCAAGACTTGCTCCTTTCGCATTTTAACTAAAGACAACCCACTCAGTTTACTAGGCGACCGCGACTGTATGCAAGAGGGAAAACCGTTTCGTCCCAAGATTCTTCTGCCGTTCAGGGCGTCGCCTCTACGGGTCGTGTCGCTGCTTTCAGCGCCGCGTCCTTGGTCATCCGCTCCAATGCTTCTCTGGCAGCCTTGTCTTTACGCTCCTTTTTCAACGGGTCCTCGGCCGCATTTTTAATCGCCTCCCGCCGCTCCACAAACCCCGACTTGGGGAACACGCCCGGAGACACCCGTTCAGCTACGCCGAAATACCAGACACCCCACGCCAGCCCAAGCACAGCCACTGTCACAATCGTCCAGTATCTTCCTGCGTGGCTCTCGGCGTACGGGTCAAACAGATCCCGCTGCGCCCCGGCCGGCAACGCCGCTCGCTTGGTCAGCAGCCGGCCAAACGGAAGATTGATTTTCGCCCGTGTGTTCACAGCCCAGCCGCTCGCGTCCAGCATGGGGCCCAGGTTGCGCTGCCGCAATTTCAACCACGCAATCACCATCGACGGCCCGGAGATCGCAAGCACCAGCCCCACGACGCCTAGTGGCATCAGCCACCCCAGCCCAAAGAACCCCTGCATTAACGCCCCCAGTGCCGCCGTGATCGCACCGACGCCCACGCCCAGCGCCGCCAACGTCCCGATGTCCATCTTCCCCTTGGGCTTCAACTCCCCCGGCCTGGCCGCCGTCACAGCGCCGGTCACGCCCGTCACAGAAGCCGTCGCCGCCGCATCAGCCGCCGTGGCCCGCTTGGCAATCTGCTCCTCGATCGCCCGGATCACCCGCTTGTACGGCGACCAGAACGCCTGAGCAATCGAGATCGGATTGTCGACAATCTTCACGATCGTCGCGTCCCAGTCCTGCCCCTTGCGATCGTAAAACACCCCATTGCGCCCCACCATCAGATTGTCGCTGTCGCCGGCCGTGAACGCCGCGGCGATCATCATCTTCTCCAACGCCCCCACGCCCTTGCGCGTGCATTCGCAATACGCCAGGTACGCCCGGCTCAATGGAGCCAGCATGCCGTGCTTGGCCATGTCATCCACGCGAACACATAGCTCGCAGCTTCTCTGGTCCAGGTAGAGCACCCCCGCCTGGAACACCGCTGTTTCCTGCGGCGAGTAGAAATCCTTCAAGTTCACATAGTTGATCAGCAAGCGATAGAGATCCCGCTTGAACCGCACCAGCTTGTCGACCATCGCAATCGCGCTGGCCTCTGGCTCCAAGGCCTTGTCCTGCGCGATCAGGTCAGCGATGGCGCCCCTGGCATTGGCATCGAGAATCTGCCGCACACGAGCCTCGCCCAGCGGCTCCGCCAGGGCCCCGGCTCGGGCGCTCATCCATGCCGCATGCGCCGAAAGCCTCGACCGAATCCCCGTCCACTGAGCTTCCGTCAACGACTCCTGCTGCCCCAGCATCGGCGTCACCACCTCCGCCGCAAACTGCCAGATCGCCGCCTCCCATGCCGGATTCAGCCCCGCCTTCAGCGGCAACGCCCGGTCCGCCTCGACCCGCGCCAGCGGCAGGCCTGCCACCTCGCCAGCCGCCAAGGTCAGTTCTCTCCCGGCGATCGCCAGATACTCCGTCTCCTGCCGGTTCATCGCCGCCCCGGCCCGAGGGTCAAAAGCCGTCAGTCGAGTGCGCGCAAAATAGTCATCAATCTTCGCCTTCACCCGGCTGTAGCTGCTCCATGCCTTGGGTGTCGCCTCGCCCAGCGGCATCGTCAATGGGTCTTTCGCCAGCAGCCCACGCCAGTTCGCAAACGCCTCGGCCGCTTCGAAGAACAGATCCAGCTTCGCCTGGCTGATCCCCTGCTTTCCACTGCGGTCCGTCTCGCCGCCCATGCACGTCAGGATGTCTGCGATGATCTGCCGCAACCCCTCATCGCCCGCCGAGTCCGGCGGCACGATTCCGTCGCCGTTGAATCGCGTCTGCGCAAAAATCATCGCCGTGTCGGTGGTCTCCGCCAGCGTGATCACCGACCGATCCTGCTTGCCCAGGTTGATCAGGATCTGCCGCGCCGATGCCAGCAACTGCCTGCCCTCCGGCGTGGCATCGTTGATCTGGCCCAGTTCCAGCGGACTCGCGGGATCCAGCAGGACACCGGGGTCTTTCAGCATCGACGTCGCCCACTTGGATGCCGCAATAATCTCCGGCGCACGGATGTGCCCATCCTTATCCGTATCGAGAAGATCCATCGTCTTCTCATCAAACTCCAGCCCCCGCGTCGGGCAGCTCAGTGCCGCCCATAACTTCTGATCCAGCTTATCCAGCGCTGCGATGTCGGCACCGCAGTCCAGTTTGACCTGGTCAAATCCCCCGGCTCGAAAGAAACCCCACCGGTGTTCAACCTTCGCGTTGAGAAGCGGAATCATGTTCAGCCCGTCCTATCCCTGCCCAAAGACCTTCCCACCCAGCCAGCAGCGATCCGATTAGAGGCGGGCTGGTCCGCAAGGTCAAACAGTTCGCCACACCGTAGCGGCCAAACATCTATCGCCTGCTCAACGACCTCTATTTATGCTGAAGATACGCAATCACGCCATTGGCAATCGCCAGCGATAGCTTCTGGCGATAGGCGGGACTGCGCAGCCAGCCCGCCTCGATGGGATTGGAGAGAAACCCTATCTCCAGCAGAATCGCCGGGCATGTAGTGTGACGCAGCACATAAAGGCCGCGGTCGTCCCCGCGAATGGTGTAGCTTGGCGACCCGGCCGCCGTCAGTTCGCGGTCCACCCATTGCGCCGCTATGCGTGCCTTGGCGTTGCCCGACTGTGGCAGCAGGATGCTGTGGCCGAGCTTCACGGGACTGGGATTTACATCGGCATGGATCGCCAGGAACAAGTCCGCATGAAACGCGTTAGCGGCGCTGGCCCGATCCTCCAGTTCGACGAACGTGTCATTGTGACGGGTCATCTGCACCGTCACGCCGCGGCGACGCAGTTCCTCGGCCGCCGCCAGCGAGACTTCCAGCGTCAGCGACTTCTCGAGCATCCCGCCGGCCTCAGCGCCGCTGTCTTTGCCACCATGACCGGGATCCAGCAAGACGCGGCCCCGCACGACCGGCTGGCCGGCCGGAACCTTCCCCGCCGTCGCTGTCGCCCTCACTGCCGCTGCCGGACGCGTCGCAACCGTCATCGTGGCGGCTATCGGAGCAGGACGGTTCGGCGACACCAGATTTGCCGGCGCAGACAGAGACAGCGTCGGTGCCGGCACCGCCGGATTGATGGTGCAACCCACCAGCCCCAGCAAAACCAAGAGGCACACTAGAACCCGCTGAACCGCGCCCATCCATTGAGCCACTGCTACTCCTATTCGCCGATCGCCGCTTGCCGTTAGCCGAGCGGCAGGCGGGAGCGTCCATGCAGCGATAGTCTACAGCCGGCCCAGACCTGGGGCCAGATGATAATAAATCTCGTTGTTTCGCAGATCCTGCTTGAAGCTGCGAATGTCGGTCTTGGCATCAATGATCGCAATCTCCAGGCCCAGTATCTCCGCCAGGTCTTCCATCTGCTCGGTCGTAACCGACTGGCTGAAACTCGTGTGGTGGGCCCCACCGGCGTAAATCCAAGCCGCGCAACCGGTCTTGAAATCGGGGCGGGCCTTCCAGACCGCGCGGGCAACCGGCAGTTTCGGCAGCGCCTGCGGCGGCGCCACCACATCCACTTCATGCACCAGCAGGCGGAAGCGATTCCCCAGGTCGATCATCGACGCATTGATCGCCGGACCGGCCGGGGTATTGAACACCAGGCGGGCCGGGTCTTCCTTGCCGCCGATGCCCAGCGGGTGAATTTCCAGCGACGGCTTGCCCACGGCAATCGTCTCGCACACCTCGAGCATGTGCGCCCCCAGGACCAGTTCACCGCCGGGTGCGAGGTGATAGGTGTAGTCTTCCATGAAGGATGTGCCGCCCTGCAGGCCATCCCCCATCACCTTCATCGCTCGCAGCAGGGCGCAGGTCTTCCAGTCACCCTCGGCGCCAAAGCCGTACCCGTCTGCCATCAACCGCTGCACCGCCAGCCCGGGAAGCTGCTTGAGCCCATGCAGGTCTTCGAATGTCGTCGTGAATCCCTTGAACCCGCCCGCCTTAAGGAAGCCCCGCATGCCCAGTTCAATCCGGGCCGCCTCGATCAGGATGGCCTGCCGCGCGCCTCCCTTGCGCAGTTCCTTCGCCACCGTGTAACGCTCTTCGTACTCAGCGCACAGCTTGCCGCACGACGAGTCTGTGACCTGATTGACATATTCCACCAGGTCGCCGATGCCATAGCCGTTAACCGCATAGCCCAGCTTCGCCTCGGCCGCGACCTTGTCGCCTTCGGTAACCGCCACCTGGCGCATGTTATCGCCAAACCGGGCGAACTTCGCGCCCTGAAGATCAAACCAGCCTCGCGCAGCCCGCATCCAGGCGCCCAGGCGATCCTGCACCGCAACATCCGACCAGTGCCCCACCACAACCTTGCGCCCCAGACGCAAGCGCGTGTGAATGAACCCCGCCTCACGGTCCCCATGGGCCGACTGGTTGAGATTCATGAAATCCATGTCGATCTCGCCCCACGGCAGGTCGCGATTGAACTGCGTATGCAGATGCACGAACGGCTTTCGCAGGTTCGACAGCCCGCCAATCCACATCTTCGACGGCGAGAACGTGTGCATCCACAAGATCAGCCCCGCGCAGTTGGGCGCATGAGTCGCATCAAGACAAAGCTGGCGGATCTCATCAGGCGTCGTCAGCACCGGCTTGAACACAACATTCAGCGGCAGCCGGCCGGACTCATTGAGCGCAGCCACGATCTTCTGCGAATTCGCCGCCACCTGCCTCAGGGTCTTCTCCCCATACAGGTGCTGACTGCCCGTGACATACCAGATCTCGGCTGACTGAAGATTCTTCATAGTGCTCTTTTCCTGATGCTGCATCGCAAACGTCGCCAAGTCCGCCCGGGCAACGATTGCGGAAGGAGTTGTCTAATATTCTGCCCACTGATGCGCCCGGTTGCAACCATCCCGCCCCCCCACCCGCGGTCACGGGCGTCCGGGTGGCCCCGGCCGATTACTCAGCCGGGGCTCCCGCAGATCCGTACGTGCGCGCATTAGCGCATACG
>JBBQTU010000029.1:0-25579 GCA_038213005.1 Tepidisphaerales bacterium | reverse complement strand
TTCGAGCAGGGTGTTCCCCTCGGTGCTCTACAAGCGAGGAGATGGCTTGGTCTTCCTGACGCTGGCCGATGCCGCAGGCGCCCTGAGCCTGCGGTTGCATGACAACGGTCGCTATCGCGCCACAGGTGGCCCCGTGGCCTTCAAGACCTCTAAGCCCGGTGAACAACTGACCTCTCTGGCGATGAAGGACGATCAAACCCTGCTGGCCGCTCTGGATGGTTATGTTGTGGAGTTTGCGCCGACTGGCGACGACTGGCAGGAAACGCGTCGCTGGAACAGTTGGGGTACCGGTCCCGCCGAGCATTTCGGCGCCAATGTCAGCATCGCTGTGGACGGGACTCGCCTGATGGTCTCGGACACTGACCGTCACCGCGTACTGTGCTTCACTACAGCAGGCGGCAAACTTGAGGCGCAGTTTGGCAAGACCGACAAACCTGGGACCGATCTGGGTTCGCTCAACAAACCTGGTCTCATCGCGATCTGCGGGGCACGCAGCGTGGTCTTCGACCAGGGCAACCAGCGACTGATCAGGCTGGCAGCGGATTGAGCCGGCGGCGGGCCTTCAGTTATACGGCACCACGGTGGCTCGCCGGCCTGACCTCGGTGCCCTCGTCTGGTGCCAGTTTGCCAATGTTGAATAAGTGTATCGCGGTGGCTGATGATGCCATCGCCCGGGCGCCCGCAAAGCGATGCGCGTCGTTTGAGTTGGTGCGAATTGATTAAATGAGGTGAGATGTGAATCAGGCAAGTCAGGCTCCCGATTGGATCAAAGGCACCTTTGTCTGGCGTATCGTAGCGCCCGACGGAGACGCCTGTGTGACACGCATCGCCGAGGCGATTGCCGCCATACAGAATCTGTTTGATGGCTCGGTGCGCAGTTGCATCATCACCAGCGGCCTGATCGGCCATGACCAGAGCACGTCTAATTGGGACGGCCTCTGGCCTTACATCCACCGGCCGAGCTACCGTGTGGGCCACAACTGGGACACCCTCGCCGGGTTCATGTTGGAGATGCGCGACAAGCACAACGCGTGGATCAGCTTTCACACCAACGTGACGGATGTGAATGTCGGGCTGCGAGACTACCCCGAGACGCAAGCGTTCTTCGATCGCCTCCGCGAGGCCAATGCGTTCTTCACGCGCGATGGCGAGGGGTGCGGCGTGCAGCTCAAGGGGCCGGCGTATGTGCCGCAGCGCATTCCCTTCGATGTCGCGAAGATGCCCTACGTCCCGGCCGGCGACCCGATGGATATCTTCGCCATCGTCAACTACAAGAACTTCTGGGACTCGGGTCTGGCACGGGAGATGATCGACGCGTTCTTCGCCAGGCTGCCGTATCCGCCACTGTTGCTGTACGTTGATGTGCTGACCACGACGGGGAGTAACCTCACGGCCGGGCTGCCAGATGGGCTGCTCGGCGGCAGCGAGGCGACACAGCGCGAAGGGCGTCGCAACATCCTGGAGTACATCAAGACCAAGGGCACCGAGCCCGGCGGAGAAAGCCCATCCTGGTGGACGCGTTACAACTGGAACCATGGCGGCATGTCGGGCAATGACTACAGCCGGATCGAGACTGGCTGGGCACAGGGCTGCATGGCGTGGCGCGGGGCCGAGTGGCAGCATGTTCACGGCAACCAGGGCGCCTATTCGCTCGATGTTGAGGGGAAGATGGTCGCCCGTCAGGTACAGTTTACGGCTATTGAGGGCGGTGGGACCGCCATGACGGGCACGACCAGCGCCGGCGCGAATGCCGCGTTTTCCGAGACGGCCGAGTGGCGCACGCAGGCGCAGGTGGTTGAAGGGTTCTACCTCACCGTAATTCAAGAGCTTTATCACATCGGTCTGGGAAACATGCGTCTGCCGGGCGGCGGCGGGATCGAACGCCTGGACGAGCATCGGGGCCGCCTGAACATCGACCGGTTCGATTTCTATGACGCCGCTCAGCGCCGGCTCGCGGGGATACAGGCATCCGACGGTGAGTTGGCCGAGCCATGCATCGTGGAGCCCGCCAGCGGCGCGACCAACGGGAAGGTTGTCACGCGACTGGATGGCAGCCTGGCTGGCCGATGCCAGGTGACGTTGGACATTCCTGCCGTCGGTGCCGGTGATGGCTTTGTTGTGGTTCGCTACATCTCCCCGCTCGGCGGCACGGCCGAGGTGGCGGTCAACGGCGAATCGCTTGGCGAAATCGCGTTCCCCGCGACGACCGAGCGGCCCGGCATTTTCGGCGATACGGCGATTCCCGTGCGGTGGCGGGCCGGCATCAACACAGTGAGCCTCCGCAAGGGCAGCATGCATGCCCAGTGGAGCGATGGCACGCAGGCTCGCTGGGATCGCAATGGCTTTTTCGCATGCAACGGCGACGTCGTCTTCGGCATCGGCTATGACCGCATGTGGCCCGATACCTGGAGCGGGCAGAAGAAAATCTACTTCTACAGCCGAGACGGCAGCCAGCGAACCTGGAAGTTACCCTCTGGTTGGGCGGCCCGCACAACCGCGACCCTCTTTCCACTCACTTGCAAGGGACGTGATAAAGGCATCGTGCTGGCAGTAGAGAACGGGCAGGTGACGCCGACCCTGTCGGGCAGGCAGCCCTATGTCCTTGTGTGGGAATAGCGGGGGACGTGCCGACCTGGTGCCGTTGCGTTCTCGCCGTCAGTTTTGAACTGAGGCATGACCGGGGGGTGTGTCGTCTCAGGATTGCGGGTCACGTGTGGCCAATTCCCAGCACGCCCAGAAGGACATCAAGCTGGCTGTAGTCCGGGACGATCAGATCCGCGCCGCCACGGATCAGGCGCGTGCGCTTCACAGGATTGGCGCCAAATCGCCGCAGCTCGTCGCTCGCGACACTCACGGCAATCCTGCCGCTTTGCCGCGTTAGCCGCATCTCCACCGGGCCATCGCCAAACGTGACCAGTTCCGGCCCCTGCAGAGCGTTCTCGCGAATGATGCGATTGAGCACCTCGCGCAAGGTGGAAAGCGTGCCATCATGGTCGAAGATCACATGACGGATCTTTATGCCGGCTGGCCGGCAACGGGCGGACGATCTCGATCTCAGAGCCATCCAGCAGCCGCGCACGCCGAGGGTCGGCGGCCAGCTTCGGCAGATAGACATAATCCAGATCAGGACCGGCCGAGCAAATCTGCTCTGGCGTGGCGGTACCGGTGGTTTGCCGTTTGCGTACCGTGATCGGCGCCGCGATGTTCGCCAGTCTGGCCGAGGTAGAGACATCGCCGCCGGCCGCAAGCACGGCCGCCAGAGCCGCTATCGTGGTATCGCCTGCGCCGACCGGGTCCATCTGCTCGATGATCTTGATTCCCGGCACTTCCTGGGCCCCCTGACCGTCGGCCACCCGGTCCAGGTGCGCGGTGAGCGCCTCGATGCTGGCGCTGGAGGGCACGCCAAAGCTTCCGAAGTCGAGTCGGTTCAGTTCGCGATCCCGGATGCACGGCTTGGAATAGACCAGTGTCTGCCAGTCGTTCTGGCCGCAGATCATCCCCTCTACATTTACATGCGAGTCCTTGAGGAGTTTGAGTATCTGCCAGCCAAATAGATCGCTCCCGACAAGCCCGATGGCGTGAACCTCCGCGATGCCAAGCGCCACGAGGTTGGCCACCACGTTGCCCGCGCCGCCTAAGCTGTATCGCTGCTGGCGCACCCGGCGCAGAGGCAGCCCCGTCTCGAGGGATAGTTCGCTTTCATCCGCTTCGATCAGCCAGTAGGCATCAAGGCAGAAGTCGCCGAATACGGCGACTCGAACCGGGCGGATGCGATCGAGTGCTGCATCCAGCCACGTGGATTCAAGTTGACTTGTCATATGGCGTTCTACATCGGGTCCATGGGCTGGCATCGTATTAATGCTATCGCCAAATCGGCCATCATCGCAACGAAAGTTGCGCCCGTCTTGAGAAAGATGTATTGACAGCTATGGCGGCAGGAGATGGATGCAGGGATTCCGAGATAGCACGCGGTGCTCGATTGTTTTCGCGAGGGCACGCAGAGCGGTCGCTTAGCCGGCGCGACGGAACTGACGCACAAGTTTGCCATTTCGCGTCCCACGATTGTGACCGGAAGCAGGAACTGCGCGACCTGGCACTGGTGGATCGGGCCGTGGGACCCACACACCTACATCCGCCGGGTGCCGGTCAGCCCCGCGGATCTGACCACGCCGGGCCTGATCGTGTCACGCCGAGATACCCACCGCCAACTCAGCGGAGATTATGTGGCGGTGACCCGCCCCAGTAGAACTGGGGCTGCAAGTGGGAGCAGAGGGATTCGAACCCCCAACCAAGAGATTATGAGTCTCCTGCTCTAACCATTGAGCTATGCTCCCATCGCGTCGCGACACGGGACGCATTGAAAAGGGGTTTGGGTTCATTGTCAATTCATCGCAGATGACGACACATCGCGGATGCGGGTGAGCGGGTTGCGATGTCGCGGCGAGCCGGACGCGGAATTCCTGCTGGCCGACGCGTCGTCTCCGTGCATGGTGAGCACCGGGGGCCGGTGCACAAACCATGATGGGGAAGCCGTTTATGCGTCTTGCTGCGGCGAGCAGACTGGGTATCGAGATTTCGTTCTCTTTTTGTTTGCCACTACAGGCTCAACGATGCTAGATTAGTGGGTAACGCGGTAACATCGTCCTGCGGCGGTGGGTGGACGGCATGGAGTGATTGTGTGTCGGGACTTGGGCCTGCGTGTTCCGGCGTGAGCTGTTTGATCTGCTGTTGTGCTGTTGATGTGTTCGCTTTGGCGGGCGCGGCGAGACAGGAGAGTGTCTCATGGTTACAGCGTTCAGCGATGTTCGGCAGTCTTCGGCGGCGGCCGGGCCGCCCGGGGCAGGGTCAGACTCGGCGCCGAATTCGGCAGCCCAGGAGACATTCGACCTGGCTCCACTGAAGCGTGTGCTGGAGGAGTTCAAAGGTCGGCCGGGGGCTGTCATTCCGATCCTGCAGCGGACGCAGGACATCTATGGGTATCTGCCGCGGCCGATCCTGCGGGAGATTTCACGCCGGGCTCGCATTCCGCTGAACCAGCTCTACGGCGTGGCGACGTTCTATGCGCAGTTTCATCTGGAGCGCCGTGGGCGGCACCTGGTGCGGATCTGCGACGGGACGGCGTGTCATGTGCGCGGGGCGGCAAAGAACATCGAGGCGGTATCCAACAGCCTGAACCTGGCGCCGGGTAGCACGTCGGCCGACTACAAATACACTCTTGAGATCGTGTATTGCCTGGGCTCATGCGGGCTGGCGCCGATCGCGGTGGTGGACGACAAGGTCTGCGGGCGGCTGCATGCCGATGAACTGGTTGGCCGACTGGAGCACCTGGAATGACTCATCGCGTTGCGGTTTGTGAAAACAAGAACTAAGGAAGCCAGACTTCACAGGAGGCGGGCATGCCTTCGCTTAAGACGATCGCGGAACTCCGGCAACTGGTGGAAGCGGCACAGTGTGCTGCACGGGTGCGGGCCAGGACTGGCACAATCATCACGATCGGCATGGGGACGTGCGGGATCGCGGCCGGAGCGAGGGAGACGCTGGCGGCGTTTCAGGAAGAACTGAAACGTCTGAAGGTGGATGCCGAACTGGCATCGACCGGTTGCATCGGCGTGTGTGTGAAAGAGCCGCTGGTGGACATCCAACTGCCCGGCCTTTCGCGAGTGCTCTATGCCAATGTCGGCCCGGAGATGGTCAAGACTCTGGTGGAGCAGCACCTGGTCGGCCGGACCCCCGTGCGGCAGTGGCTGATCGGCAGCCTGTCCTCGGAAGACGGTGATATTCGAGCGGGGTGCGAGCCGCAGCTTCGCGACCTGCCCCTGTTTTCTAAGCAGCAACGCATCGCGATGCGTAATTGCGGGATCATCGATCCCGAGCGGATCGATGATTACCTCGGGCGCGGGGGATATCTGGCGCTGGCGAGGGTGCTTGGCGAGATGACCAGCGATGCCGTGATTGCAGAGATGAAGGCGTCGGGACTGCGGGGGCGTGGCGGTGCGGGGTTTCTGACAGGGCAGAAGTGGGAGTTCTGCCGCAAGGCGACAGGAAGCCCGAAGTACGTGGTCTGCAACGCCGACGAAGGCGATCCCGGAGCATTCATGGATCGGTCGATCCTGGAGAGCGACCCGCACAGCGTTGTGGAAGGGATGATCATCGCGGCGTTCGCGATCGGCGCGTCACAAGGGTTTATCTATTGCCGGGAAGAGTATCCGATGGCGATCGCCCGGCTGCAGATGGCGATCGCCCAGGCGCGGGAGGCAGGGTTACTGGGTGAGAACATCCTTGGGCGCGGATTTGGGTTTAACGTCGAGTTGAAGGAAGGGGCGGGGGCATTTGTGTGCGGTGAAGAGACGGCCCTGATTGCGTCGATCGAGGGCAAACGCGGCGAGCCGCGGCCCCGGCCGCCGTTTCCGGTGCAGAGCGGGTTGTGGGGCAAGCCGACCAACATCAACAACGTCAAGAGCTACGCGATGACGCCGTCGATCATGACCAAGGGGGCGGGGTGGTTTGCGGGCATCGGCACCCCCAAGTCGGCTGGCACGGCGGTGTTTGCGCTGACGGGCAAAGTGAATCACACGGGGCTGATCGAAGTGCCGATGGGGATTCCGCTGGGCGACATCATCTTCGACATCGGCGGGGGCATTCCAAAAGGCAAGGCGTTCAAGGCGGTGCAGACGGGCGGGCCGCTGGGCGGATGTCTGCCGGCTTCGTGTCTGAACACGCCGGTGGATTTTGATTCGCTGCAGGCGGCCGGGGCTGTCATGGGTTCGGGCGGCATGATCGTGGTGGACGATGACACGTGCATGGTGGAACTGGCGAAGTACTTCCTGCAGTTCGCGGCGGCCGAGTCTTGCGGGAAGTGTGTGCCGTGCCGGGTGGGTGGGCAGCGTCTGCTGGAGGCGCTGACACGAATCACCGACGGCCAGGGAGTGCGAAAGGACCTGGAGGTCATCCGCGAGATCTCGGCCCAGATGATGTCCAACTCGCTATGCGGCCTGGGACAGCGCACGCCGGGCCCGGTGATGGCGGCGCTGCGGTTCTTTGAAGAGGAGTTCATCACGCACATCGATGAGAAGCTGTGCAAGAGCGGGCAGTGCAAGGCCCTGGTGCGGGCACGGTGCGTGAACACGTGTCCTGCGGGGGTGGATACGCCGGCATACCTGGCGCTGGTGGCGCAGGGTCGCTTTGCCGAGGGATTGGAGATTCATCGGCAGCGTAACCCGTTTGCGATGGTGTGCGGGCGGGCGTGTCCGGCATTCTGCGAGAGCAAGTGCCGGCGCGGCGAGATTGACGAGCCCATCGCGGTGCGGCTGATCAAGCGATTCATGGCGGATCAGGCGTATGACAAACCGTGGACGCCGCCGGTGATTGTGAGTGAGCAAGAGGCGCGCGTGGCGTCGAAGCAAAGGGTCGCCGTGATTGGGTCGGGCCCGGCCGGGCTGACGGCGGCGCTCCGCCTGGCCCAGCGCGGGTATCGCGTCACGGTCTACGAGAAAATGGCGTTCCCCGGCGGGATGATGAGCTGGGCGATTCCGGAATATCGCCTGCCGCGAAAGGAACTGTTCGCCGAGATAGACAACGTGCGGCGTGCAGGGGTTGATATTCAGTGCGGGCTGGCGATTGGGAAGGACTTCACGCTGGACCAGTTGATGGGGCCGATGGGTTTTGCGGCCGTTGTGCTGGCGATCGGCGCGCACCGCAGCCGCCGCCTGAACATTCCCGGTGACGGCATGGAAGGCGTGATGGATGGGATCGAGTTCCTCTATCGGGTGGCGGAGGATGCCTCGGTGCGTGCCATGGGACTGCCGTCCAACGAGGCACTGCCCGATGTTCGCGGCAAACGTGTGGCGGTGGTGGGGGGCGGCGATGTCGCGATCGACGTGGCTCGCACCAGCCTCCGCCTGGGCGCTCGCGAGGTGCATGTCATCTATCGCCGACAGGGCGATGACATGCCCGCGGCCCACCTGCCCGAGGAGATCGCCGCCGCCCGTGACGAAGGCATTCGTTTCCACACGCTGGTGAACCCTGTCGAGGTCCTGGGGTTCGAAGCGGTCACAGGGATACGTCTGCAGCAGCAGCGACTTGCGGAATTTGACGACACCGCGCGGCGAAAGCCGGTGCCGCATGGAGGCGAGTCGTATGTTCTGAACTGCGAGATGCTGATCCCGGCCATCGGGCAGATGCCGGATGTGACGTGGCTCCCGAAGGGCGCACTGCAGGTTGAGCGAGGCGACACGTTCACGATTGGCGAAGCGTTTAACACCTCGCGGCCTGGGGTGTTCGCCGCAGGCGATGCTGTCAGCGGGCCAGCCACGATCGTTGAAGCGGTGGCGCATGGCAACCTCGTCGCCGTGGCGGTGGATCACTGGGTCCGCACGGGCGAGTTCGTCAAGCCGCAGTACATCACGCCCCGCGTGGATGTCGGGCAGGTGGTGGACTTCCAGGATTATGCCGGCGTTCATCGGGCGGCCAATCACAGGCTGCCGGTGATCCAGCGCGAGGGCTCTTTCGCCGAAGTCGAACAGGGACTTGACGAGGCGGCGGCGTGCCAGGAGGCCCGGCGCTGTTTGCGCTGCGACCTGGAGTGGTTGGACCTGATGAAACTGCCCCGGCCGCCCAAGTGTCCGGAGGGCGCGAAGCCGTGTTTGCAGGAAGAATCGGCCGCTGTGTCGTCCAGCACTGAGGCGGGGAGGTGAGACACCATGCCTGAGACAACTATCGTGAACATCACTGTAAACGGTCAGGCCATCCAGGCGAAGGCGGGCCAGACGGTGCTGCAGGCCGCTTCGGCGGCGGGCATCGACATCCCCACGCTGTGCGATCATCCCCAACTGCATTCAGCCGGCTCGTGCCGCGTGTGCCTGGTGGAAATCGAGAAACAGCGGACGCTGCAGCCTGCCTGCACATTCCCCGTGGTCGAGGGGCTGGTGGTACTGACCGAGACGGAGAAGGTTGTCGCGGCTCGGAAGTTCTCGCTGCAGATGCTCTTTTCCGAGCGAAGTCACTACTGCATGGTCTGCACGGCCAGCGGCACCGGGACAACCAGCGAGTGCGAACTGCAGAAGCTCGCCTACCGGTATGGAATGGACTGCTTCACCTACGCGCCTGCGTGGCAGCATGGGTGGCCGCTGGACGCCTCACGCCGTTTCTTCGTGATGGACCACAGCCGCTGCGTGCTCTGCCGACGATGCATCCGCGCATGCGACGAGATTGCGGCCAACCACACCCTTGGCGTGGCCCAGCGCGGTGCCCGGACGATGGTCTGCGCCGACGATGACGTAACGTTTGCGGACTCATCCTGCGTTTCCTGCGGGACGTGCCTTCAGGTGTGTCCCACCGGCGCGCTGAGCGACCGTCGCAGCGCGTTTGCCGGCCATGCGTCAGAGTGCAAACACGTCCCGACGACGTGCATGGGGTGTGCCGTCGGTTGCGGCATAAAGGCGGTGCTTCGCGGCAATTCCATCCTGCGCCTTGAGGGCGACTGGGAAGGGAACACGGGAGGCCTGCTGTGCGCCACGGGTCGATTCGAGTCGCTGCAATCGCCGGCGCCACGCATTCATCGGCCCATGGTTCGCCGCGATGGCAAGCTGGTTGAGACTTCTTGGGATGACGCGATCAACGCCGCCGCACGGGGGCTGGGCGGAGCAGCCAGCGCTGCGGCCTTTGTGACCTCCCGCACGGTCAATGAGACGATGATCGCCGTGCTTGAGTTCCTCAATGAGGTGCTCAAGAGCGATCAGGTGTCTCTGCTGAATGGGCAGGCGCCGCCGACGGAACTGTCTCCCCGGGCCAAGCTGCGGGAGGTGGCCGATGCCGACTGCATTGTCGTGGTGGGAGGCGACCCGATCAAGCATCAGAAGGCCCTGGGCTATCTGATCCGACGAGCCTTCGACCGGCAGGCCCGGATCATCATAATTGAAGACAGCGAGACCGGCCTGGACGCCCTGGCCGCTCAGCATATGCGACTGAGCGCGATCTCCCACAACGGGCGCTCGCCGTTTGAGATGCTGCGATACAGCTACCACCTCAGCCTGAATGACCTCTCGCAATTCCGCAAAGCCACAGAAGAGGCACAGCGGCCGATCGTGGCCTATGGGACGGACCTGAGTTCTGGGGTCTATGCCGCGATGCGGACGCTGCCTGCCAAAGCGCATTTTCTGCCATTGGTGTTGGGGGCCAACTCGGCCGGGGCAGCTCGCTATGGCATCGAGCCGCGCGGCGTGGATGCCGACGCGCTGTTTGTCATGGCTGGGGATGATCTGCCCGACGGACAGCCGATCCCGGAGGCCAGGTTCACGGTAGTTCAGGCGGCGTGGCAGTCGCGATGGACCGAGCGTGCCGATGTGGTTTTGCCTGGGCGACTGTGGCATGAAAAGAGGGGGCAGATGGTGAACCTGGAGGATTCGCTGCGGCCGGTCGTGCAGTTGACCGAGCCTCCGGACCAGATCGGCGCCGACTGGATGCCGCTGGCGATGATGTCCGCGGTGCTCGGGCGGCCGGGCCTCTTTGCGTCGATGGCGAGTGTCCAGGGATCGCTATGAAGGAGTGACCATGCCCGCAAAGGTGAAAGTTGCGTCAGACTGGATGACCGGTTGCGCCGGGTGCCACATGTCGCTGCTGGACATGGACCAGCGGCTCATCGAGTTGCTGGAATATGTCGATCTGCGCTCTACGCCGATCACCGATCTGAAACATCCGGACAAGGACGGCGTCGACGTCGGCATCCTCGAGGGTTGCGTGAACAACAGCACGACGGAGAACGTGTGCCGGACGATGCGGTCGCGGTGCAAGATACTCATTGCCCTGGGGGACTGCGCTGTGTTCGGTGGCATCCCGACAATGCGCAATGCCTGTTCGACGGCTGCGGCTCTGCAGCGGGCGTACGTGGAGACCGAAAGCACAGTCGACGGGCAGGTGCCACAACATGAGGACCTGGCGGTGATGCAGGAAGCCCGGGCTGTGGATCAGGTCGTGGACGTGGATATTTATCTGCCGGGGTGCCCGCCGTCGGCGGATGCGATCTTCTATGTGCTCAGTGAACTGGTGGCCGGACGAAAGCCGCAGCTCAAGGGCAAGTTGCTGGACTGGCATTGAGGACAGGGCAGGGCGACTGACTTACCGAGGGTCTTATGAGCCAGAAACTCGTTATCGAGCCTGTGACACGGATCGAAGGTCACGCCAAGGTGACTGTGTATCTGGACGATCAGAATCGCGTTGAGCGGGCGGTGCTTCACGTCAACGAGTTCCGCGGTTTTGAGAAGTTCTGCGAAGGCCGCCTCTTCTACGAGATGCCCCTGATCACTGAACGCATCTGCGGAATCTGCCCGGTGTCGCATCATCTGGCCAGCGTCAAGGCCTGCGACCAGATCATCGGTGTGCAGCCGCCCCGGCCAGCCAGCCTGCTTCGCGAACTGATGCACATGGGCCAGATCATCCAGTCACACGCGATGCACTTCTTTGAACTGGCCGGGCCGGACCTGCTGCTGGGGTTCGACGCCGACCCCGCCGTCCGCAATGTGGTGGGCCTCTACCAGATGGACCCTGCGACCACCGGCAAGGCGATCGAACTCCGTAAGTTTGGCCAGTCGATCATCGGCCGCGTCGGCGACCGCAAGATCCACCCCAACTTCGCCATCCCCGGCGGCGTGAACAAGCCGCTGGAACAGGCCGCACGCGACGCCATCCTCAGCGAGGTGCCTCGCATGATCGGCTTCGTGCAGGATGGTATCGCCATCGTCAAAGGCTGGATGGAGCAGCATGCCGATGTCATGGAGGAGTTTGCCAGCTTCTCCAGCAACTATATGGGCATGGTCAGCGCCGACGATGCTGACGAGTTGTACGACGGCATGTTGCAGGTGGTCGATCGCGAGCGTCATCCGATGCTACGCTTTGACGGCCGCGACTATTTACAGCACATCAGCGAGCGCGTTGAGAACTGGAGCTACCTCAAGTTCCCGTATCTCAAGTCGGTCGGCTGGCCGGCCGGCACGTATCGCGTGGGTCCCCTGGGAAGGTTGAACGCCTGCCGAAAGATGGCCACGCCGCTGGCGCAGAAGGAGTATGAAATCTTCCACCAGTTGCGCGGTGGCGCGACCGTGGAAGGCACGCTCTATTACCACTATGCCCGGCTGATTGAGTGTCTGTATGGCATCGAGCGTGCAGCGCAGATATTAGAGGATCCCGAAATTCTCTCGACCGACCTGCTGATTCCGGGGCAGGTCAAGAATCATGAGGGAGTCGGCATCCTGGAGGCGCCGCGCGGGACGCTGATTCATCATTACCAAGTGGATGACACCGGTCGGCTGACGAAGGTGAACCTCATCGTGGCGACCGGCCACAACAACTACGCCATGAGCCAGGCCGTAGACGCAGTTGCCAAACGCTACATCGACGGCGCCAACGTGACCGAGGGCGCCCTCAACCGGATTGAGGCCGCCATCCGCGCTTACGACCCATGCCTGTCCTGCTCTACACACGCCATCGGCAAGATGCCGATTGCAGTGCGAATCGTCGATTCGGTCGGCGAGTTGGTGCAGACGTTTGAGCGATCAGGCATGGGGCACTGATTCGGCAGGGCGGTCCTTCCCGAAGGCGCAGAACATCCGAGGCGGCCCGTCAAAGCAAGAGCCTTCTTGCGAAGGGGCCGAACCGCGGATACCTTGCGGACTGAGTTGCCCGCGTAGCTCAGTTGGATAGAGCGCTGGTTTCCTAAACCGGAGGTCACAGGTTCGAATCCTGTCGCGGGTACTGTCGAATGAAGATTACGCATCCTCTGGCCATCCGATCGGCGGCGCTAGTCCTGAGTCTCTGGCTTCGGGCGTGGCTGTGCGCCACAAAAATCCGCGAGGAATTCGCGGATCCAGCCTCGCATCCCGCGCGAAGCCCGCGGCCGAGGGTCTACCTGTTCTGGCATGAGAACCTGGTTCTGGCGGCCTACGGCTATGCCAGGCAGCGGGTTCCTGTGCTGATCAGCAGTCACCGCGATGGGGAATTGATCACGCAAGTGCTGCGAATGCTGGGAGGCGTCGCGATCCGGGGATCATCTACGCGTGGCGGGGCCAAGGCCCTGCGCCAGATGGTGCAGCAGGGCAAGGACCGGCATCTGGCGATCACCCCCGATGGCCCGCGCGGGCCGCGACGCGTGATTCAGCCGGGGGCGGTGTTTGTGGCGAGCGTCTGCGGCATGCCGCTGGTGCCGGTGGGGATCGCATTTCGTCGGCCGTGGCGGGCTAAGAGTTGGGATCGAATGGTGGTCCCTCGTTTCGCCGACCCGGCGTATGTGGTGTTTGGCGCGGAGGTGAGTGTTCCGCCGGACCTGGACTCGGAGGCCCTGGAGCACTACCGGCAACTAGCGCAGGCGGCGATGGATGGCGCGCAGTTGCAGGCGGAGCAGCGGGCCGGGGCGGCGCCAAGCTGAGGCTACGCGGCGCCATGGTCGACTGATTGCGCCTGCGGCGTGTCGATCGCCAGCTTTCGCTTCGGATCGCCCGCGAGGTAGAGGGTTTGGGTGGGGAAGGCGAATTCGATGCCGGCGGCTTCAAAGCGTCGCATCAGCGCCAGATTGAATCGCTGATTGTGGTCGAGGAACTGCCAGTTGTCGACCGGCGTGAACCAGTACATAACCCTGATGTTGAGGCTGACGGCGTTGAGTTCGTCAAAGAACACGCGTGGAGGATTCTTAGCGAGATCGAAGGCGCGTGCGAACTCGGCTTCGCCCAGGATCTCGCGCACGATCTGCACTGCCTGTTCGACCTTGGCCAGCGGCGTGTCATACGTGATGGTGATATTGAGAAGGCGCCGGATGGAGCGTCTTGCGGTGAGGTTGACGATTTCGCTGTCGGCGACCTTGGCGTTGGGGATTGTCACCAGGGCGCCCTCGAAGGTCCTCAACCGTGTGGAGCGAAAGCCGATTTCCTCGATCGTTCCGGTTTGGCCGGCGAGGGTGACGACATCTCCCTGGAAGAACGGGTGGTCAAGGAGGATCGTGATTGAGCCGAAGATGTTCTTGATGGAGTCCTGTGCAGCGAGCGAGACTGCCAAGCCAGCGATGCCCAGCCCGGCAAGCCATGTGCCGATGTTGGCTTTGAAGACATTCTCTGCGGCGAAGAGCGAGAATACGATAACGACCAGGACCTTGAGGGTCTTGCGGACGAGTGGTACGAGCTGGTCATCGAGCTTGGATTCGGTCTTGGCGGTGAGGTTGCACAGGACGGCGTCGACGATGTCGACGAGGTTGTACGCCAGCCATCCCAGGGCGAAGACGAAAATGAGCAGCAGGGACTGGCCCGTGTATTTCTGGACGACGTCCGCCATATCGAGGCCCGTAAGGCCAATGGCCAGGCCGATGCCGACGAATGCCAGGTTGGAGGGTCCCGTGAGGCTGGCGAATAAGATGGATCGAAGCCGCCATTGACGGGTAGCCAGGTGATCGCCGATGCGAGCGAAGATGGCTGACACAGTCTTGCCGATCAGCATGCCGCCAAAGACGCCAGCGACCAAGATGATCCAGCCGGAAAGCGGTGTTTGAGAGATAGTGTCGCCTACTCCAAAGCGATCCAGGAAGGCCCACGGGCGGGTTGTTTGTGCCAGACATGTGCTGATCATCGCCCTGTTCTCCGATCGATCCACGGACTCGCGCGGTCAGGTAACCAAGAGGCGTTGCGCGCTAATGCCTATTGGGTGGCCAGAGCCTGATACGAAATATGCGCAAATGAGAGCGCTTTAGCCAGAGGTGGGCGGCTAAAACTCGCAGAAGATGCCGTCGGCAGTGTCTGACAGCCGATTCTGAGTGGCGCGACAACCGGCGGGGCGGATGCCTCCGCAGCGTGCCTGCCACAATGGCAACCGTCACAGCAGGCCTGTTGGGAGCGGCTGCCAGCCTGACAGCCGAGGCGATGATGGTCCCCTATTCGTTCGTAATGGAAGTAGTGTTATGACAGAGTCTTATGGCTGATTTGGGCGGACGGTTCCATTGGCACCGCCGTTGTTATAGTGCATCCTACGCCAGAGTGTTTTGACTGGCGTGAGGGTTCTTTTTGAACCCCAGAGGCTCGCAAGAGACTGATAAATGCGAAAGGAGATCGTACATGGCCGCTAAGATGCTGCAGTTCGACGCGGAGGCTCGTAAGTCGCTGCTGGAGGGCGTGAGCAAGATGGCTCGCGCCGTGAAGGCAACGCTGGGACCTCGGGGTCGCAACGCGGTGCTCGACAAGGGTTGGGGCGCTCCCACCGTCACGAAAGACGGAGTGAGCGTTGCCGAAGAGATTGAACTCAAGGACAAGTTCCAGAACATTGGTGCCAAGCTGGTGAAAGAAGCTGCCAGCAAGACCAGTGATGCCGCTGGCGATGGCACGACCACCGCGACGGTGCTGGCTGAAGCCATCTTCAAGGAAGGCTACCGGAACCTGACGGCCGGGACTGATGCGATGGCGATGGCCCGCGGCATCCGCAAGGCCGTGACAGCCGTCACCGCCAGCCTGAAAAAGCAGTCGCGCCCGATCGACGGGACCAAGAAGGACGACATCGCGAATGTCGCGAGCATCTCGGCCAACAATGACACGGTGATCGGCGACATCATGGCCGACGCGTTCATGAAGGTCGGCAAGGACGGCGTGATTACGGTCGAGGAGGGCAAGAGCCTCGATACGCACGTTGACGTGGTTGAAGGCATGCAGTTTGATCGCGGTTTCCTGTCGCCCAACTTCATCACCGATCCAGATGAGATGGTGTGTCAACTGGAGAAGTGCTTTGTCCTGATCTATGAGGACAAGATCAGCACTGCAACCAAGCTGATTCCTCTGCTCGAGAAGATCCAGAAGGCCAAGCGGCCTCTGCTGATTATCGCTGAAGACATTGAATCCGAGGCACTGGCGACGCTGGTGCTCAACAAGCTGCGCGGCATCCTGAATGTCGTGGCAGTCAAGGCTCCGGGCTACGGCGATCGCCGCAAGGCGATGCTGGAGGATCTCGCGATCCTCACCGGCGGCCAGCCGATCATGAAGGACCTGGGCATTGATCTGGAAAAGGTTGAGATGTCGCATCTCGGCCAGGCCAAGCTGGTGCGGGTCGATGGCGAGAACACGACGATCATTGAAGGTGCCGGCGAGAGCAAGGCCATCCAGGCCCGCATCGCCCAGATCCGCCGCGAGATCGACATCACCACCAGTGACTACGACAAAGAGAAGCTCCAGGAACGCCTGGCGAAGCTTGCCGGTGGCGTCGCCCAGGTGAACGTCGGCGCGGCGACCGAAGCCGAGCTGAAGGAAAAGAAGGCCCGCATCGAGGACGCACTGCACGCGACCCGCGCCGCGGTTGAAGAAGGCGTGGTTTGTGGCGGTGGCGTTGCGATGATTCGAGCCATGAAGGTGCTGGACAGCGGTCTGGCAATGGAAGGCGATGAGGCCGTTGGCGTGAAGATTGTTCGCCAGGCCCTCATGGCCCCGCTCAAGCAGATCGCCGAGAACGCGGGTCTGCCTGGCAGCGTGGTCGTTCGTCACGTCCTGGAAAGCAAGGACAACGAAGGCTACAACGCCCTGACCGGCGAGTATGTGGACATGATGAAAGCCGGAATCATCACCCCGACCAAGGTGGAACGCACCGCGCTGCAGAACGCGGCTGAGGTTGCGATCCTCCTGCTGACCACGGACTGCATCGTGGTTGAGAAGCCCAAGAAGGACAAGGGCGCCGCGGGCGCTCCTGATATGGGCGACATGGGTGGGATGGATGACATGATGTAGGATGTATGATCGGCAGCGGTTGCCGATCAGAAGGAGCCGACCGATGGGCACATTCAAGACGCATTGCGTGATCGAGAATATCTCGGCTCGCAAGAAGTCTGCTGATGTGCCCCAGATGCTGGTCGATACGGGCAGCGAGTGCGCATGGGTTCCCGGTGAGCAGCTCGAAAAGATCGGCATCAAGCGGGAGAAGAAGGATCTGGCGTTCACGATGGCCAGGGGTCAGCAGGTGACCCGAAGCGTAGGCTTCGCCATCGTCAGGGCCGGCGAGTTCTTTACCGTGGACGAGGTGGTGTTCGCCGAACCAGGGGATCTGACGCTTCTGGGTGCCAGGTCGCTGGAAGGCTTCAACGCCTTGGTCGATCCGCAACGCAAACGTCTGATTGCTGCCGGCCCGATGCCGGTGGCGTGAAAACTGAGTGGTGGATGAGACAGAATGAGACATGTGGTCGGTGTCTCACGGAGACAGTGAAATGGAATTCGACTGGGATGCGGTGAAGGAAGCGGTTAACCGCCGAAAGCACGGTGTTCCCTTTGGAGAAGCCGCAGAGGTGTTCGCTGGACTACCAGTGGTCGTTTTTGACGGGAAGCACTCGACAGGTGAACTTCGGTTTACGGCGGTCGGGCACTCCTCGAAAGATCGTATGCTGACGGTGTCGTTCACGTATCGAGGCGCTGGTGACGAGGTGGTCAGGATCATCAATGCTCGCAAGTCGACGCGTGAAGAAGCGAGGTTTTATGCAGAAAAGAAGTCGCAGCAAGGCAACTCGTGAAGAAATGGCCTATGAACTGCCGGATGAAGCGGACCTGCGCAACCGTCCCTATGTCGGAGAAGGCCTTGATGCGGTCAAGAAGTTTGTTGGTGAACGCAGGACTGTGGTGCTAGATCGCGACTTGGCAAATGAGTTTGCCAGCGAGAGAGCCGTTAATAGTGCTCTCCGGGATTTCTTGCGGTTGCGTGAAGCGATTACGCACCTTACGGCAGGAAAGCGACGCAAGACAGCATGAGCCAGAATGGACCAAAGCGAGACATCGGCGAAAGCCTTCCGATGTGTCGATAGTAAACAAAAGGCAAGCAATTAGAGGAAAGGAATCATGAAACTGAAGCCCCTGCAGGATCGCGTGATCGTGAAACAGTCTGATGCCGAAGAGAAGACAGCCAGCGGCATTCTTCTGCCAGATTCGGCCAAAGAAAAGCCCACTAAGGGTTCGGTCATCGCGGCCGGTCCCGGCAAGGCCGACGATAACGGCAAGGTGCACGCGTTGAACGTGAAGTCCGGCGATATGGTCTACTACGGGAAGTACTCAGGCACCGACGTGGAGGTCAATGGCGAGAAGTTCGTCATCCTGCGCGAGTCGGACATCCTGGGCATCCTGGAGTAAGGAAGATCGAAGCTCGAAGCACGAAATCCGAACGTGCTTTGGTTTCGTATTTCGAGATTCGAATTTCGTGCTTATTCGACTGATGGAGAATTGATATGGCAGCAAAACAGTTGATGTTCGACGTGAACGCCCGGAACCAGATCGCCTGCGGCCTTTCGCAGCTTGCGAGGGCGGTCAAGGCGACGCTGGGGCCTCGCGGCCGCAACGTCATCCTGCAGAAGTCGTGGGGCTCGCCCCGCATCACCAAGGACGGCGTCTCGGTCTCGAAGGAGATCGAACTGCCCCAGCCGTTTGAGAACATGGGCGCTAAGCTGGTGAACACCGTCGCCAGCAAGACCGGCGATGTGGCCGGCGACGGCACCACGACCGCCGTGGTGCTCGCCGAGGCGATCTATCTCGAAGGCCTCAAGTATGCAGCCTCGGGTGTGAATCCGGTCATCGTGCAGCGCGGGATCCTCAAGGCCGCAGAGGTTGCGGCCGACGCGATCACCGGCATGGCCAAGAAGGTCAAGGGCCACGAGGACTACAAACGCGTTGCCACCATTTCCGCCAACGGCGATGAACTCATCGGCCAGCTCATGGCCGACGCCATGGAGAAGGTCGGCAAGGAAGGCGTCATCACCGTCGATGAAGGCAAGGGAACCGAGAGCGTGCTGGAGTACACCGAAGGCATGCAGTTCGACAAGGGCTATCTGTCACCCTATTTTCTGACCAATCCGACGACGCTGGAAGCCGTGATGGAGGATGCGTACATCCTCATCCACGAGAAGAAGATTTCCAACCTGGCGGAACTGCTTCCGCTGCTGAACAAGGTCGTCACGGCCGCCAAGCCGCTGGTGATCATCGCCGAGGACGTTGAGAGCGAAGCCCTGGCGGCGCTCGTGGTCAACAAGCTTCGCGGCGTGCTGAACATCTGTGCAGTGAAGGCTCCGGGCTTCGGTGATCGCCGCAAGGCCATGATGGGCGATATCGCCACGCTGACCGGCGGCAGCTTCATCAGCGAGGACCTGGGCACCAAGCTTGAAAACGTCGAGTTGTCCGACCTCGGCCGGGCCAAGCGCATCGTGATGGACAAGGACAAGACGCTCATCATCGAAGGCGCCGGCAGCAAGAAGGACATTCAGACCCGCTGCGAACAGATCCGTAAGCAGGTCGAGATCACGACCAGCGACTACGACCGTGAGAAGCTCCAGGAGCGCCTGGCCAAGCTCACCGGCGGCGTTGCCGTCGTGAAGGCTGGCGCCAACACCGAAACCGAGATGAAGGAACGCAAAGACCTGATCGACGACGCGCTGCACGCAACCCGCGCGGCCGCCGAAGAGGGCATCGTTCCCGGCGGCGGCGTGGCGTTCCTGCGTGCGATCGAGGCTGTTGATGCGGGTCGGTCCAAGGCCCGCGGCGACGAGAAGATCGGCTTTGAGATCGTCTCCAAGGCCTTGCGGTCACCCGCGCACCAGATCGCGACCAATGCCGGCGAAGACGGCGATGTCATCGTCGACCGTATCCTGGAGAACAAGACTGTCTCCTATGGCTACGACGCCGCCAACGGTGAGTTTGTGGACATGTTCAAGGCTGGCATCATCGATCCTGCCAAGGTGGCTCGCACGGCGCTGCTCAATGCGGCCAGCGTGAGCGGCCTGGCACTGACGACCGATGTGCTGGTCACCGAACTGAAGGACAAGAAGGATGCCGAGCCGATTGCCGGCGCGGTCATCTGATCCGTGGTTGTTGCCAGCCGGCCGGTGAAAACCGGCCGGCTGGCTTTTTGTGCGTTATAGGTGCATAGAATGTCGGCTCCGAAGCGTTGAGACAGGTGCAGCATGGCTGGTGGCAAGCGAGATTATTACGAAGTCCTCGGGGTTGATCGCAATGCCACCGAAGAGGATATCAAGCGAGCGTATCGCAAGCTCGCAATGAAGCACCACCCTGATCGCAACCAGGACGACAAAGGCGATTCCGAAGCAAAGTTCAAGGAATGTGCCGAGGCATACGAGGTCCTTTCCGAGGCTGACAAGCGGCGTCGGTACGACCAGTACGGTCCTGAGGGTGTTCGCGGCCAGCACGACTTCAGCCACATGAACGTGCAGGACATCTTCTCCATGTTCAACCTGGACGAGCTGTTTGGCGGTGGACGCCAGCGCAGCGGCCCGTCGCGGGGATACGACTTGGAGGCCAGGGTTGAACTGACACTGCAGGAGGTCGCCCAAGGCTGCGAAAAGACCATCGAGTTTGAGAAGCAGGACTATTGCCCCAAGTGTGAGGGAAGTGGCGCCAAGGCCGGCAGCAAGCCGATGACTTGCCCCCAGTGCGGCGGCCATGGGCGCCTGGCCCAGCAGGGCTTCGGCGGCATGTTTCGTATGGTCACCACCTGCCCCAACTGCCATGGACGCGGCAGCGTCATCAAGGAGCACTGCTCCAACTGCGGCGGCAACGGCCGGCAGATGGTCAATGCCAAGGTGACGGTCAAGATCCCGCCCGGGGCGCACGACGGAGCAGTGCTCCGCGTGGCAGGTCAGGGCGAAGCCGGCGAGATGGGTGGGCCTCCGGGCGATCTGCACTGCTACATCGGGGTCAAAGAGCATGCGATGTTCTCCCGCCACCTCAATGACCTGGTGTGCCAGGTGCCGATCTCGTTCACACAGGCAGCGCTTGGGACGAAGATCGAGGTGCCGACGCTCAAAGGCAAGGAAACGCTTGATGTGCCATCGGGCACACAGCACGGAGAGGTCTTCAAACTCAAAGGACTGGGCCTTCCGGACCTGCGATCGCAGCGCAAGGGGGATCAGATGGTGCAGATCATCATCGAGATTCCCAAACGCCTTACTGACAAACAGAAGCAGATTCTTCGAGAGTTCTCGATCACTGAAGACGCCTCAGCGATGCCGCAGCGCAAAGGGTTTCTGGACAAGCTCAAGAACCTCTTCGTTGGCGAAGAAGAGAATGCGAAGAAGCAGTAGGTGATCCGACCGGTGGAATGAAAGGGGTAGCGAGATGAACAAAGCGAAACATGAGCCTCAGACGCCCGACGACGGTCCGAGCGAGGAAGCCTTGGACGCGGGGGCGTCACAGGCGCCCGAGGCGGGCGAGTTGGACAGCGATCTCAAGAAGCTTCAGGAAGACCGCGACGCCCTGTTCGAACGCCTGGCGCGGGTGACGGCCGATTTCAAGAACGCGCAGAAACGCCTCCAGCAGGAAAAGGACCAGGCGATTGAGTACGCCAACGGCCAACTCATCAAGGCGCTGCTCCCTATCACCGACAACTTTGAGCGAGCGATCGGCACCGACCCGGCCAAGAGTGACGCCGCGACAATTCTCAAGGGCATGCGGATCGTTTATGACCAATGGATTGCGGCGCTCTCGCACCAGCACGTGACCGAGATTTCGCCCAAGGCCGGCGATGTGTTCGATCCCACTCATCACCAGGCGCTGATGCAGAAGGACGATCCAAACGTCGCGGAGTCGGCTGTCCCGTTGGTTGTGCTGCTCCTGCAGAAGGGGTATATGCTCAGGGATCGGGTGTTGCGCCCGGCGCAGGTTGCGGTGAACAAGATCGAAGGGTGACATGCCTACGTATGAGTACGTGTGTGAGGGCTGCGGCCATCAGTTCGAAAAGTTCCAGTCCATCAAGGCAGAGCCGGCCAGGCAGTGCCCGGAGTGTGGCAAGAGGAAACTGCGCCGACTGATCGGCACTGGCGGGGGGATCATCTTCAAGGGCAGCGGGTTCTACTGCACTGACTATCGCTCCGCCAACTACAACGCCTCGGCCAAGAGCGACTCGGCGGCGGGCGGTGCCGCTTCGCCCCCGGCAACTGCTGGGGCTGCTGCGACGCCGAGTCCCACGGCAACCGCACCGGCCGCCGCCGCGACGCCACCGGCTGCCCCGGCCAAGGCTTCTGCGAAAAAGGACTGAGCTCGTGGCGGTCGGCGCATCGCTCGCTTACGAATCGGGCGCCAGTGTCCAGCGACCTGCGGCAACGCACTTTTTCTTGAGTTGGGCATTGCCTGGTTCGCCGCAGCCAGCCTACCATTGCATCAGTAAATCCGATCAGCATTGTTCTACTTAACTGGAAGGAGTTCGCGATGCAGCATACGTTGCCCCCGTTGCCCTATGCCAAGGATGCCCTGGCCCCCACGATCTCGGCCGAGACGCTGGAGTATCACTACGGCAAGCACCATCAGGCGTACGTCGACAACCTCAACAAACTCGTGCCCGGGACGGAGTTTGAAAATCTTTCGCTCGAGGAGATCGTCCTCAAGGCGCAGCCGGGCGGGATATTCAACAATGCCGCTCAGGTGTGGAACCACTCGTTCTACTGGAACTGCCTGAAGGCCAAGGGCGGCGGCGAGCCCACGGGCGCACTGGCCGCGGCGATCGTCAAGGGTTTCGGAAGCTTCGCGACATTCAAACAGCAATTCGCCCAGGCCGCCGTGACGCAGTTCGGCTCAGGCTGGGCGTGGCTGGTGAAGAAAAAGGACGGCAGTCTCGCCATCGTCCAGACCGGCAACGCCGGCAATCCCATGACCAGTGGCGACACACCACTTCTCACCTGCGATGTATGGGAACACGCGTATTACATCGACTATCGCAACGCCAGGCCGAAGTACGTCGAGTCGTTCTGGGCCTTGGTGAACTGGGATTTTGTTGCGTCCAAACTGTAAAGCCCGAGCAGGCATTCCGCCGGCACGGAATTGTGAAAAACGAAACGCCCCGACGCGCCGGGGCGTTTCTGTTTTTCCTCAGAGAACGCGTGCATTTAGCTCCTAAATTGCGATCTGGACCCGATGTTCGGTAAACCGTCAAAAATACCCTTGACGTCCTCATGCCATAACGCTTCAATACCGCGACTTCCACCTCATTGGCGGGGAGGATGATTTGGTAGCAGATTTGAAGACGCAGGGACATGCTATGACGACTCAAACACGACGCGACCGGCTGGCTCGGATGTTCGCTTCCGACGCGACCACAGACACGGCGCTGTCCATGCTCAATGCAGACTTCCCGTTGGAAGCATGGGAGGTCGAACTGACCCCGGTGGCGGCCAAACGCCGTCCGCGCAAACAGGAAGAAGAGCCCGGCGAAGACGAGAAGTCGGACGACGAGGGCAGCGGAGAGTTGGGCGGTGAAGAAGAGGAAGAGGAGGCGGAGACAGGCACCGACACCGAAGGCGACGATGGCGTCGTGACCAAGGACCCCGACGCCGAAGAGGACGGGGATCTGGAGGAGTACGAGGACGAGGAAGAAGAGGAGTTCGAGGAGGACGAAGACGAGGAACTGGAAGACGAGGAAGAAGACGCCGATGAGGAAGAGGATGAGGAGGACGACGAAGAGGATGACGACGAAGAAGAAGACGAGTACGACGACGGCGGAGATGATGATGACGACGACGAGTACGACGCATTTGGCGACGAGGATGACTGAAGGCTAAGCGGGGTGTCGTGCTGTCCGGCGAGAAAAGATCAGATGGGTCGCGAGTCTCCAGACTTGCGACCCATTTCCACTAGATGGCCACGGGCAGCGTGCCACGTCGGGCGCAGCGCAGTTTCTCCATCGCGGTCTGCTGGATCTGCCGTACCCGCTGGCGCGAGATCCCCAGACGATCGCCGATTTCCTGACAGGTCTGCGGGCCTGCATCGGCACCAAGCCCGAAACAGCCCGCGAGCACGTCACGTTCGCGAGGCTCCAGTCGCTTCAGCAGTAAGGCAACCGTCTCCCGTGTTTCCATCAGTTCCTGCGTACGCTCGGCGCGGGAGTCGGTGATGGCCGCAACATTGGGCTGCTCCAGGCCGGACGTTCGGTGCTCCCAGAGCATCTGGGGGATCTGCCTGGCAAACCCGCGCATCAGCGCGAAGGTGGCATAGGTACTGAAACGATGGCCGCGGTGGGTGTCAAAGCTCTCAACGGCGCGCATGAGCGTGATGTTTCCCTCGCTGACCAGGTCCATCAGTGACAAAGGCGCCCTCATGTGTTTTCTCGCGACGCTTACCACCAGCCGCAGATTGGCGGCGATCAGCCGGTTTCGGACCTCTGCCGCTGCGTCAGCTAGATGCTCGGCCGCCTCGACCTCGCGTCGACGTGCCCGAGTGGGATCCAGTTGCCGGCGTGCCTGTGCGAAGCGGGACTTGTGGTAGTTGTACTCAATGAAGGTCGCTCGCTCCTGCGGTGGCGAGAGTAGCGGGGTACGATAAAGCTCACGCAGGTAGGGAGGGAGGTCGCGCGGCACGCGCGAGGCCTCGCGGTCGACCGCGTCAGGCAGCGGATTCTGCGACGCGATAGCGCGGATGGCATCGGCCGCGTCGGGCTGATGATACAGCGGATCGTCGACGAAATTGACGTTCCTGGCCGCCAATCTTGCCAGGCGATGATCTATCAAAACGCGATAGACAGCATAACTCGACAGGCCGGTTCGGCGGGCAACGCGCGGGAGGGACACTCCGTGGCGAATGGCACGAAGAATCCGGTGCCGCACTGCGTCTGCCGGAGCCGCAGGGGCCAGACTCGCAGTACCGCAGAGCGCCGCGCCCGAAACAGCGTCTGTCTGAAGATGGCTGAGAACGGCAAGCGGCGAACACCCGAATCGTCCGGCCAGGCGCCTGGCGATTTCCTCTGCCCAGCACCCCTGGGCGGCCAGTCGCCGAGCATTGCGAGCCAGAGCCTCGCCAGTCAACTGTCTTACGCGGCCGTCCGCTCGCGCCGGCATCTCGGGCTGCTCGGCATGGCTGCGCATGAACCGTTCCACGCTGGAGAGGAAGAAGCCAATCCTCTGTTTGCCATCGGGGAACACGAAGTAGCGGGCTGGGAGCCCACGTCGGCGCCATCGTTGAAGCGTCTTGCTTGCGATATTCAGACGAGATGCCAGGTCGTCAATCATCAGCACGGGCTCAGAGGCGTCTGTGGCGCTCAGCGCGAGCGTCAGGCTCACGGTCTCAAGCAGCAGACCGATGTCATGCTGCAGATCCCGCCCTTGAACCAAGTCGATCGCCGGCGACTTGGGGCGATAGCTGGTGACGCGTTCGGTGATGAAGTCCAGGGGATAGTTGCGGCGCGGATCAACTGAGTACAGAAACTCCTCCGCCGCTGCCAGTTGCTCAAGCCGCTTGTCATGCGGCGTGAAACGCATCTGGCCCGCGAGTTCCGCAAGATGATGAGAGCGAAACTCAGCCATTCCATTTCAATTATCAGCGCGCAGCAGGGCAGGGTCAAGCACGATTTCCCTTTCCCAACGATTCCCAGCCGACCCAGCAGCAGAGCAGCCCTGACGAATAAACATTTCTCGCACCTGAAGACTGAGTGATTGAGGCGAGGAAAGCGGCCGGCGGAGTCCTTTGGGCCTTTGCGGCCATTTTTCTTTTGTCGCACCATTGAGTTTCCTCTGGTTTGGTGCTAAGCTGTATCGTTTAGTTCAGAAAGGTGCCTGTGAAACTGCCCAGGGACGCTACCGTTCTCAAGAACATGCTCGCCGCCA
>JBBQTU010000028.1:0-25949 GCA_038213005.1 Tepidisphaerales bacterium | reverse complement strand
CGAGCCAGCTCGTGGTAGCGATTTATCCGAAGATGGAGTCGGATTCATCGATCGAGGACTATGCCGTGCGCGTGGCGCAGGCGTGGAAAGTCGGACAAAAGGGGAAGAATAACGGAGCGGTGCTGTTTGTGTTCACCGGGGATCGGCGGATGTATCTGCAGGTGGGGTATGGGTTGGAGGGAGCCCTGCCCGATGCCACCGCGAAGCAGATCATCGATACCGTGATCACGCCACAGGTGAGGCAGGGCGATTTCGCCGGCGGGCTGGCAGCGGGGATCGACGCGATCATCGCGGCCACCAAGGGCGAGTATAAGGGGACAGGACATACGGTCAGCAAGCAGAAGCAGAGCCCGGCTTCGATCGCCTTTGCGGTCGTCTTCGTGGGCGTATTCATATTGCTGGCGATCCTCAGGCGAGGTGGTGGCGTCACCTATGGCCGGTTTGGCTCGCGATCCTCCGGGTCGTGGGGCGGGGGATTCGGTGGCGGCGGCGGACGCGGTGGTGGCGGCGGATTCAGCGGCGGGGGTGGCAGCTTTGGCGGCGGTGGCGCCGGGGGGAGTTGGTAAAGCCCATGGACACCAGGCAGTTTGTCAAGCAGATCGATCAGGATCGGGTCGTCAAGGCGATCCAGCAGGCCGAGACGCTCAGTTCGGCCGAGATTCGCGTGTTTGTGACGCGTCGGCCGGTAGGCGACCCGGTGGCAGCGGCAAAAGAGCAGTTTCAGAAACTGGCAATGCACAAGACAGCGCTACGCAATGGTGTGCTGATCTTCGTTGCTCCCGGGAGCCAGGTGTTTTCGATCCTCGGGGACGAGGCGATTCATGGTCGTTGCGGTGATGAATTCTGGCAGAAGGTGGCCGGGTCGATGAGGAGTTATTTTCAACAGAACCAGTTTACCGAGGCGATCGAGCACGGGATCAACGAGGCCGGGCGAGCGCTCGCGGAGCACTTTCCAAGAAGCAAAGACGATGTGAACGAATTGCCGGATCAGGTCGGGCATGACTGACGGGACGGGTGGGATGGGGCGCGTGGAGCCTCATTTGGCTTGGCTGGCAGGGTTGCGACATGAGTCGTCCGGATGACAGGGTAGTCCGGTTGACTACACGCGGCAGGCCGATTGGCTTACAATATCGCCCCTGATGTTAACCAAGCTGCTCAAAGCGAAGCTGCACCGGGCGATCGTGACGGAGACCCGTCTCGATTACCACGGCAGCATCACGATCGACTCGGACCTGCTCAAGGAAAGTGGCCTCTTGCCCAATGAAGGCGTGCTGGTGGCCGATTGCGAGAACGGCAACCGGTTTGAGACCTACATCATCCCCGGCAAGGCCGGCTCGGGCGTGATCGGCATCAACGGGGCGGCCGCCCGCCTGTCGGATGTGGGGCACCACGTGATCGTGATGAGCTTCGTACTCGCCAGCGACGAGGAACTGCCCAGCCACAAGTCGCGGGTGCTGATCCTTAGCGACAAGAACCACGTGATCGACGTGGTGGAACATAAGACGCTGCCATAGCGAGCGAAGGATCGTCCATGTGGCAGGAGCTGTTTCGCATTCCCATCCTTGGCTGGCGCGACATACCCGTCTACGGCTACGGCCTGATGCTGGTGCTTGGCGTGATCCTGGCGATCTCGCTCGCCAAGGCCCTGGCGCGGCGGCGAGGGATCGACCCTGAGCTGTTCGTGAACGCCGGCCTGCTGGCGATGCTCAGCGGTGTGGTCGGCGCCCGGCTGTCCCATGTGCTGGAAAACTCGTCGGAGTATTTCAATTCGCAATCGACGCTGGGCCAGAGTGTCTGGCGGGCGGCCAACATCAGTTCGGGGGGGCTGACGTACTACGGCGGGTTTATCCTGGCGACCGGAGCCCTGCTGTGGTACGGGCGGCGGAAGAGGGTGTCGCTGCGGGTGGGGATGGATATTGTCGCGCCTTGCCTCATGGTCGGGCTGGCATTCGGGCGGGTTGGTTGCTTGCTCAACGGTTGCTGCTATGGGGCGGCGTGCGACCTTCCCTGGGCCGTCAGGTTTCCCTATCACAGCTACGCCTATATCGAACAGGTCGATCAGGGCAAGGTTCGGCCGCCCGATGAATTGATGCTCCGCTTGCCGGGCGGCGGGAGAATGCTGGCCCCCCCGGAAATGATCAAGAATGATCCGGACCTGATTGCGATCGCCGGGGCCGAGCATACGCTGGCGGTGCATCCCACCCAACTCTATTCCACGATCACAGCGCTGTTGATCGCGGCCGTCCTGCTGGCGTGGATGCCGATATGCAAGGTGCCGGGGCGCGTGTTTGCCCTGATGCTGATCATCGAGCCGGTGACGCGATTCATTCTGGAGATGTTGCGTGTAGAGCCGGCCGTGCTGGGCCCGCTGAGCTTCAGCATGGTGATGGCGATCCCGCAGTTCATCGCCGCCTGGATCCTGTGGTGGGGCTTCGGCTGGTATCACCGGCGAGTGGCGCGCACGGCGCATTAGCGATGAGCCTCGCAGTGGGGCCGGTCGCCTCGACCGCTCCATCTCGTTATTCGCGGTGCCGCGGCATCTGGGAGGCGCCTCAGTTCATGGCGCCATTTGGCACATCGTCGCTCCTCTTGTGTGGGCCGAAAAGGGGCGGTCGAGGCGACCGCCCCCACTCTTAGGCATCGCGACAAAATAAGGTGACTGAGATTGCGCCGACATTGAGGTCGTGATCGAGGCGCGAGCGAGGAGCATAATGATCTGTAACGAGCGAGCAACGAAGAGCACGGCCTCAAGGTCAAGCAACATCGGTCAACTTATTTTGTTGCGGGGCCTTACGCCCACTGGGCCAGCCCTTTGCCCAGCAGGTACATGCCCGGCGCAAGCCTCGCTGGATTGTTGTGAATATACCGCTGGCACTTGCGCAACAGCTCCTCATTCCGCACGACGTGGTCGAATGGCTCCTCCTGCCAGACCGCTCCCTCGCGCCCCAAGGCCTTGTTGATCTTGTGAGCGGACACTCGCTGCCACTGATTGCCCAGATGCTTGATGCCCAACCCGGTTTGCACCAACGCATGGATGTGGTTTGGCATGACGACAAAATCACCCAAAGAATATTCATGGCCGTCGTCATGGCCCAGAACATCTTTCACGATGCCCTGGACGATCTCTTGACGGAGAAGTGCGGCACCATGGCCGGCATCCAGGTATCTTTCGATTCGGGATGAATACATCAACCTGAGTGCCTGCTCCTGCTGGATGGTATGAGGCCGGGGGTTGCTCTGCAGCCAGGCATCACGTCCAGCCTTCCATGCCCTCAACCGTTCGGTGGGAATGGAGTCGGCCAGACGCGAGGTCACGAAGTAGATGCAGCCTCGCTGACTCACGTGTGGCAAACGCAGCCCATGCTGGTTGATCGCCTGATCCCAGTCGAACCACCGCGGCGGCATCTGCGATACGAGCCCCATAGCAGTAAACTACCAACCACCAGCGAACGCTGCAAGCGGATTCGCCGTCAAGTGGGGCCGGTCGCCTCGACCGGTCCATCTCGTTATTCGCGGTGCCGCGGCATCTGGGAGGCGCCTCAGTTCATGGCACCATTTGGCACATCGTCGCTCCTCTTGAGTGGGCCGAAAAGGGGCGGTCGAGGCGACCGCCCCCACTGTTGTGCCCCGCGCCCTTCCGGTGGTCACTCAAACTCGATTGTCCCCGGCGTAACCCCCAGGTGATTCAGGACGCGCAACCGGCTGCGCAGGGCTTCGGGATCCTGTTTGCCGGCCAGGGTGCGGGCGTACTGATTCAGCAGCGTCGTTGTCTCCTCGGCGGTCTCTTTGAGAAGCTCCACGCGATACCAGCCGATGCCGAGTTTCAGAAGTCGGCGCATGTAGTCTGCCGCCGACTGGGCCCGGCCGTTGTAGACGGTATTGCGGCAGCCCGCATCGGCGACCAGCGGATGGTCTACGCCCATGCGGTCGCGCAGGGCGACGACGTGCTTCTCGCAAGGCCGGCCGCAGGTGCGGTAGTCTCGACCCTCCGACAGCATGGCAGCGAAGACGCAGTGCTCCATGTGAAACATCGGCATGTGCTGATGGACAACTGCTTCGAACAGGCCCGCGTCGATGTTGCAGAGCATCGCCGAGAGCTGTTGCCAGTTGAGGTCATAACCGGCAGTGAGACGGGAGACACCGCCCTCGACCAGGAGGTCGGCGGTCAGTTCGTTGGCGACGTTGAGCGTGTAGTCGCCGATGAGCTTCAGTTGGGGCGCCTGCGCTTTGAAGTACGTCAGAGCGCTGAGGGTACGGACCAGTACGGCATCGGGGGCGGCGTCGGCGATGAGCTTGAGAAAGCCATCCTCGCCCGGTTTGGCGATGCGCAGGGTTGCCAGGCCGATGGGCATGTTGGCACCGCGGGCGGCGGTGACGGCTTCGCCGTAGCGGCGGGCGTCTTCAAACTCACAGTAGACCATGGCGGGCGGGCGCGCGTTGAGGTCATCGTGCCAGTTCAGCACCGCGGTCAACTGGTCCATCGTGCGGACCAGCACGGCGACCTGGGCTTGGTCGGCCGCGACCGGATCGGCCGGGGCGTGGCGGTCTTCGATGTCTTCACGGACGCTCGAAAGGGCTTGGGCATCTGCGATCAGATGTCGCTCGCGCTGGCCACGCATCGCCAGCAGCGCCTCGACGGCTTGCCTGCGAAGATCGTTCAGAACACTCTTGGGGACCATCACCGGGTCGGCCGGGTCGCCATCGGTCCGCCCGACGAGACGCAGCTCGCCAAGCTCAAACGGCGTGGCGCCGAGGCGGCCGATCTGGTCTTTGAGCAGTTCGGCGGTCAGCGGATGTTTTTGGGCCAATTGCAGGGCCGACTCCGACTGAGCCGAAGAGTGGTTGCCGCGAGCATCGGTCAGTTCGATCTTGAGCGGCTCGCTGGCGGCCGCCCGGACGATGCAGGTGAGCTTTTCTCGCTGGACGACCTGGTCGCGGCTGTACGTCTGGGTGAGTTCCTTGCGGATGGCGGGGTCGTCGGTCTTCCAGACCAGGTTGCCTTCGGCAATGCTGCCGATGCTGAGCGTGCCGAGCATGAAGACGACCTCAACCCCATCGCGCCCCGCCGGGCGCAGGTCGAAGATTCGGCCGCCCTGTTCATCCTGCTCGGGATGGCCCTGGTCGAAGACGACGCCGTCACCGGCTTTGAGGCGCTGGCCGGGACGAAGTCGTACGACGACGCTTTCGTCATAGACCTTGGCGACTTCGCCGACGAGGATTCCGCGGTTCTTGGGGGACAGGCCGGGAACGAGAGTCTGGTGATCGGCGCCGTCGAGGAAGCCGTGGGCGAATCCGCGCGAGAAACTCTGGGTGAGCTGGTCCTGCTGCTGACGTGGAAGATCGAACTGCTTGCCGGCATCCGCCGCGTCGGCCGCGGCGCGATAGGCGCCGGTGGTGGCGGCGACGTACTGGGCGCTTTTAAGACGGCCTTCGATCTTCAGGCCCGCGACGCCGGCCTTCTTCAGGGCGCCGACGCGATCGTAGGCGGCGAGATCCTGCGGGCTCAGGAGGTATTTGCGACCGTGGTTATCGATTGCCACGGTATCGACGATCAGCTCGTAGGGAAGGCGGCAAGCCTGGGCGCACTGGCCGCGGTTGGCGCTGCGGCCGCCGATGGATTCGCTGGTGAGGCACTGGCCGCTGTAGGAGACGCACAGGGCCCCGTGGACGAACGCCTCAACGGGGATGGCGCCCACGGCGGATGTGATCATCCCAATCTGCTCGATGGAGAGCTCACGCGGCAGGATGACCCGCTCGATGCCAAGCGGCTTCACCCACGCGATGCCGCGGGGGTCGGATAGGGTCATCTGGGTGGAGGCGTGCAGCGGTAGAGTCGGGACCATGCGATGGATCAGCCCGGCCAGCCCGAGATCCTGCACGATGACCGCATCAGCGCCGCTGGCGGCGATGGCTTCGATCAACTTCACGGCGGCGGTGAGCTCGTCCGAGAAGATCAGGGTGTTAAACGCCACATAGGCGCGGACATTGTGGGCGTGGAGGTAGCTGACCTGCTCCGCGAGCTTGTCGGCGGTGGGATTGCCAGCGCGATGACGGGCATTGAAACCCGAGATGCCGAAGTAGACGGCATCAGCGCCATTGGCGACAGCGGCGCGCATGGCTTCGGGATCGCCGGCGGGCGAAAGAATTTCCAGACGGTTCGACATCGGACTCGCTTTCATCAAAAGAGGCTCGCTACGTATCTGAGGCTTACGTCGCCCACCGTGCCATGGTGCGGACGCGCTGGGAACACAAGAGGACTGGCCATGGACGGACGATTCGTCACACGACCGCGCACAAGGTCAGCGGGCAACGTGGGTTGCGCTGCCGCTCACTTGCCGAAGGGCTCGTCCCGGCGTTGCCACTCGCCGGCCGGGATTTCGGGCAATTTGAAGTCGGCATCACCCAGTGGGACGCCCACCTTCACATCGCTCAGGTCGGTGGTGCGGACGGTGGTGAGGTTCTTATCCTCGGTTTCGATCCGCACGGGCATGTGAGAGTTCTGGTCGACCCAGACTTCGATGGTGGCGAAATCCCGCTCGAAGCGAGTGCCCGGCAGCGGCGTGAGCTGGAGGTGGATCGTGTCCTTGAGCTCGCCCTGGGCCAGTTCCACACGCTTGACCTCAAACTGCTTGTGGACGTCCTCTTTCTTCTGGCCGATCGGCAGCGGGAAGGGGCCTTCGCCCAGCTTCAGCAGGTTGACCTTTTCGCCCGGGCGCAGCATCTGGCGATTGACCTCGATCTTCCGGCCGTAGTTGCGGTCGATCAGCCAGCCCTTGTCCAGGAGATACTCGATCTTCTGCGGCTGGCTGGCACCGTCCTGGATGCGGGTGTCGAAGGTGACGCGGAGACGCGAATCGCCGGCACCGAGAGACTGATAAACGAATTGGCCGGTACGGACAACCGTGTCCTGGGCGATCACATCCTGTTCCGAAAGCTTCACTACGGCGGTGAAACTCTTAAGGTCGCGGCCGATGGCGTCCAGGGCGTCCAGTGCCTGATCGACCGAGGCATCGGCCGGCAGGGCGCCCGAGCCCGCGCTCGCGGAGGTGGTGGTCGTCGCCGGTGCGGCCGGGGCGGTGGCCGATGCGCCCTCTTGGGCGAAGCCGGAGGTGCCAAAGCACAGGGCTGCCGCCAAGTGGCACAACATCATTCGATACATCGTCATCGCGGGTCTCTTTCCTCAATAAAGGATCGGACAGTATAAGCGATGAACGCCACTGTCGCCTAACGTGGCGTCGGAGGGCAAGTGCCGCCGGTGCCCTCACCGGCGGGCCTCGGCCCCAGCCCCAGCCCGCCATCGCCGAAACGCCCCATCGGCTGCCAATATCGTCGCCCGCCCAGCACACGTCATCCCCTCACCGCCTCACCTGCACCAAGCAGCACGTCACAGACGTGCTCCACGTGGCGCACGTCTGTGACGTGCGAGGAGCGCACCCCTGACCTCGTCTACGCCAGCCCCTCATCGGCCAACATTGCCGGACAGCGGGCCGCCGCCCATGGATGCAGTGCCCGCCTCCCGCCTCCCGCGTCCTGCCTCCCGCGTCCTGCCTCAGACCTTCGGGTGCGCGGTCCACAGCACGTCGATACCGTTCTCCTTGCGCAGTTCAAAGTCGCTGAAGAACGCCGGGCTCTGGCGCATCGCGATCCTCCACATCTCGATCGCGACGGTGCGGATCTCTTCCTCGGCGTGGATGTTGCCGCGAAGGACAAAAAAGTGGCGCAGCGCACGAGCGTTGACGGTCACGAAGATCTTGGTCTCGGTGGCGTTGGGCAGGACGCTGCGGGCGGCCTGGCGGGCCATCTTGCGGCGGTCAGTGGCCGATAACTCAGGGTGCTCCCGCTCGATGCGGGCGGCCAGTTTCGCGGTCAGTTCGATGTAGGCCTTCTGTGCTCCTGCGCAGCTTTCCACAAACTGCGAGTGCAGTTCCGGGTCTTCGGCAATCACGCGAGGCTCGACAAATTCGCACCGTGACTCATCCACGTAGCGCTGGCTGAGCTGCGAATAGCCAAACCCAGCGCGATGGCGGATCAGCTCATGCGTGAACGATCGCGAGACGCCGGTGAGAATGAAGTTGTAGACGGCATGTTCCATCACGCTGCCGTGGCCGACGTCGATGATGTTGCCCAGGTACGCCCTGTTGCCGCCGGGCCGGGGCTTGGCGAAGGACATATAGCACATCCGCCCGGCGATCTCGGTGAGCTTTTCCGACGCGACCTCGGTGTCGGTGGTCCACTGCTCCACCCCGTGATCACCGAGGAAGCGGTCGATCGCGGCCGACTCGGCCTGCTGCGTGCCGACCAGATAAATGACCGGCCTGCGGCTGATGGTCACGCCATTCTCAACGATCTTGTTGCTCTGCGACATCGACTGTCTCCTGCACGAGGCCCCACCCCGGAGCGTCGGTGCGCGGATGTTACCGGGAGAGCGTGGAACCACAAAGCGCGCGAGATTCGCGGATCGGTTGGGGCGTGCCCGTTTTCCCGGGCAGGCGATTTCTTAGCCCCAGCGGGGCGGCATTCTTAAGCCCAGGGTAAGCGTACTCGCGCAGCCCTGGGTAAGAAACATTCACCCTCAATGAGCCCTGAAAGGGCGACACATCTTTCAGCACCGTATTCACTCCAACCACCCGCTGACGCGCAATTTGCATCTGCCCGAAACAACGGGCACACCCCCTTGTTGGCGTGCCCGTTTTTCCGGGCACGCCCGGCTGGAGGGGAAGGGCACAGCTTGCGCCGGTGGGCTCTTCTGGCGAGAGAGTCAAGTAGGCAGGCCGCCTCGGCCTGCGATTGTGCATCGAGAACGGATTTGGGAGTTTCGCCGGCGATTCTGCCCTTGGGGCCTTCGCGAGCCTGAGAATCTGGTGCAACTTCGCGACGTACCAAGTCTGTTTGCCAGATGTCAGAGCAGGCCGATCCGCCAGGGCGAGATGCTGCGCAGGCGGCCTGCCTACTGGGCTGCAGGCATGCCTCCGGTCTTAAGGCGGGGGCATGCCACCGCAGTCCCAAGGACCGCCCGGAAAAGCGGGCACGCTCCCCCCTTGTTCAGCATCCAGTATTGGGGCGTGCCCGTTCTTCCGGGCAACCGCCCAAACCCAGCCCCGTTGAGCAGCAGCGCACTCGTGGCGCCTTTCACCCCGGCCGCAGCAATGCCGTCTCGCGGCAGTTAGCACTACAACGCAACTTCATTGCGATGCGACGAAGTGGGGCGGGCCGCCTCGGCCGCCCATTTCGTGCCCTTGCCGCGACACCCGGCACTCCGATAACCCAGATTCACGCCACAGCGCTTCCTTGTTCCGCTGCTGCTCAATGGGGCGGCCAATCGCCACATCACGCGGCCTGCCCGGGAAAACGGGCACGCCCATCGGGTGCGCAATCGACTGTAACCGGGGCAGAAGCATGCCGCCGTAGCGACCGGCCTTGGAGATGATGCCGATGGCGCCGGTCTTCTGGATCCATTGCTTGGCAGTGAGGATGAAGCTGTTGAGACCGACCTGTTTTTTAATCCCATCTAATGCGATGGGATTAAACGCCGGGTTGTTCAAGTGCTCCCAAAGGCCACATAACTCGATGGTATTGCGCCTCAGGTATGATTGAGCGCCTTGTTGAGATTGTTGCTCTTGGACCTTTCCCGTTACGACTTCAAAGCCTCGCCGACCGGCGGCCTTTTTCGCTTTTCGCCATCGCCCGAACCAGAGGGCGGGGAGGATGGCGGTTGCCAGCGTCAGAAGCCAATAGGGAAGGATCACGGCACGCTGCATAATGTTGGGCGTACCACGCCAACCACACAACCAACTCGAGCGGTAAGCCGGCCATTCCCATTCCCAGCTTGGGCGAGAACGCCAGTCATCGATCTGGCGTCGCAGCGGTCGTCGCGGCCAGCGGAACGGCGGATCCTGTCCCAAGGCCGCTATTAACAGCCTACCACAGCCGGACTGGAACATTGTCCCGCTCGAACCGGATTGGTTTGAGCTGTGCCAAGATTCGACGACAAACCCGCTCCGCACCCACAGGGCAATGCAGGCGAGGCAGAGCAGCAGCGAGAGGGCTGCGACGATTCTCGTGAGGCGATGCTTCATGGGTCTGTGCCGCTATTCCAACGGGAAACAGCACGCAGTTCAATCCGCCTTGGCCGGATCAACGCGGATCAACGAACTCTGGAACCTTTTCCGTCTTGTCCGTCATCTGCTTGTGCTTCGGGGCGGCATGGGAAGAAAGCAACTCCGCGCCGTTACCGAGCGACTCGCGGCCATCCCTGAAGACCAGCCGCGGGTCCTTCTGGCGACGGGAAAATACATCGGCGAGGGGTTCGACGATGCCCGGCTGGACACTCTCTTTCTGACTCTTCCGGTGTCTTGGCACGGTACCATCGCGCAGTATGTTGGCCGACTGCACCGGCTCCATGACCGCAAGCGTGAGGTTCGCGTGTATGACTACGCCGACCTCAATGTGCCGATGCTGTCGCGGATGTTTGACCGACGTTGCCGAAGCTATGAAGCCGTCGGCTACACGATCCTCCTGCCAGCCAGTGCGGTGCCAGGCTGGCCCACAGACGTCCCGCTTCCTGTTAATCCCGAATGGAAACGAGACTACGCGGCGAGCGTTCAGCGACTGATTCGCGATGGCGTAGACACGCCGTTGGCGAATCTCTTCGTCCACGTGGCACGCGAGATGCCTCTGGATGCCCAAGGCGCAGGCCGAGCCCGCAGCGCGAGCGAGGCGTTTCCTGGAAATCAAGGCATTTGAAGCGGCAGAGGCAGTCGAGAAGGCAACGAAGACAAACCGGCTGGAATGTGTCCGCCGACGCCACCTGGGAATAGTCAAGTGCAGCGAGGATCTGGAAGAGGTTGAGGACCTTGGCACAGGTTCTTCGCTGCGCATAGGGGTGCCAGAAACGACACCCCAGGGGTGCCAGATATGGCACCCACGTCGCTGAGCAGCTCTACCGCGAAGGCGACAACGTGGCCGACCTGGCCGGCCGCCTCCTGCAGCTACAGCAGCAGAAGGCCGTGCATGAAGCCGACCCGGCGGAAGCTCAACCCCGTGCTGATCGAGGACAGGCAGGCCCTGCCCGGCGTCGGCCGCGAGAGCTTCATCGCCGCCGCGATCGCGGCCGGTTGACTGTTGAGGAACGCCAGGAACGCATCGCTCTATCAGACACGGCATAGCGAGTAAAGTTAGAACCGATACCGTATAATCCGATCATGCGATACTCTGAGTTCCTTCAACGGCTCCTTGCCGCGATGGCGGCGGTCACAGTTTATTGCCTGGGTTACTCCCTTTTACCGTGAGCATCATGGCCGACAGAGCCAGGGCTCCGATCGCGAAGCCCCTGGCGTCGGGATACTTGCTGAGATATCCCCCGACGACGGATAACAAAATCGGCTTAAAGTCTCGACGCCGCCGCTCGTGTTGCTGCCAGAAATGGGCAACCATCTCCATGCCGCCAATCCAGAACAGGACGCTCCCCGTCGTGTCCTGGTCATCCAGGCCGGTCAGATGCCCGCCGTTGGCGTGGCGCTGCTCCTGCAGCGGCCGCGGCGACGCTGGTAGCGCCGCCGTCGGCCAGGCCGACACTCCGCAGGATCAACATTGACCTGGGTATGGCCAGGCTCGAGACGGGCGGCGGAACTGCGGCGCCAGTGGTCATAGCACAATCACCGGCACGCCGGCCAAGCAGGCGCTCTACCGCCGCCTGGAGACGCTGCCGGAGACTTCCGGACGCTTCCGTCTCAACGCCATGCTCCCCATCGCCTTCGATGGCCGAGGCCGGATGGAAGTAGACCTCTTCTGTGCCGACGCTCGTCTGGCCGTGGAACTGGATGGCGATCAGCATCTGGGAAATACTGAGGCCTATCGCCGGGACCGACGCAAGGATCGTCTGCTGCAGGAGCACGGCTACTTTGTGTTGCGATGTCTGGCCGGGGACTTGGGCAAGCATCTGGACGAGGTTCTCGACACGATTCTCAGGACGCTGGCCCATCAGTGCCGAGCGACACAGAAGCCTTGATGGCCGTACCACAGCCGCACGCGAACGATGGGCGTGCGGGTCAGTCGGCGAGTGTCCAGTCCCAGGTTGCCAGCCATTGGGCGGACTGGAGTCGGACGCCGTGGCGGGTCATGGGCGAGCCGTTGTCGTCGCTGTCGGGCCGGATGAGGTGGGCCTGGATGCCGCCGACGGGTAGCGGGGTGACTTCGGCGGGATGGCTGATGCCGTTGCCGTCCTGCCAGAGGGTCAGGCCGTCGAGTCCTGAGCCGCAAAACTCGCCGTCGCGGTTGTCGTCCAGGGCGGCGAGGGCTTCGTAGCCGGCTTTGCTCCCTTGTGCCGTCAGGACAAGCAATCCTGTAGCGCCGCTATTTCGTGGGTGCGGTGGCCGCGGGCGCCGGGGTGCGGATGGGGGTGAGGCCGGGTAGTTCGTTGGGGGAGAAGGCCAGGTTGGTCTGGGGGCCGGTGTCGCGGGTGATCTTGTCGGCGACGAGCTGGTTGGTGGGGGCGAGGATGCTGAAGTGGGTCTTTCCGCTAACCAGGAAGAACTGGGCCTTTGGCGAGGTTGAGGCCGAGGCCAGGGTGTAGAGCGAGTCTTTGTTGCCGGGGGATTGGCCGCCTTCGAAGATGAAGGTGGGGGTCTGGATGCCGCCCAGCCACTGGCCGGGGGCGCGAAGTCGGATCTCACGCGGGTTGCGTTTGTTAAACGGCAGGTCGACGGTGTCGTCGCCGTAGCCGGTGACATCCTCGACCGGGCCGAAGCAGATCACAGCGCGGAAGCGGGGCGAGTATTCGGCGACCAGCAGGGCCATGGTTCCGCCGGTGCTGTGGCCGCCCAGATAGATGCGGGCGGGATCGACGTAGGGCTGCGCTGCGAGAAAGTCGGCGGCGGCCAGGACGTCGTCGACTTCGCCGTAGAAGCCTTCCTTGTTTCCGGGGTTGCCGTTGCCGCCACGGAGGGAGGGGAACATCATGATGATTCCCGCCTTGCGGTAGGCGGCGGCGGTCTGGTCGTTGGCGGGGGGCGAGGCGGTCCAGACGTCGCCGATGCTGTTGCAGTCGCCGCCGGTGATCCAGATGATCGCGGGGTGTTTCGCGCCATCGCCTGGATCGGGCGTGAGATAGGCCGCGAGTTTGCCGGGAGGGGCATCGTACTGGACGGTGCGAAAGATGCGGGCCGGGGGCTGGTCGACCGGGTCAGAGGTGGCGACGTGGCGGGTCAGGGTGGTCTTGAAGCCCTGGCGCGCGGCGGTGAGGGAAATCAGGTTTTGCGCGGGCGCGGGGGCGAGGGCGAGGGCGGGCACGGGCGCGGGGCGGGGTGGCGTGGGTGCGGCTTGGGATGGTGTGGCGGCGGGATGTGCGGCCGCGGCGCCGTGCGTTGGGCGGAGGGTGACCGTGACGGGAGCAGCGGGTTTTGCGCTGAGCTGGCGCTGGAGGTCGGCCTCGGTGAGTTGGTCGACAGCGCCGTCGGCTTGAAGGACGTTGGCCTGGTCGGGCTTGTGAGCGCCGGCCTTCTCATAGGCGAGGATGAGACCGGGGCGCTTGGGACCGGGGTAGGTATAGCTGGCATTCTGATTGATCCAGGCTGCCAGTTGTCGCCTGTCGGTTGGAGCTGGCTGGGCGGGAGCATCGCTGGTGGGGCAGATGAAGATCGCCGTCGAGACGCCCCGGACGGCCGCCAGGTCGCCCAGCGTGGCTGGGTATGATCCGAACTGCTGCTCGTATTGCATGCAGGCCAGGCCGATCTGTTTCAGTTGAATGCCGCACAAGAGTCCCTGCCCCGTTGCGCGAGCTGCGAGGAGCGACGGCACGAGAATCGCCAGGCCCAGCGCGACCAGGAGCACCAGAGCGCCGCCCACCGAAGCGATAATGATCTTGGGCGTGGTCCAGAAGCCTGCCCTGGCCGGTAATTCGGGCGACTGGAGTAACGGCGACGACGGAGGCAGAAACGCCGGCAGTTCGGCCTCGGGCGATGACGCCGAGGCCAGAGCGTATTGGAACTGGTACTCTCCAATGCTGACCGTATCGCCTGGCTGCAGTTCCTGTTCCTGGATGCGCTGGCCGTTGATAAAGAGCCCGGCGCTGCTGCCGGTATCGGCGACCTTCCAGCGGGACGGGCCGAAATCGACGCGAATGAGCCGGGCATGTTGGCGCGAGACCTTGTGGCCGGGCAGTTCGATGGCGCTTCCGGCAAGGCGGCCGATGCTGATGTCGGCGACGCCACCGAGGGCGATGCGGCCTGCCGATGGAGCCGCGGCCGCGGAGCCCGCCTGCTGAACGAGCACAGCGTCGAAATCGGCGTCGCCGGCGCCGGCGGGGAGAGTCTCAGCGCAGGCAATGCGCAGCCGCTGGCCGCAGTCGGGGCAGAGACGATCCCTTTCGTGGTCGTTTTCTTCCAAGGTGAGCGTGCTACCGCATTGGCATTGGATGGCGATCATGGGGTGGCTCCGTATGAGATGAACTGGCTTAGCGTTTCCGGTCCGGGTGGCAGCAGAGGTCGATGACGGCGGCGCTGGCGAGGATGAGGAGGTCGTCTTCGTTGCTGGCGATGTCGACGCCGTAGGTGTCGCGGAGGGTGAACCAGCGTTTGGAGACGGTGGCGACGGGGTCGCCGTTGCGGGTGAAGGTGTATTCCTTGTCGAGGAAATCGCCCTGGGCTTCGAGGTCGTCGGGGCCGGGCACGTCGACGGTGAACTTGCAGTTGAAGAAGGTGAAGACCTGCTTCTTGACAACGGCGGCCAGCATGTCGTCGCGGTAGATCTCGTAGGTGGGTCCCCAGGCGAAGAGTTTCTGGCTGATGAACGCCAGTTCGTTGCCGGTCATGTCCTGGAAGGAGAGTTTGTCGCCGAAGGAGAAGGCTTTGCCATCGACGAAGAAGCGGTCTTCGCCGCTCTGATCGCGGATGGTGTAGTCATCGCCAAAACAGAAGATCTTCTGCTGGAGGACATATCGCATGTGAAGGGTTCCTTTCCTGCGAGCCATTATGGCAGAGGCGAGACTCGGGGCAAGGATCAGGGGCGTTCGACAATCAGGCACCTTCGACCGCCTGGGCGGCGCAGTGTTCCAGGAGCAGGCGCCATTCCAGGCGCTGGATCTCGACGACGAGGCAGTGCAAGGGGTCGGCCGGGGTGGCGGCGACGTCCTGCACCAGATTGACAAAAGCGCTGGCGTCCCAGCCGCTCAGGGTCAGGCGCAGCAGGCGGATATCGGCGGGGAGTGTGCTGGTCATGACGCTGACGTGCTGGGCCAGCGGGCCGAGGATGAAGTGGCGCTGGCACTTGGCGTACCAGTGCTTGCTGTTGGCGAAGTCGCCCTGGCGGCGGTGCATGATCGCGTGCCACAGGCTGCCGGTGACGGTGGTATCCGCCTGAGCCAGTGCGTGGGCTTGATCAAGGAAATCATGCCAGAGCCACAGGCCGCACAGGACGCCCTGGGCCATGGCGGGGTTTACCAGCGGGTCGCGAAGCAGGTCGGTCGGCGAGGTGGCGGTGAGCCGGGTGCGGATGGCCGGGCTGCCCCGAACGCTCACGATGAGTTGACTGTATCCCTGGGGCTCCAGGTCCACGATGTCGATTGCGGCGTCGGACAGATGTTCATTGCGAAGAACCATTTCATCTCCAGGCAGCTACACACTGCAGTATGCTAGGTCAACATCTCGCGCATCACACGATGCCGATAGGCGAACAGCCGTTTCAATTGCCAGCGGACGAGGAGCCAGTCGGCCAGGATGGCCAGCGGCCCGCCCGGGAGGCGATAGGTGACGCGATCGGTCAGCAGGGTGGTCTTGGCGCCTTGGGCTTCCATCTCATGCTCGTGACGCCACGAGGCAAAGGGGCCTTCGAGTTGCTCGTCGACGAAGCGGGCCTCAACGCCGAAGAGCACCGCGTGCGGCGGGGTGAAGTCGGTGATGCGGGCTACCCAGCGGATCGGCCGGGCCAGCGGGCCGCGGGCGAGGATGACCAATTGCGAGCCTTCTCGCAGCGGCAGGTCGGCCGACTCGAGGCTCGCTCTGGACGCCGGCGGTGAAAGGCGCAGGAGATTCTGAGCGTCGGCGTGGAAGAGCCACACCCGGCTCAGCGGTGCGGCGATCGTGGTTTGGTAAATACGCGTTGGCATGTAGAATCCCGCCACTCATGCAGACCAATAAGGAACTCATTGTCGAGCCAGTCGGGCTGGATGTCGAGACGCTGGCCAAGCCCATGAACTTCGCGGAGCTTTTCGGCAACGATCATCCGCTGGAGATGGAAATTGGGACGGGCAAGGGGACGTTCCTGACCGAGCAGGCCAAGGCGCATCCGGCGACGAATTACCTCGGCGTTGAATACGCCCGATGGTTCTGGCGTTACGCCAGCGATCGCCTCCGGCGCAACAACTGTGAGAACGCCCACACCGTGCGGGCCGAGGCGATGTATTTCGTCCGCGAGCATCTGCCCAATGAGTGCATCGACGTGCTGCACATCTATTTCCCCGACCCGTGGCCCAAGAAGCGGCATCACAAGCGCCGGCTGATCCAGGAGGCGTTCATGCAGGAAGTGATGCGGATACTGAAGCCTGGCGGGCGGCTGCAGATCGTGACGGATCACGCGGATTACTTCGAGCACATCGAGCCGGTGGTCAAGGCGTCGCCGCTGAAGGTGGTGGACTACAACCGTCCCGGCTCGGCGGGCGAGGGCGAATTCGTTGGCACCAACTTCGAGCGGAAATATAAGCGTGAGGGACGCCCGTTCTTTGCCATCGCGGCAGTGAAATAGTAAGCGTCACCGCCGCCAGGTTCACCACGAAGCGACGAAGGTAACGAAGCGGTCCCCGGAGAGTGCAGACGTCGTTCACAGATCAGTTGTCGCAGTGCCACAATCCGTTCAATTCTTCGCAGCTTGCAGAGGTGTCAGCGCGCCTACTTCACCACGACGCAACGACGCGACGACCTTCACGACAAAGAGGGCTCGTACAAGTCCGTGGTATTCGTCGTCATCGTCGTCGCGTCGTGGTGCAGTAGGAAACCAGTTTGGCCTGGCTGGGCTATTTCTCTCTGTTTCCGGCGCAAGAGCGGGTTTGCCGGGTTATAAACTTTGTTCGGTGGAGCACCCCGTTTTACCGCTGTTGAAGCCCCGGCGAGCCGCATTATAGGACGTTTGCAGCGGGCTGACCTAAAGTGAAAACACAAGCGGTGGTATTGCTGGACTTGGCGATATTCCACGGCTAATAAGTAGTAGTTGCACGCGTCATTGAACACGGTTGTTCGGTATAGGGCGCGTCATTTGGATGGAGCCAGATATGGATAAGATGACATCGGCAAGCCAAACGGATTTTCTCCTGGGCCTGGTTGCTCGAAGCGCCGGCCGAGAGCCCCAGATCACTTTGTTCAGCGACCCCATCGACCTGCGGGCGCATCGTCGCTTCGCGATGCCGGACGGGCCGGGCGTGGCGCTTGCCGCGCCCAGCACGGTGATCCATCCAGAGATGATGGAAGAAGATGCTGAGCGATGGGACGGCCTGGCATAAGGAGTCGCACTGGCAGCAAAGCAGCAGGGCGGGCCGAGAGGTCCGCCCTCTTTCTTTGGCGGCCCCCCGGCGGGCGGCCAATCGCTACATCACGCGGCCTGCCGGGAAAAACGCGCACGTTCCCCCCGGCGCGAATCGACGCCAAAGTTGACAGACATAGCAGGCTCGGCCGATGATGGATACCTACTGAAGGAGCTACTGCATGTCAGAGGATAACCCGATGCCGCCACTGTCGTCTGAGCCGTCGTCCCAGACACCATCGACACCACCGTCACCGCCGTCATCGCCGCCGCCCGCGGCACCGGGGTTGCGGTATGCCTCGTCGTTGATCGCGCCGACGCAGGATGAGAAGACGATGGGCATGCTCTGCCACCTGCTGGGGATCCTGTGCGGGTTCCTCGGGCCGCTGATCATCTGGCTGGTGAAAAAGGACGAGTCGCCGTTCGTCAACGACCAGGGCAAAGAGGCGCTGAATTTCCAACTCACGGTGATCATCGCCGCCATCGTCGCGGGCTTGTCGATCTTCTTCTGCATCGGCGCTGTCCTGCTGCCCGCAGTCGGCGTCGCCAATCTCGTCTTCAGCATCTTGGGCGCTGTCGAGGCCAACAAGGGCAATGCCTATCGCTATCCGGTGTCGCTGCGGATGATTTCCTGAGGTGTGCCGGGCCGGGATCGGCCACAGGACTGGCGGTCCTGAGGCGGCACGTCAACTCTGCGAGCCACTGCAACATTATTTGCCGGCTGCGGTATCTCTCAGATACACTTGGTTCAGCGTGTTGGCCAAACGACAAATATGAAGGAATCATACATGAAACGTCACACAGCAGCAGTCTTGGCGGTAGTGCTCGGGTTGGTATCGGTGTCTGCGCAGGCGCAGATGGTCACCGGATCGGGCATGAAGGATTTCGACCAGGTCTTCCGGCTACCCGGCCGGGGGGCGAGGCCAACTTTCAATGCGACGCTGCTGAAAGCCAATGAGCCGGGGTGCATCTACTATGCAACACAGATACCCGAGCTCACGTTCCAGGTGCGGAACCTTTCCGATCAGCCGATGACGGGTGATGCGACGCTAGACGTGATCGGGTATGGGACGCGCGGTATTCCGGGCGATATTTGGAAGCCAGAGGTATTCCTAGTGGCTGGCGCGCCTGGTGAGAAGATCACGCTTAATATCCCTGCCAAAGGTTGGAAGAACTTCACGCTGAATGTGCCGATCCCCGATCGTTTCGGCGGCTATGCAGTGGTGGTAGACTTTCCAGGGCGTGGGCGGACACTGCTGGCGACGATGGTGAGAGCCGTCGAACCCATCGTGCCGCTGGTCCAATACCCCAGCCAGGCGCTGGACGGCATTGATCCGTCCGTGCTCGAACGGATGGGCATTCGTGCCGTTCGGTTGGGGATACGATATACCTCTCCAACACTCTCGGATTACGCGCAGCGAATAGCGGATCTCGACCGGCAGATGCAGGACTACCAGAAGCACCATGTGACCGTCGTTGCGGAGATCGGCGGGCACGATCATAATCCCATGCCGCTGGGTCAGCCCCGTCCTATGCTGGACAGCAACGGGGTGATGCAGGACGGCAAGATGGATTACGCCTGGCTGCCTTCCGATGACGCCAACTTCAAAATGTTCGTCAGAGACATCGTTACGAAACACGGCTGGCCAAAAGGCCCGATCACCGGCTTTAAGCTTTGGAACGAACCGTGGGAGGGCAGCTCGATCAGCGGCTGGCAGGCCGACATGCTGCGATTCCGCGAGTTGCACAAGATCATGGGCGACGCCGTCCATGAGGCCAATCGCGACGCGAAGGTGAGCGTGCTCGTTGGCGGAGCCGATTCCTCGACCAATACGTGGGACAAATTCTTTCCCGACGGCACGGATGAGTTTCTCCCCTACCTCGACTTCTGCTCGATCCATTATCAGGGCCTCTACGCCCCGGTGCTGGATAAGCTATGGCACGACCGGAAGGTGGGCAACGGCCGCGTGCTGATCTGGGATACCGAATCGTGGGTCGCCAACTGCGACGATCGCCTCGGCGCCCTGGTGGCGTCCAACCGTGCGGCCGGCTACGACCGCTGCATGGGCATCTACATCGGGAATGTGGTGACGCTTGGTGGCCATGGTGAGGGTGAACATGCCGATGTCTTTGACGAATCCGGCACGATGAAGTCGCGGCAGGTGGCGACGCAGTCCTGGCCCCCGGCGGCCGCACTGTGCGCGTCGCAAGCGATGATCGGCGAGCGCGCCTTCAAGGAGATCCTTTTTAAGAACGGGCTGCCTTGGGTCTTCTGCTTCGACGGCATGGATGGCAATGCCGACGACGGCACGATCGTGATCGTCGGCGACCTCGGCGAACTGTTCGCTCAAACTGATTCCATGCTCTTTCGCAACGTCCGCAGTATTGCTGAGCTGGACGCAACGGCACCAGCGGGCACACCACTGCCATTCCGCGGCGTGTCGATCACCATCCCGGCCGACCCCGACTTCTCACTCTATGACTTCTACGCCAACCCTGTTGCCAGCGAAAACGGCAAGTACATCATTCCCCTGGATGCCCGAGGCTTTTTCCTCCGGAGCGATTCTAAACAGCCGGGTTCATACAATAAGCTCGTCCAGGCGATCAGCGCCGGTCGTATCGACGGGCTCGAAGCCGTCGAGATCAAGGCGTTGGATTTCCTTGAACCAGTCGTTCCGACAAGCCGCCTTCGCCTGACGGTTACCAATGTGCTCAATCGCCCGATTGCCGGGCGTTTCTCCGCCGATCTGGCAAAAGTCAAAGCTCAATCGGACAGCGTTAAGCTGGATGCGAACGAAACGCGCACCATCGAGATCGCCGTTGCCGGCCTCGTGGCCGCGCCTGACAATCGCTATCCGATGGCGGTCCAATTCGAGGGCGAGAAGGGCGAGCGCGGCGAGCAGCGTGACACGCTCCGTGTAAACCTCATCGCCCACCGGACGATTAACGTCGACGCAGACCTGGCCGACTGGAAGGATGCGCTGCCGCAGGTCATTCAAGAGACCGGTACGGCGAAGCAGACGATTACCGAGGCCGCATGGCTGCCCATGGTGCCGTTCAATGGCGGGCAGGCCGGCGGGTTTGCCACCGGCTATGTGGCGTATGACGATCAATACTTCTACTTCGCTGCCAAGATCGCCGACAATTCCAAAGACCCCGGCACGCTACGCTTTGAAAAGCGTGACGATGATGCCTTCTTCTATCCAGATGTCGCCATTAAGAAGGACAAGGATGGCAAGACCACAGAGCTGCGCTGGCCTGAGGGCGTGCGCCATTTCAGCTATCGCAAAGATCCAATTCTCCCGGCCGGCTGCTTCCCGTCGTTCGACAATGTGCAGATCGCTTTCAACGCCATCGCCCCGCAGGACAAGGCGGACGTGCTGACCAATCTGCCCGGACGCATGCCCGGCTTCGTTCCCACGGGCGGCACTGACTACGAATATGCCCTGAACACCGTGGCCCCCCAATACGGCGGTGGATTCGAAGTCTGGCGTCTGCGCGTGCCCGGCATGCCCAACAAGAACTTCTATCCCCGTCAGCCCAAGGATTCGCATGACGGCCCGGTGACCAATGCCAAACTCGTCACCCGTTATGTGGACAACATGCGCATCACAGAACTGGCATTGCCCTGGTCGGAGATCCCGCACGTCAAAGCCCTGATGGAGGCGAACAAGCCGGTGAAGTTCTCATTCCGTGTGAACGACAACGCCGGCGGCCCGCTGCTCGAACTGGCCCGCGGCCGTAGCGTCTCGCGTCAGAACAACTTGGCGTTCCGTACGGACTGGCGGGAAAGCTGGGCCAACGAACTAGAGTTCTCATGGGAGCCGGCGCGATAGGGGACCGCAGCCGCGGCAGGCACAGGCCGATGCAGCTTGCGCTTGGCCCCTCGCTCGCGCAGGCGCAGCGCCGCCTGCGGGTGCCTGCGGGTGCCTGAGCGGCCCCGGACGGTGCCTATGGACTTGCCAGGAGCCTCCCTCACCTCCTGCCTGTTGCCGTAACTCACGTCCTACGCCCGCCGCATGGACCCCGCGATCCTCTCCGCAGTCTCTGCCGACACTCCCGCCTGTGCGGCAAACTCACTCCACCGCCCCGTCGCCTCGGCCACCCGCGCGAGTATCCCATCCAGCGCGCTTGCCGAAAGACCCGCCTTCTGAACCGCTCGAAACAAGTTCGTGCGCCCGGGGTTCTTCCCTTCTCCTGCCACGCTCATCGTGTGCTGCCCGCCCGGCCCTGTCGCAAAGACCAGGTCATACGCCGGTGAAAGCCGCCATGCTCCCGTGTCGCCATCCATGACAAACGCGAAATTCTTCACGTGGTCGTCGCGATTGTACGCCAGCACGTTAAACGCCATCTGCGTGAACACGCGCTCCACGTCCGCCGCATTCCTCGTAACCAGGGCGGCCGTCTTCACCAGGTCGCCGTAGTCACACGATGGCAAGCGGAAGTTCGCCTGGATCATGTTCCCGAATGTATGCACATGCACGCGCCTGTTGCCCACCCGGTCAAACCGTTTGACGCCGAAAAACCGGTCTCCCGCTGACGTGACAAACAGTCGAGTGGCCGGCATTTCGATTCCTGCCGCCTTCGCCATCAGTGAGTAGGCATACTCCATTGCCCCGGCATCCGGCATGTCCTGCTTCGCCGGGAACTTCACAATCCAAGGTTCAAACCCCTCCGGCAACTCCTGCGCACCCGAGATCACCTCGCCCGTCTGCCCGTTGTACCCCACCAGCACCTTCGGCCGAGCCCCGCCCGCCGAGCCGCCGGCCCGGGCCAACTGCGGCAGGACGTCATCGGCCTTGCCGGTGAGAATCTCACCTGCTTCCCTCGCCAACTCGTGCAGTTCAAACCGCCCGCCATCTCCCGGAGCCTCGCTCGTCGGCCGATACTTCAGCGCCCCCATCGCCCGATCCCCAACCCACGCCAGCCGATCCAGCGCGCTCAGTGATTGTGGATCGACGCCTCTCTTCCTGAAGTACCGATCCATCAGCAGCAGTCCCCACCCGTCCGGCAACGAGTCATCGAATAGTCCCGGTAGCGGTCCGAACGCACGGTCGCGATGCTCGTGCAACCCTTCGCGCAGTGGCAAACGCACGGGTGAAAGGTTCAGCCCGCGCCCAAGCCACGGCGCTGCATACTCAAAGAAAACCCGCCCGCGCTCTTCGGCCAGTACCCCCACAAGCTGCGGGTCTTCGGGCGCCCGCGCGAAGAAAACTTCCAGCCTCTTCATCGTGACCCCCGCTGGCGTCTGGCCACTTGGGCATGTCGCTCCAACTCCGCCATCGTGCGAAACTCGGCCGGCTCAAGCACCTTCCTGAAATCCTCCAGGCGTCCCAGCGCCCCGGCCACTTTCAACACCAACTCCAGCGAAGCCTTCCCGGTTCGCTCAAACCGCTTCAACGACGCCGTCGTCACCCCGGCACGCGCCGCCAGCGTCTCCCGCTTCCACCCCTCCGCCAGACGCAGTTCCATAACTCGCCCAGCGAGCAGTCCCGCGGCATCCGCCGCGAAGACCAGTTCAGGAAGTGTCAGGTCGTTTTCCATGTCTATGGATAATAGAGCGCCTGTACCACCAAGTAAAATGTATTACGGGCCTATATATAGTCCACTAATCATAGGCGAGCTGCACCGGCCGTCCGCCGCCCGATGTTGTCAGGTGTCACCGTCTGTTTCCGGTCTGGGGTCATTTCCCGGCGCAACCGGCGAATTCCACGTGCGGTCGCACTTACGCGTCAGCGGCGGGGTCAGATGCGTCAGTTTTTGAGGGGAGGGGGAGGGGTATCGGGAGGCCAGACCAGATAAGGACTTATGTGCGATCGAGGGGGTCAGATGATCAAGTTGTTCTGGGCGAGGCCGGATGCACGTAAGTGGGTGCGGCAGAAGGGGCGATGCCCCATCGGTGTCCGGATAATACGCACGTGGGATAAGACGGAACATATTAGGACGTCAGGCACGAAGGTAGTGAGGCACGTAGGCACGGAGGGGATCGGACACTTCCTCGCTTTTTTGACCGAATATTCACTGTCAAAGAGCACCTGAGCCGGCGCGCACTGCTTGCGCGACGGGGAGCGATGCAGAAGTATAGTATCGGGCGAAGTTTTGGTCAAGGGGGAGGTTGGGGATCTTAGGATTGGTGTTGGTGGTGCCTCTCTTTCACTGGACGGACAGGGATGGTTGCAGGTGATTGGTACTGGCTCCTCGTGTTTGGCGGCCGCCCTCACTGACGGCGCAACGAAGAGCATGCGTGCCTATCCTTCGTGACCTGACGGCGGCAGTTTCCCGGACTGCTTGCCCAATCGCTTCTCGTCCGACTTCACGCGACGCTTCAACTTCTGAAGGTCCTCTTCCGGCGGGAGCGACTCCGGGGTGATCCCGCGTTCTCCGAGCATTTCACGGACGCTTTGGTTGTTTTGGACGTGCTCGCTGGTAATCGATGATTCACCGCGCAAATCCGCCTGCTGGACATTGTGATTGGTCATCTCGGTGGCGAGATTCTTCGCGGCGATTGTGAGCGTGGGCAGGAAATCGGCGAGGGGGCGCGTGTGGGTGATTCCAAACTTGTTCTTCATATCCTATGTCGTATGGCCGCCAAAGAGAGTTTGGTCGCCCTTGGAGCGGATGCGCCAAAACCCCTCATCATCAACCCCACGCTCGTAGATATTCTGAGACAGGGTCTTTTCAGAAACGCGGAGTTTGTCTCGGGCATCAAGGCGCGCTTGCAGGCGCATGCGCTGTTCGATCAATTCCTGCTTGCGGGTCTGAAGGGCGAAGTAGCTTTGGGCAAATGCAATGGGCTCTTTGCGCGGGTCCCCATTCTGCGCGATTAGATAACAGGCATAGCGGGTGAGCATGAAGTCTTCGATTTCCCGCTGCCCAGGGGTACCATTTTCGTGACGCCACGAAAATGGTCGTCGGGGTCATAGCCGGTGGTACGGCAGGAGACTATGGCACGCTCAATGGCGACGGTGAAATTCTCCCAGCGGGCATAGCCCATGGGCTCCCGCAGGTCCCTGGCAAACCAGAACTCAACCCCGGTTGCGGGTATTGACCGCACCACGGCGTCGAATTGAGTCTGCATTCGCTGGATCAGTTCGCTATTCATGTTCAGAACTCCCGGCTGGCTCGCGCGGTCGGCTGGGCTTGGGCTTGCCAAGGACGAACCAGCGCACGAGTAATTCCACTACTTGCGCGGCCAACTGATCGTCGCCGGCGCGTTTGCCTGCCAGACCAACGAGGTACGCTCTCGCCTTGGCGAGTCGTGCTACCGAAGCATCCAGAAGTTTCATGGCTCTGGCGTTATCGGATGGCACCTGGATTTCGCCCTGGACATCGAGATTGGCCATGTGGACGACCAATTCAGCCTGGCCACGCGATTGGAAGTCCAGATGCGATTTTCTGGACTTCCCGAAGTAGACCGTGTTGGGGTCGAACATTGGGGAATCGGAGATTGTCGCCGGGCGTTCCTCGGGGAGTTGGAAAACGACGGGTAAGGGCGTCTGCCTGGCAACCCAGTGGGCCAGAGGGGCCATGTCGTCTAATTCGACGGCGTCCCATGCGTCGGCGGCCAGTTCCTGCGGGGAGAATCGGCGCGAGTTGCCGGCCGCACGCTGCTGCATCTTCTGAATCTCAACAACGCGAATGGCGCGGAAATGCTCGGCGGTCTCGCGGTAGAGTTCGTCCACGAGTTTCCGCCGGTCGGCTGGGTCACTGACCCCCAGCAGTTCAAACACCGCATCATCCAGTTCCCGTCTGTCGCTCTGCTGCAATTCATCAGCCAGGACGATAGGACCCTCGGCGATGTGCTGGGCTCGCTCGGGGGAGTGGCAATCCATGAGTTGCTCTTCCACAAGGCGGCCGACAGTTCGCCGACAAAGACGGCGAAACGCATTGCAGAGGCGTTTCGCCAAGTCTGGCGAGACTCCTGTTGCATTGGGAACGTCCAGCAGATTTACGTCCACCACCTCGGTCTTGAGATTCCCTTCCGTTCCTGCGAAGCGTCCGTAGAAGGTCTTGAACAATCCGATGAGCGTCGAGTTGAGCACGGCCGCGAGGGTCTCTTGTTCCCGCTTGGTCAAGTGGTCGCTGCCCAAGTCGAAGAGATTGTGGTTGCAGATCAAGGATTCCGGGTTGGCAGGAATAATGTGGCGGTATTGCTGGGCCATCGGCCAAAACGCGAAGCCTGGTTTGACGAGGTTGGTCAGGTTGTACCATGGGTCACGACCTTCGCATGTCGAGCGTTTGGGTATGGGTACGCTGCCGGACTTCTTGGAATCAAAATCAGCGGTTTCGCCATACTTCAGGTAGCGGTACACCCATGTGCCTTTGAGGTCGGCAAGTTTCTTGTTGACCAGCAGAACGACCCGGTCCAGTTCATCGGCTCGGACAACCGGGCGATCAACCTTCATGAGGCTATGCACTTCCGGGGCGAGGTATTCGGCCTCGAT
>JBBQTU010000027.1:0-26027 GCA_038213005.1 Tepidisphaerales bacterium | reverse complement strand
CTGCTGCTCAATGGGGCTGAATTTCTGGGTTGTCCGGAAACATGGGCACGCCCGCAGATGTGCCGGGCGTGCCCGATTTTCGGGCAGATGCAAGTTGCGCGTCAGCGAGTGGTTGGAGCGAATAGGGTGCTGAAAGAGGTGTCGCCCTTTCAGGGCTCATTCAGGGAGAATGGTTCTTACCCAGGGCTGCGCGAGTACGCTTCCCCTGGGCTCAAGAATGCCGCCCCGTTGGGGCTAAGAAATCGCGAGACTGGAAAAATGGGCACGCCCGCAGATGTGCCGGGCGTGCCCGTTTTTCCGGGCAGATGCAAGTTGGGCGTCAGTGAGTGGTTGGAGCGAATAGGGTGCTGACAGAGGTGTCGCCCTTTCAGGGCTCATTCAGGGTGAATGGTTCTTACCCAGGGCTGTGCGAGTACGCTTGCCCTGGGCTTAAGAATGCCGCCCCGTTGGGGCTAAGAAATCGCGAGACTGCCGCCCCGTTGGGGCTAAGAAATCGCGTGCCCGGAAAGATGGGCACGCCTGCAGATGTGCCGGTTGTGTCAGATTTACTTGCACACTGGCACGCGAACATCCATTATTAGCCATTTGTGGGCGAGTTGCTTGCGCGCGGCCGGGACTTGATGCCCGCAACGTATCGCATGGGAAGGACCGTCTCTGATGGAATTCATCGTTGTCTGCCTTGTGCTGGCGGTTATCACGGTGGTGGGGCACTTGCTGTGGCTGGGGGCTGCGGCGATTTTCCGGCTGCTGAGTGGGAGCGGACGAGCCGGCGGCCACGGCCGCATGGCGTGCCGGATGTGCGGGCAGGCCATCGGGCAATACCCGTGCAACGTGTGCGGGTATTCGCCGGGGGCCGTCAGCCATGGCGCCGATCGCAGCGCGATTGCGTATGAAGAGGTGTTGCGGCTGAGCAGTGAGGGACGGATCGATGACCAGACTTTCGCGAAGCTTCGCGAGGCCATCTATCCGCAGGGGGTGCCGCAGACGACGAGCCAGCAGGCGAGCCTTCAGCAGAGACGCGGGATCCAGGCAGGCGTGGCCAGTCCGAGGCCGGCCCCGCAACCTGTGCCGCAACCTGCGCCGCAACCTGCGTCGTTGCCTGCGCCGTTGCCTGCGCCACTGCCGATCGGGCGGCCGGCGCAGGAGAGGGCCCCGTGGGACCAGGTTCCCATGGCTGACCTGGCGCCGGTGGCCGAAGCGGCCGGGCCTGGTGTGGCACCCATTCCGCCTGCAGTGCGGATTGCCGAGCCGTCCGAGCAGGTGAACCAGACGAGAACGGCAGGCGCGGCGGGTTCTACTTTCCGGCCGGCCGCCGCTAGGCGAACCGCGGTTCCGCCGGTGCCGGTCCCGGCGCCTCGGCCGCGCGAGAGTCTGTCGGCGTTCATGGAGAAGCGCAACATCCGCTGGGGCGAGATCCTCAGCGGTCTGGTGATCGTCGGTTGCTCGGTGGCGCTGGTGATCACGCTATGGTCGACGATTGCCCAATATGCGCTACTGAAGTTTGGCGTGTTCACGGCGGTGGTGGCGTCGCTGTTTGGCCTGGGGCTGTATGCCGAGCACCGGTGGAAACTGCCGACGACCAGCCGCGGCATCTTGGTTATCGCCATGCTGCTGGTGCCGCTGCAGTTCATCGCCATGGCGGCGATGTCAGCAGGGCGGGGCATGGAAGGCGGAACGATCCTGGGTGAGACGGTGTCGGGGGCGATCGTGCTCTGGCTGGCGATTCTGGCCTGCCGGGTGCTGACGCCGAAGTGGCCGACGACGCTTGCGGTGGGATTTGTGCTGGCGGCGGCCGGGGTGTTTGTCATCGCGCAGAATTCGCCCGCTGGGGCGTCGTCGCGTGATGTGCTGGGCCTGGGGATCCCCTCGCTGCTGGTCTATCTGGTGGCGGCGGGACTGGTGATCCGGTCTAGCTGGAAAGCGGCCGCATGGGACTCTACTCAGGGCGCGGTGATGGCCCAGGGCATGGGTCTGCTGTTCTACGCGACCAGTGCGGCGATGATCTTTCTGCTGGCGCACTTCAGCGGGGCGGCCGAACTGTGGCGCTGGGCGAGCCCGCTGCTGATGGTGCTGGCGATCCCGCCGATGGCGGCCGGGATGATGATGTCGCAGCGTCTGACCGAAGTGAGGGCAGTGAACTGGCGCGTCACGGGCACGGCCATCGCGGTGGCGGCGATCGGCTTGGTGGCGCTGAGTGTTCTGTGCGCGTGGCCGGCGGCGATGTTCTTTGTGCCGATGGCGATTGTGGCCGCGTGCGTGGTGGCCGGGGCGGCGCTGGTGTTCGAAATGCCGTGGGCACATGTGCCGGCGGGGCTGCTGCTGGGATTGGCCGGTGTGGTGGGAATTGCGTGGCTGCGTGGTGAGTTGCCAGCGGGAACGCCCGCGAGCCGCGTGGTCGAGGTGATGCTGGGAAGTGGCACAGGGATGGTGCTGACGGCTTACGCGGTTATCGCCGGCGTGATCGCGGCGGCGATGGCACGATGGAAGGGCAAGCCGCACGCGATGGCCTGGGGCATGGTGGCGGGCGTCGCAGCGGTGCTGAGTCTGGCATGGGCGCTCTTCTACACCTACGCAGTGGCCGATCCGATCCGCTGGGGCGCTGCGGTCTTTGCGCTTTACACGGTGATCGCATTCGCTGCCCATTGGCGCACGCGTCGGGTGGAAGCGGGGATCGCCGCGTGGGTGCTGCTGCTGCCGACGCTTCAGCGTCTGACGCACAACACACCGCATCCGTGGGTGTTCGCATTCCTGGATGTCGCGGGATTGTCGCTGTTGACGGCGATCTGGCTGCGCCCCAAAGACCGCTGGTGGCCGTTGTCCGGCCGGCTGGCGTGGCGGGTCTGCTTTGTGGCATCGATCTGCACGGCTCTGCTGGCGGCGGTGGTGATGGGGGATGTGAACTGGTCGCAGGAGATGCTGTGGTTTGGCGTGCTGGCGGCGATCGTGCTGATGGCGACGGTGCTGGAGCCGGCTGGCTATCTGCTGGCGGTGGGGCAGGTGGCCCTGGCGGTGGCCGCGGTGTCGGCCGGGCTGTGGTATGGCGAGACGCACGCGGTGCAGAGTCTGTCCGCACACTGGGTCGGAACTGAGCAGGCGGCGGTGGAGGTGCCAGCTCTGGTACGGTTTGGCAGACCGGTTCTGCTGTCCCTGGCGTCGGCAGGCTTGGCGTGGACGCTGCTGCGAATTGCCTTGCGGCGATTCCGCGGGCAGGAGCCGGTGCTGCTTCGTCCGGCGCTGTCGACCGATCGGCTGATCACGCTCTTTGCGCTAGCGACGCTGCTGGGCAGCCTCATTGGCCTTCCCACTTTGGCTGCGGCGGGCGCTGAACTCGCGGATGTTCGTGGATCGACATCGCTATTCGCAGGCGTGGCCAGCCTGGCCACGTGGCTGACGGTTGGATTGCTGGTGATCTGGGCTGTGCTGGAGACGTGGCACACGCGGCACTGGGGTTGGCTGGTCGCGGCTGGGGCAGGCGTCCTGGGCGCCTGCGGGCTGGTTGCCATCTACGGCGAGCCGACGCAATGCAGCGCTTCGGTTTTGCGCTGGTCGCTGATGGCACTGATGATCGTCGGCTCGCTGCCGCTGTGGTTCCGCGGCGCGCTGACAGCATGGACATCGCGGTTCGCGCAGTTTGCCGAGTGGGACGAGACTGCCACGCGGACGTTGCGGGCCTGTCTGCTGCTTCCGACGGTGTTGGGAATACTCGCCCTGACGATGATCGCATCGGGGCTGAATCTGGCTGGGCAGCACATTCCAGGACCGGTGGCCGGCAGCGCCTTCGGCCGCATGGGCAGCAGCGTGTCATACCTGGTGCCACTGGGGGCGATCATCGGCACGCTGCTGATCCACGGGTTCCGCGAGCGGATCACGGGGCTGATCCTGTCAGCGGCCGCGGTGACGCATGTGGCGGTAACGCTGGGATATCTGCTGCATCCAGACGCCATGTCGGACGCGGTTGTCGTGGTGCGTTTGATGGAACTCAATGCCGCGACGGCGGCGATTTTTGCCCTGGGCTGGATCGGCTGGGAATACATGCGCGGGCGAGGGGATATCCCTTCGGGCGTGCGCGTGCTGTCGTGGGTTGCGATGCTGCTCGCGGCGCCACTGATTGTATACGGGCAGATATTGTTACTGCTCAATGGGCGTTCAAGCGAGATGGTACGGCTGGCTGGCCTGCCCTCGGCATGGATGGGCGTGGCCGGGGCGGCAGCGGTGTTCTGGCTGATCGCTGGGCGGCGGGTGCGTTTGCCATGGCTGGGCCTGGTAGCACTGGGCTGTATTGGGCTAGTCGCATGTGCCGCTGGTCACCTCCGGGTGCCCTGGCTGGAGTTTCACGTGATGCTGGCGGGGTATCTGGCGGCGGGGTGGTTTTTCCTGCTGCTGGCCGAGCGAATCATCGAAATGAACACCGATGAGGCGCGGCTGGCCGGCGCTCTGCCGATGGCGACGGCCGCGGCGGAGGATGGTCCGCGTATCCTGTCATACGAGTCCGCGCCGCAGCCATCTGACGCGGTGTCTCGCGGGCAGACTGAGCGCCGCCAGCGCGGCGTGCGCGGCTGGATCATCGCCTTCTGCCTTGTAGCGGCGGTGTTGTCCCTGCGCTCACTGGCGGGCGATCCGCAGCGCCCGTGGTGGGGCATCGGCGGTCTGTTTGTGATCGACCTCCTCGCGGTTGCGATTGCATGGAAACATCTGCGGCCGGGATATCTCTATCCCGCGACGGCCGCGTTCAACCTGGCGATCAGCATCTGGTGGGCGTGGTATCAGGGGACCCTGAGCAACCATCACTGGCTGGCGGATCTGCTGCATCTGAACGTACTGTGCCTGGCCGGTTCGGGCGGCGTGGCGATGGTGCTGGAGCGGGCGATCTTTTCGCCGGAACTTGGGAGCGGGCGCATGTGGCGCGGGCGGATGCCGGCGTTGCCGCTGCAGCGTTTTGCGGGAATCGTGCTGACCTTTGCCGGCGTGGTCTCGGCCGCGTGGGTTGTCATCAATCACGGCTGGCTGCCGGCGCATCAGACGATGTGGCTGACGTGGGCGGCGACCGGGGCGACGCTGGCGCTGCTGGTCAGCCTGTTCTGGGACAAGGGCTCGCGCCTGGGCCTGTGGCTGCTCTACATCGCGGCATTGTCAGCGGTGACGATGGAGGCGGGCAGCGTGGGACTGCGCGGTCCCGTGGTGCTGTATCTGATGCTGCTGCTGTGGTTCGCGTTCTCGGTGTTGTGCCTTTATCTGTCGCGCAATCTGCGCCTGATCGAGCGACTCGGCGGCGAGGTGTCGGCCGACGATGTGCGGCAGATCCTCGGGCTCAACTCGATTGTGCTGGCGATCGCCGTGCTGGGGATTCCGCTGGCCGAGGTGGTGGAGTGGTCGGCGACCGGCCATGTGGCGTCGATGGCGGGGTGGATGATCGGTGCGTATCTGATCATCGCCGCGTTTACGATCTATGTCCTGATCCTGGCTGCCGTGAAGCCCGTAAAGCTGGCGCTGCAATTGAGCGACGGTCTGCGGATGGGATGCGTCTACGCGGCCGAGGCGATGGTCGCCATCGCGGTGCTGCACTTGCGCCTGACGATGCCAGAACTGTTCGGCGGCGTCTTCGCGATGTATTGGCCGCTGGTGTTGATGGCGATCGCCTTTGCCGGCGTGATGGCGAGTGAGGTATGCCGCCGCAGGGGCCTTCGCGTGCTGGCCGAGCCCTTGGAGAAGACCGGAGCGCTGCTCCCGCTTCTGCCGGTGCTGGGTTTCTCGATGACGGCATCGAGAGTCGATTTCGGCCTGCTGTTGCTGAGCGTCGGCGCTCTCTATGGCATGTTGGCGACCCTGCGCAAGAGCTTCGGGTTCGGCCTGCTGGCCGTCCTGGCTGTCAACGGGGCGTTGTGGCACCTGCTGCACGGCCTGGCCGGATTCGCCTTCACCGAGCATCCGCAACTCTGGCTGATACCGCTGGCGGTGTCAGTGCTGATCGCCGCGTATCTGAACCGGCGGAATCTACCGCCGGCGCAGTTCGCGATGATCCGCATGGTCTGCCTGATGGGGGTCTATCTCTCATCGACGGCCGACATCTTCATTAATGGCGTGGCCCAGCAGCCCTATCTGCCACTGGTGCTGGGTGGCCTGTCGCTGGCCGGGGCACTGGCGGGAATGTGGCAGCGGGTGCGGTCGATGCTGTATCTCGGCAGCGGGTTTCTGCTGCTGTCGATCGTGACGGTGATCTATCACGCGTCGATCAACCTGCACCAGACCTGGATCATCTGGCTGGTCGGCCTGGCCTGCGGGGCCGGGCTGTTCGCGTTCTTCGCCGTGTTTGAGAAGAAGCGGGCGGAGGTGGACGCGCTGATCGGCAAGCTGCGGCAATGGGAGAGATAGTGGCGGCAGGAGAGGGGGAAGAAACGCAGGTTGTCGCGGGTGGGCAGGCATAAGCGTTAACATGCACTTCCACGCCAGCGAGGCTTGAATCGCTCCCATTCCGTGCTGTCGATGCTGGCACCGCGCACGCTCAGAGGCGGCAATGGGGGCAGCAGCGTGCCGGTGGCGCCGTCTAAAGGCCCAACGCTTTAATGCCTTCGTCCCAGGGCAGGCACAGGACGCGACCAATCTTCCTGGGCACACGATCAAGGGAGAAGCAGAAGGCATCGGCATCGGGAAGATCGGCCGCGATTTGTGCCATGGGTCGGATGTTGGAGGGCTCTGTAAAACATGATTTAACTTTGTCGTCCAAATAAATCAGGCTCTTGATGCGGGCTTCGCAGCGCATAATGCTGTCTTTGGCTCCAGGCGTCATGCAACTGCATGATAGATCGCATCCTGAACAATGCGCTTTACCAAGGCGGCCGGCGTGGTGTGTTTCTCCTTGGCGACTTCGCCGATCCGGGACACCAACGCGGTGGGCAACAGCAGCGTTACGCTTTGAATCTGCTTTTCGTCGAGCTCGGCGGCCTCTTCGGCAAGGGCCTTTTTCTGCCATGACTCAAACCATGCTCGCTCTTTGGGGGTCATGGTCCGGCCGGGCAGCCTGCGTCCAGTCCAAGGCTTGTCAAAGTCCTTCGTGGCCTCGGCAAGCTCGGCGGCGGTCATATCCTGGTATCGTTTTTTTTGCTTCATCGGCGTTGCCTCCGAAAGAGGCGTTTTTCACGCTCGGTCATTGGACGGGCGTGAATCACATAGATCGTATCTGTGGGCTCTGGGTCTTTCAGGAAAGCAACCTGCAGGTACAGTCCGAAGACCGTTTGCCCCCACACAAGCCATTTCTCATCACCGACGTAACGCGGATACGGCGGACGGGCGGCGTCAACCACCTGCTCGGCTTCCTCGGGCTCAATGCCGTGCATGGCAATGTGCTCGGTGTTATCCGCGTTCCAGCGATAGCTTCTCGACACATGCAGGATCATACCCCCGGTTCCTGTCTTGGGAAAGTAAACACTTGGCAAAGTAAACCTCAACCCAAAGATACAGACGCATGATCTCTAAGAACTACGAAAGCATTCACAATTCCATTCCATGTCCATCCCAGTTCAGCCGCCCGGGCGTGACAATATTCACGGGCAGGTTTCCAGACCCGCTCCGGGCCTCCCCTAACGCGCTGCACTCAATGCCGCCAGACTCTTCCAATTGTCTTTCTGGCCTCTACAATTCTGGGCGATATGGCAAACAACGATACCTATGAGTCGCCCTTGGTCGGACGCAACGCCAGTCGCGAGATGTTGCAGCTCTTTTCGCCGCAGAAGAAGTTTGGGCTGTGGCGGCGGCTGTGGCTGGAACTGGCGCGATGCGAGAAGCAGCTTGGGCTGTCGCGCATCAGCGACGAGGCCATCAGCCAGATGGCGGCGAAACTGGATGATATCGACTTCGATCGGGCGGCCGACTGGGAGAAGCGCCTGCGTCATGATGTGATGGCGCACGTCCACACGTTTGAGGAAGCCGCCCCGGCCGCCAAGGGGATCATCCATCTTGGCGCCACCAGCCAGTATGTCGTTGACAACGCCGACCTGATCATCATGCGCGACGCGATGAAACTGCTGGCCGGAAAGCTGGCCAATGTCATCGACTCACTGGCTACTTTCGCCGCCACACACCGCGACCTGCCGACGCTGGGGTATACGCACTATCAGCCGGCGCAGCTCACGACGGTGGGCAAGCGGGCGTGCCTGTGGGCACAGGATCTGGCGCTGGACCTTGAGGAACTGGAATACCGGATCCTGACGCTGCGCTTCCGTGGCGTGAAAGGCACCACTGGGACGCAGGCTTCGTTCCTGTCCCTGTTTGACGGCGATCACGCTCGATGCGAGAAGCTGGATGAGATGGTCTGCGCCGCGTTCGGGTTCAACAGTTCGTTCGTTGTGACGGGGCAGACTTATCCGCGCAAGGTCGATGCTCAGGTGATCAACTCACTGGCCGGGCTGGCGGCGAGCGTGCACAAGATGTGCAACGACATCCGCCTGCTGGCCGGGATGAAGCAGATGGAAGAGCCGTTCGAGGCCGAACAGGTTGGCTCCAGCGCCATGGCTTACAAGCGTAACCCGATGCGTTGCGAACGCGCAACCGGGCTATCGCGGTTTGTCATCAGCATCGCCAGTTCGCCGCTGCAGACCGCGGCCGAGCAGTGGTTTGAGCGGACGCTGGATGACTCATCGAACAAGCGTCTGGCGATCCCCGAGCCGTTCCTGGCGATCGACGGGGCGCTACAGATCTGCATGAACGTGACCCGCGGCCTGGTGGTCTATCCAAAGGTGATCGAGTCTTTCGTGAATGCTGAACTGCCGTTCATGGCGACCGAGGAGATTCTGATGGCCGGCGTCCGCGCCGGCGGCGACCGCCAGGAACTGCACGAGCGGGTTCGCCAGCATTCGCAGGCGGCGGCGGCCGAGGTGAAGACCCAGGGCAAGCCCAACGACCTGATCCAGCGACTGCAGGGCGACCCTGCGTTTGCGAAGGTCAATCTCGATCAGGTGCTGGATGCCAGGGCCTACATCGGTCGGGCGCCGCAGCAGGTGGACCGATTTCTGGCGGAGGTCGTCAGCCCGATCCGCAAGCGGTACGCGGCACAACTGAACGCGGCGGTCGAACTGAAGGTGTAGGTTTCCACGAGATTCGACTCAGACAGCGGGGGGCGGTCATCAGACGACGCAGAATCGGGCGCTCTTCCAGACGATCTGAAGGCCCAGAATTTCCGGCACTGCCCGGCCGACTCCGTTCTGCATGATCGCATGGGCGAGCTCGCCGCCTTTGCTCAGCAACTCGTATTGCAGTTGGATGGCATCGCTGGCCCGAAGATGCACTTCGTGCGGCTGGCCACCGTGTTTTCGCACTTCGTTGGCTGCGGCGGCGATCTTGCTCTGGAGCGTCATCGCCGTATTGTACCACTTGCGGCGGTTCGCAGTGGATAAACTCTCAAAACAAACACCCCGCTTCCCCGTCACCCATGGCGGCGAGGTAAAGGCGACGACGCCTGCCGCGGGCGATCGGCGATTGCCTGGGGCTTACTTGGCAATCTGTAGCTTGCGTCTTTCGGTGTAGAGCAGCCGGATGAGTTCATACTCAAACGGGTCTCCCGTCCCGTAGTAGCGGAACGATTGCCGGTGCCGGGCATCGATCACCTTGCCGGCGAAATAGGGAACGACCAGGTTCTGGTTGTGGTCGAAGTTGTACGGATCCACCACGTTGGACACCACCATATCGGTCACCAGCCCGCCGGTGTCGCGCGCGTTGGATGGCCCGAGCAGAGGGAGCACGAGATACGGTCCGTTGCCGACCCCGTAGTGGCCCAGCGTCTGGCCGAAATCTTCATCCTGGCGCTGCAGGTGCCAGTGTCCGGCAGGATCCCACAGTCCTGCCAAGCCGACCGTGGTGTTGATCGCGAATCGCGACAGAGTAATGCCGGCCGACTTCGCCTTGAGCTGAAATGCCGCATTGGTGAAGTTGCTGAACTCGCCCAGGTTGTCAAAGAACCTCGACACCCGCTTCTCGCCATAGTCGGGCATCACGAATTCATAGCCGCTGACCACGGGGAGGAACAGATACCTGTCGAAGTAATAGTTGAACCGGTATATCTTGCGGTTCATCGTGGAGAGCGGGTCGGAGATCCGCAGTGGCTGGTCGGTTCCCGGCTTTTCGAAATCGCTCAGGACGTACTTCGGCCGCTCCAGGGGCACGGGCGGCTGAGAGGCGCACCCGGTCAGCAGCAGAGCAGGACCGGCCATGAGAGGCAACAGAATGCGTTTCATCGCTTGTCCTCCGGGCGGGTTGAGCTTTGGGTAAAGTAGTTGGTCATGTATGCCGCCACAGATCGCTGGTCGAGGTTGCCACAGTGGCCGCCTCGCGGGTAGATCATGGCACGGGCACCGAACAACTGCCGCAGGTACTCCAGTTCCTGTGGCGACAGGATGATGTCATCCTGGTTGGTCATCACGCCGATCTTGTCGGCGTGGCGCAGGTAGGCGTCGATGGACCTCAGGCTGGCTCCCTCGATCAGGGCGTCGCGGGTGAGCTTGGGGTCGCGAAGCTGGACGGCCGGGAGCAGCATTTCGTCCATGTACCTCGCGAACGAAATCCGCAGCAAGGTGCGGAAGTATGGATCGAGCGAGTCCGATGGCCGCAGCACCAGGTTCCTGGAGACGACAAAGCCGGAGTGGGTCATCACGTCAGACGCGAAGATCATGTTGCTGCCGGCGATGCGGAACGCCAGGCCGATCACCCCCGCGAGTCGCTCGTCCTCGAGCGGCTCGGGCAGGTTGCGGTAGATGTTGAAGAGGAACTGACTATCGAGCCGGGTGAACTTGCTGGAAGTATAAACCTGCGTCACCCGGTCCATGAGCGCGTTGACGAATTCGTCGATCTTTTCGACCCCTCCGGGAATGTTGTCCTCCAGCAGATGATCCATCCGAACGGCCGACGCATAGAGGTCGACGGCGGGGTTGATCATCAGCACCTTGCGGAAACTGAAGCTCTTCTCCTGCTCGTCGATCATGCTGACGAAGGCTGCCTGCGAAGCGCCAAGGCTGTAGCCGGTCAGGTAGAAGTCGCTGACCTGGATGTCGCCACGGACTTGCTTCCAGACCTTCTGCATGACGCGGTAGAGGTCGCGGGAATCCTCCTGCAGGATGCCCGGCAGGCGTGAACTGGAGGCGGTGGTGATGAAGTTGGCCTGGGTGGGCGACGAGATGCAGACCACGTGGAAGCCACCGCGGTAGAAGGTGTTTTGCAGCCCCTGCATCTGCAGGCAGTTGAAGCCCGAGCCGGTGCCGGCGATCACGAAGATCAGCGGCGCCTTGCCCTTCTGTTTGGCCAGCGAACAGCGCAGTTGCGAGTTGTACCAGAAGACGTCGGGGATCTTTCGCTCTGGGAAGATCGTCAGGCTCAGCAGCTTGAGATCTATATTCTCAGGCGGCGGCGCTCGCAGTTCCGGAGGCGTGCCCAGGATGGTTGCCACCAGCGGGTCGGCGAAGGGATAGTCTTCACCGGCCGTCGCCGCAGACGCCGGGGCGCACCACAGCAGCGTGCTCAGCACCATCACCCCCACGCTGCCGGCGAGCCGCCAGCGCATGCCTTGGCACCGTTCCCGGCCGCCATCCTTCGCCTGAGCCATGTCCCTCTCCATTCTGAATTGAACGGGTGTGCCCGACGTGTTTGAGCTATCGAGCGATCCACCACGATCCTGAGCCTGCTTGCCGGGATAGTAAAGGGGCATACACAGTGGCACAAGCAAAGGTTCTCGCGACCTGTTGTCGCGACCAAACCAGACGCGGCCGCGCGGCAGATGCACGGGTTTTCTGGGGAGCGGGTGTCGCTGGCGGTTGTGGGATAAAGACTTACGCGCTTTTGAGGGGGGCAGACACGCAAGTTTCGCGACGGGGGGGGAAGTGCATAAAAATGTAGACGGAACCAGGCATTCCCGGACAGTGTCTGGTGGGCAATCGCAGCACACCTGTTAGGTATGTGATACAATGGGCCAAACCAGACCTGGCCGGTGCTACTGTCGGCCAAGTAACGTGGCTATTCACATGCCGCCTGAGCTTTCCTACGGGGTTCCGGGATCCCGTTCAGCACGATGATCGAGATGACGAGGAAGAGCGCCGAAAGGATCGTCAGCACCGAAAACCCAAGTTTCATATCCCAGAGCTGTGATCCCATAAGTGGAAACAGCAACAGGGCCGGAACGTTGACAATTGACATAAGGGCAAGATAGGTCGAACGCCGGTCATAGGGGCAGATTTCGATGTTCATGGTCTGCGCGCCGACCATGATCGATGCGCCCGCCGCTCCCTGAACGACAAACAGGCCCACAAAGGCCCAGTCCGCATGCAAGAACCCCGCGATTGCGCAACTGGCCGCCATAATGATGCGTCCGGTCATCATGATCAGCTTGCTGCCCCAGCGGTCGCCGCTGATGCCTGCGAGTAGATTACCGGCGATACTGCCTGTCATCTGCGCCATGACCAGTATACCCAGGAAGCCATCGTCGCGACCGGTCGTGCGTAAAATAAAGAGCGGCAGAAAAGGTACCATGATCAGGGTCGCATTGGTGAGGAAGGTGACTGCAATATAGCGGCGCAACCGGCCATCTTGCCGAAGGATATCGAGCATTCGGCGCATGTTTTCGATAAACGTCACGCCCTCTATGAGCTCGCGCTGCTCGTGGACCGGTTCCCTGATCCGCACAAAAAACACATAGGAGACTGTAAGAAAACCGAAGCCGATAAGATACATGACCCCGTAGCCGGGAACACCGGGCACGCTGGCCAGGATCGCGGCGATGATACCTCCGGCAAAAATACCGATGACCGACGAGACTGCAAAACGCCATGCGAATAAAGAAGACCGTTTCTGATTTAGAACGGTCTTTGCCACGAGTTCCTGCCAGGCTGTTGCGGTCAGGCCACCAACGATGCCGGAGAGCAGGGGCGCGCTCAGCACGGCAATGAGCGGCAGCCATGGACATGAGCGGGCAGTGAAGAGCAGGAGGAGTCCGGCAAGAAGAAAGGGGACTCGCTGGAAAGCGCCTGCAACCCTCATCAGCGGCATGACCCTTTTCATCGTTTCGACCCGATGAGCGGTGACCATGGGCAGGGCGTTGAAACCCAGCATGTTCAATGCCGGGGCCAGGCTGATGATCCACGAAGGGCCGCCGAGCAATTCAATGATCCGCGGCAGGATACAGTTGGGCGCCACAAAAGAGGCTCCACCCATATAAAACCCGCCATCAATGACGTGGTAGAAATAGTTGGCCCGGCGCTGTTTGGGGTCGATCTCTTGGTCTGGGGCGGAAAACGTTGTCAAGGGATTAAGCACGCACCTTTACTATTGCTGAAACCGGTTTTGGCGCCCCAAGGGCAGTGCTTCGGGGCGAGGGAGAGGCCGCGCTGATGGTGATCTTGAAATCTCCGGGCTCGAGGCGCCGCATTCCCTCGTTATCTACCAGTTCGAGCATTCCCGGTGTGATAACAAAACTGACGACACTGGATTGACCGGCCTTCAGTTTCACGCGCCCAAAATCCTTTAATGCGTATTGGGGCACATCCACCGAGGCTTTGAGGTCGGTGATATAGAGCTGCACGACCTCCTCTGCGGCTACTTTTCCGCTATTCTTAATGGTCACTTGCGCGGTTATGTTTTCCCCGGCTTTGATTGCGGTAGCACTCAGGCTTAGTCGGCTATAGGCAAACGTCGTGTAACTCAGGCCAAACCCGAAAGGAAACTGCGGCTCTTTTGACATATACCGGTAGGTGCGGTTCTTCATGGCATAGTCTTCAAAAGGAGGAAGGTCATCGATGGATTGAGGAATACTCACCGGCAACCTCCCCGAAGGCACGGCGTTTCCAAAAAGCAGGTCGGCTAAGGCATTCCCCCCCTCCTGGCCCGGATACCAGGCATAGACTACCGCGTCGACCATTTTGTAAATTTCCGGCGCGATGACTGCGCTCCCTGACGTTACCACTAGCACTACGGGTTTTTTATAGGAGCTCAGTTTTTTGATAAAATCGATTTGGTGAGCCGGGAACCCGAGATCAAGGCGGTCGCCATAAGTTTTTGACAAGAGCGGATCGTATTCTTCGCCCTCAATGAGTGGGGTAAACCCCATGACTGCTATGGTCACATCGTGAGTGCCAGCCATGCGAGTCACAAACTCCATTTTCGTGTTATTCCCGCTATGCGCAACCACTCCCTTGCGATACGTTACAATCCGTTCAATACCGGCACGATCAACGATCGCTTCCAGTATTGTGGGAATCCTGTTATTCACACCATAATAATTGCCGAGCATGGCATCATGATCGGCCGCAGTTGGCCCGGCCACGAGGATCCGCCGCATGTCTTTTGTGAGCGGCAGAATACCTCCGGTATTCTTGAGGAGAACCATCGATTTGACTGCCGACCGATACGAAAGCTTACGATGGAGGGGACTGTTAATGACGCTTGGCGAGATGGAAGTGAAAGGCACTGCACGGGCGGGATCAAACAAACCCAGTCGAAATCGTGTTCGCAGCGTGTAAAAGATGGCCTCATCGACATCTGTTTCGGAAAGCAGACCCCGCCTGATCGCTTCGCCCATGTTTTCAAATACCGTCCCACCCGCTTCGATGTTGCATCCGTTACGGATGGCGAATGCCGTAGATTCAAACGCATTGTTGGTTGCCTTGTGATACCGGTGAATATCAACAATCGCGCCGCCGTCCGATGTAACGTGGCCGTCAAATTGCCATTCGTCGCGGAGGATGTTTTTGAGCAGTGTTGGACTGGCGGCGCATACCTCGTTATTGGTCCGGTTATATGCGGCCATGATGACCTCTACGCCGGTGTCGACACAAGCCTTGAACGCGGGAAGATAGGTTTCGTGAAGATCTTTGGCACTCACGATCGCATTGAATCGGTGGCGCAGCGCTTCGGGGCCGCTGTGAACCGCATAGTGCTTGGCACCGGCCGCGGTTTTGAGATAGCGGGGGTGGCTGCCCTGAAGACCCTTGACGTACGCGACTGCGTTTTTCGAGGTGAGGACCGGGTCTTCGCCGTAGGTCTCCTGTCCTCTCCCCCAACGCGGGTCGCGGACTATATTAATATTGGGAGCCCAGAGGCTGAGACCAATGGATCCGTGCCCGAATACTTTCGAAAGCACATTAAATTTTGCCCGTGCTTCATCGCTTACCGCCGATGCTACTTCATTCATAAGCCGGGTATCAAACATGGCCGACAAGCCGATTGCCTGGGGAAAGACCGTTGCAATACCATAGTGCGCTACACCATGCAACCCTTCGCCGAATGCGAGATAGGCCGGAATTCCCAGTCGCGGTATCGCTTTGCAGCGCACCGTCACCTGGTCAAGTTTTTCCTTCAGTGTCAGCCGGGAAACAAGGTCGCGGACCCGGTCGTCAATAGGGGCGGAATGATCAAGATAGAGCAGGGTTGTTGACATAAAAGTCTCTCTAATCCGTAATCGACAATGATTTACTGATTGCGCCTGAAGAAAATAAATTGTTCCTGACAACCTGGCCCGTGCCCGTGCCCGAACACGATGTCTTTCCAACGTTCATATGTCTTAATGACCTGCAATGGCAGCCTTTCAGTTGCTTTCTCTATATTTCAGGCTGCCGTACGTGCTACGTTCTCTTAACACAAAATAGCTTTCCAACTGTAATGAGTCAATTGTTTAGGAGGCGGCGACGCGGTGAGGCGGGGATGGTGATTAGCCGGGCTGGCGGCGGTGTTCCGTTGGTGGTCCTCAACCCACAGCTATGACTGACGCACCACTCGCGTCTGCAACCAGGTCTGCAATCACGCTGCGGTGGCAGTCTTCATGCCGACGCTCGTAGCACAGAAGGGTGACGGATTTCGTTCCACAGCAGCGGCATATAGGGTGCATTGTACGCTGTAGAGCCCGCCAGGCCAGAAATCGGCCCGTGGCAATCAGCCCGCGGCCACAAAACAGCACGTCACAGACGTGCTCCACGTGGCGCACGTCTGCTACGTGCGAGTCTGTGACGTGCGAGTCTGTGACGTGCGAGAAAGCCCAAATTACAGTCCGCCGCCATCGGCTGCGGCCCCAATGTAACCGCCAACGATCACTCTTGACTTCGCTCGTGATGGCTCTATACTTATACCGAATACATTGTGCGCCTAAGCTGCGCACTAATGGTGCTCTGACAAGTGAATAGCTCTGTTAATAGGCCGATAACCGCACCACCCTGGTCCGAGACGTCCAAGCAAACTACATGCCTTACAGGTGCGTCATTCCTAATGACTAATGACTAAGGGCTAATGACTAAGGACTAAGGACGACTAACTAATAACCTTCCTCCTTCGGCGGCGAAACTTGAGCATCTTGCCCCCTGATTTGACCGTAACCCTATGTACCGCCAATGCTTAATACCCCCTCCCCCCTCCCCTTGATGTTCTTGCGCATCTTCCCTCCGCCCGGCCGCCGGGCGGTCGCCAATCGCCAAGCCCAACGCCGCGAGAATGCGCTCCGGGGCGAGTCCGAGGCGGAGTATCCCCCGCAGCAAACTATAATTATGCCGGGTCGTAAGGCGGGGTGCACGTTTGGAGGAGGCATGTCAGGATGGGGCGGGCACAGGACAGGGTCAGGGTTGTGGCGCGGTTGACAGGTTGCTGTGGACCACATGACGTGCGCCCCCTTTGATGCGCAAACAGATTCGCGGGTGGGTCAGGCGATCTTTGGCCCTGCCGGGTTGCCTGACAGATCCAAAGGAAGGACTCATGGCTGAAGTCATCATTCGTCTGGGCATCGTGGGCGCTTGTGGGCGGGGCGCATCGTTCAAGTCGGCATGCGATGCCCTGCCGAACGTGAAGATACAAGCCGTATGCGACACGAACGCGGCGGAGCTTCCAGCCGCCGCCGAGCGACTGGGCGCAGCCCGGCAGTTCACGGACTACGACCAGATGCTCGACCAGTGCCCGCTGGATGCGGTGATCATTGGCACGCCCATGCCGCTGCACGTTCCCCAGGCCATTGCGGCCCTGCGGCGCGATCTGCACGTGTTGTGCGAGGTTCCGGCCGGCGTCTCGATGGACGAATGCCGTGAGTTGACCATCGCCTGTCGCAAGAGCAAGGCCACCTACATGATGGCGGAGAACTACACCTACATCCGCGCAAACGTCATGGTGCGTGAGATGGTACGACGCGGGCTGCTGGGCAAGACGTATTTCGGCGAAGCCGAGTATGTCCACGAGCTCAAAGGGCTGAACGAGATCACCAAATGGCGACGGAAGTGGCAGACCGGCATCAACGGCAACACCTACCCGACGCACTCGCTTGGCCCCCTGCTGCAATGGATGCCCGGCGACCGCGTAGTCAGTGTCTGCCATGCAGGCTCGGGTCATCATTACCGGGATCCGGGCGGCAACGAGTATGAGCAGGAGGATTCAGTCATCACGCTCTGTCGAATGGCATCGGGCGGACTGGTGAAGCTGCGTCTGGACATGCTTTCAGACCGGCCGCACGCCATGACGTGCTACCAGATCCAGGGCACTGACGGCTGCTACGAATCCGCTCGCGCCCCCGGCGAGAACAACCGCGTCTGGCTCCGCTCGCTCTCAAAAGATCCGAACCAGTGGATGCGGCTGGAGGATCTTGAGGAGCAGTTCCTGCCCGATGCGTGGAAGCACGCCTCGGACGCCGCGACGAAGGCGGGCCACGGAGGCGGCGATTACTTTGAAGTAATCGACTTCATCGACCGCGTCACCGGCAAACGCCCCTGCGGCATCGGCATCGACGAGGCGATGGACATGACCCTGCCCGGGCTTGCCAGCCAGGTCTCCGCCGGCGAGGGCGGAAGATGGGTCGATGTGCCCGATTCTCGCCAATGGACGGCGGACTTCAGGCCAGGGCGGCCGCAATTGCGCATGCTACTCGATCGCTCCGGGCCAACACCGAGCGTCCAGGTGACCTCGGGCTACCGCCTGCGACAGATCACGTCGGCGGACTTCGCGAAGTACCGCGCGCTGATGGACAGCGTCGGCTTTGGGGGCTGGTCAGATGAGCAGATTCAGCGGGCGCTGGTTCGTTCGCTGCCCAACTGCTACTTCGTCATCGAACACGAGGGAACCGGCGACATCGTGGCAACGGCTTTTGCCTACCACAACCCCAGCGAGCAATTGCCCAATGCCGCGAGCCTGGAGTATGTCGCGGGCGACACGCGCCACAAGGGCAAGGGGCTGGGTTACACCGTCTGCGCTGCGGTAACGCGAACACTGGTCCATCGCGGCTACGAGCGGATCTTCCTCACCACCGACGACGGGCGTCTGCCCGCCATCGCCATTTACCTGAGGCTTGGCTACACGCCCGACTACTATCTGCCGGAGATGCAGGACCGTTGGAGCCGCGTTTTGGAGCAGTTGGACAGCGGGCCTGTCAAGCAGGCGTGAGATGCGTCGTTGCTCAGGGCGGCCAAATGGGACAGGTGTATGCGGAAGCCGCCGCAAGGCCAGGCATCGCGCGGCGGGGGACGAGATGGGCGGGGGGGGCGGGCCTCACGTTGAGACAGCCTGTGAAGCGGGCCGCGAAGGTGGCGGCCAAAGGCTCCGGCCGGGGCGGCCGGGCCACTTGGGAGAAAACGCCTCGGACTTGCATGGAGTATCAACCCGCAGCAAACTATAATCATCACGGTTGAACTTCCCAGAAAGCGTCGGCGCCTATGCCTGCTAAACTCGCTCATGATCCGCTGCTCTCCCGACTTCGCCCGGGGCTGTTCTGGGATGTGGACCTCGGCCGGCTCGACTCTCAGCAGCACCCCAACTTCATCATCGAACGGGTTGCCGAACGCGGGAATCTGGAGGAGATGCGCCTGGTGTGGGACTACTACGAGCACGACCGCATTGAGCAGGCCCTCCTGGCCGCGCGGGGCCTGACGCCGAAGACCGTCGCATTTTTCGCGAATCAGTTCAAGAAGCCACCTGAGTCATTCCGTTCCTACAGACAGGATACTTCCGATGTCATACCGGTCTGATGCAGTGTCCCTCGCATTGCTGGATGTCCTGAATCGGCTTTCCTCATCGCCGGTTCTGGAGGGGTTCTATCTGGTCGGCGGAACTGCACTTGCACTGCAACTCGGCCATCGGCGATCTGTTGACATCGATCTGTTCACGCATGGGCCATTTGACACCCAGGCGGTTGCCGACTGGCTCGTCCAGCATGTGCAGGTGACGGAGATCGATACCGCCAAGAACACGGTTCGGTGTTTCATTGACGGCGTGAAGGTGGACATTCTCGCCCATCAGTATCCTCTGATAGAGTCTCTCGTGATGGTGGACGGGATTCGGATGGCCAGCCTGCCAGACATCGTCGCGATGAAGCTCAACGCGGTCGCCAACCGTGGTGCGAAGAAGGACCTTTGGGATATCGCGGCCCTCCTGGGCCGCTTCTCCCTCGATCAGATGCTGGGGTTCTACGGACGCAAGTATAGCGCAGGCAATCGATTGACAGTCATTAAGTCGCTGTCCTACTTCAACGAGGCCGATGCGGAGAAAGTCCCTGTCGATGACCTGACAGGCATGACATGGCAACAGGTGAAAAACGTTATCCGTCAGGCCTGCGACCAAGGGCTGGGAACGGGAGACAACAGGACACGATCCTCTCACCCGTAGCCGAGCAAGACTCACGCCTCTTTCTCGCATTATGATTGCAATCGCTCCACATCTTCGCTTTCGAGTAGCGCGCGAACGTGTTGGCCTGTAACCAGCGGAGTTTGCCGCACGTTGCGGTATTTCTGATGTTTCGTCTGCGTGCATCTGGGATATCGAGACGCAAGAAGACGAACTGACATGCTGTTATTCGCCGAAAGACCTGCAGGGGTTCTGTCGAGTTCTTACCATTCGTCCTGTCGAGCTATTTGACGGCGAGGTCCACGAGCCTGCAGTCTCTGCGGACGAGTTGGTGCGGCGTATTCACGAGGAGTGTCACTCACGCGGTCTGACGCTGGCGCAGCTCGAGGACGCGGTCGGCTGGCGTCTGAGCGCGTGCATCGAGCCGGCGGATAGGCTGCTTGAGGATATGACCCTTGACGGGTTGCAGTGGCTCTGCCGAGAACTGCGAATCGATTGGCGCAGGGTGCTTCTGAGTCTGTGAGCCGGTAGCCGGATAGGGTGGATCGGTACTCTCGACCACCCCCGCGCCCGTCACACCAGGTCGCACGCCTCGGGCGGCATCCAGTGCTCTTCCTGGCCCTTCCACTTGACGTTGCAGCCGATGGGATTGGTCACCGGCGTGCGCACGAGCTTCCCGGCCAGCAGGTCGTCCACGGCATCGCGCAGTTCGTGGGTCTTTTCTTGCCCCGGGGTGCGCGGGTTGTCGTCCAGCCGGCCGGTGTAGCGGGGTTTCCGCTCCTGATCGAAGATGGCGGCCTTACGTCGCCCAAGGGAAGGTCCTCATTCGCGTCCTGAGCCTGCCTCGCGCGAAACCACAACCTCGCTGGGGTGATTAGAAAACGGCACGCGCTGTCGGTGTTCCACCGGCCGACTCACGTCGGCCGCTCGCGGGGCATGTCTTGCCTGACTGTTGACGAATGCCCATAGACCGGCCGGGGCTTCCATGTTGGAATACTCACCATGAACAACCCTTTTGCGACATATCAGACCCTGCGGAAGTCGTTGCGCGAGATCGCCCTGTTGGGCTCTGTCGGCTCGGTCATGGAATGGGACCAGCGGACGCAGATGCCGCCCAAGGGAGCGGAGTTCCGCGCTGAGCAGTTGTCGCTCATCGCCCGCAGCGTGCACGAGCAGTTTACGGCCGACCGCATCGGCGACTTGCTGGGAGAACTGGAAGCCTCGGGGCTGGTGGCCGACCCGCATGGCGATGTCGGGACAGATGTGCGCGAGACTCGGCGATCGTATGACCGCGCTATCAGATTGCCGGCATCGCTGGTCGAGGAGATGAGCCGGACTTCGGCCCTGGCGCAGCAGGCGTGGGCCGAGGCTCGCAAGAAGAGCGAGTATGCGATCTTCGAGCCCTGGCTGGCCAAGACCCTGGACCTGAAGCGCCAGCAGGCGATGTGCTATCTCGCCGGAGCCCCCGCGGGCAGCGACTCGATGTACGATGCCCTGCTGGACGACTTTGAGCCGCACGCAAAAACGGCCGAACTGCGCGGCGTATTCGAACAGCTTCGCAAGGACCTGGTCGAACTGGTCGGCCGCATCGCGTCATCAGGCAGGACCGCGCCGGTGGAGATTCTGCAGCGCCGCTTCCCCGTCGCCGCCCAGGAGCAACTGGCTCGCGACGCCGCCCGCCGGGTGGGTTTTGATTTCCAGGCCGGCCGGCTGGATGTCAGCCTGCACCCGTTCTGTAGCGGGCTGGTGCCCGGCGACACGCGCATGACCACCCGCTACGACGAGCACGGGTTCGCCGATGCGTTCTTCGGCGTCCTGCACGAAACCGGGCATGCCCTCTATGATCAGGGCCTGCCCAAAGAACACTGGGGTGCCCCCACCGGATCGGCCGTCTCGCTGGGCATCCACGAGTCCCAATCGCGCATGTGGGAAAATCTCGTCGGCCGCAGCGCAGCTTTCTGGAAGTTCCACCTCCCCAAGGCCCGCATGGCATTCCCCGAGGCGCTCACCGGCGTCAGCGAGGACCAGTGGCTCTGGGCGATCAACAATGTGCGCCCCTCGCTGATCCGCGTTGAGTCCGATGAAATCACCTACAACCTGCACATCCTGGTGCGCTTCGAGTTGGAGCAGGCGATGCTGTCTGGGCAACTGGCGACGAAGGATCTGCCGGGCGAATGGAATGCCAAGATCAAGCAGTATCTGGGCATCGACGTTCCCGATGATGCCCGCGGGTGTCTGCAAGATATCCACTGGTCCGATGGCGCGATTGGCTACTTCCCGACCTACACGCTGGGTAACCTGTACGCGGCCCAGTTTTTCGCCAAGGCACGGGCGGATATGCCGGGGCTGGATGGGCAAATCGCGGCCGGTGAGTTTGCAGGGCTGCTGGGGTGGTTGCGCGAGAACATCCATCGCCATGGCAAGCGATACTCGGCCGGGGAACTGGTGCAGCGGGCGACAGGTGAGCCGTTGTCGGCCCGGCCGCTCATGGAGCATCTGCGGGCTAAGGCTGCCAGGTACTACGGCGTCTAGCACTACAGCGCAAGTCCACTGCGCGTCCTCAAAGTGGGGCAGGCCACCTCGGCCGCCGATTTGTTTGCCGACGGATCACGCTTGAGGATGTCGGCGGAACAAGGAAGCACTGTGGCGTGAATCTGGGTTATCGAAGTGCCGAGTGTCGCAGCAAGGGCACGAAATGGGCGGCCGAGACGGCCTGCCCCACTTCATCGCATCGCTATGAAGTGGCGCTGTAGTGCCAGGCGGGATCCAGCCAGCGCAGCGGCTCAAGCGGGTTGCGGCATGACACTTCTATTTCGGCTATGCCATGACATTTCTGCTCCGGCGCCGACAGTGGGATAGACCCCGACTGCGGTCACAGATATGCTCAGCGCGATTATGCGGCTATCCCTGCTCATCGCGTGCCTGTGTGCCTGCATCTGCGTTTGTGCCAGTTCCACTTTCGCGTGGAGCGGCAAGGAGCACATTCTGATCACCCGCTGCGCGGTGCGCGAACTGCTAGCCGACCCCGCAGCCCCCGCCGACATGAAGCAGTGGCTGCGCCAGGCCCAGCCTGCACTTGGCACCGCCGACGACGAGCGCCAGTTCCTCCTTTCCGGGCATGTCGGCCTTCCGCCCAGGGGCATCGAGGGCCTGGCATACTGGGCTGTCTGGCCGGACATCGCGGCGGACAACAAGGAGAAGCTCGCTCCGTTTGATGTCCCCGAAGCCAAGCTGCACTTTGTCGATGTGGAGTTGTTCATGCCCGACAAGGCCGACCGCGGCTTTGCGACCGATCTGACCCACAAACCCCGGCTTGCGGGCATCCCTCGCGACATGAAGAACCCTCGCTGGGCTCATGCCGGGATGCTTCCTTTTCGAGTCGAGAACTGCTACCAGCAGACCGTCAGCATGCTGCGCCAGAATCGCCTCGCCCCCGCGCCGGGGCAGGCTGTGTCTGATGACAGCGCGGTGAAATGGGCCGGCATGCTCGCCCACTACGCCGCGGACAACGCCATGCCCATGCATGCCACCGTCGACTACCAGGCTTACTCGTTCTTCCCGGGCATCGACAAGAAACCTAAGGTCCACTTCGACATGGAGCATGTGCTGGTCGATGGCGACACGCAGAACTATCCTGAGATCCGCGAATCACTCTGGAAGGCATTCACCGCCGATCTCGCAACCACCCGCGTCCCAGCGATCAAGCAGGATGTGTGGACGACTTCGCTGGAGTTGTCTCTGGCCAGTTACGACCAGCTCCCGCTCATCGGCCACGCCGCCCGTGCGGCGTATCTCGATGCCGACGGGAAGCTGAAGCCCTTTGACGCCGACGCCTTCGCCAGTTTCCGCGAGGCCGAAGGCAGGCCCACGCTGCTGCAGATGAAGGCCCAGCAGTGGGCCATCGCCGTGAAGTGGATCGAGGCTCTCTGGCTGCGGGCGTGGCGCGACGCTCATCCCAATGAAGGAAGCGGCCGGTTGCCGTAAGGCTCGGTCGTGGCGCTAACGTCTCAGTTCGTCGGGCGCTGATCGCTCAGGGCCAGAATCGTCTGCTTGATGACACTCATCTTCGCCATGTCGTCGGGGTTATGACCGCCGCTGAGCGTGGCTCCGATCTTGAGTCCAAGGCCGCGGCCAAACAACTGCATCGTCTGCTGCGTTGCCTGGGCGATCTGATCTGACGTAGCGATCATCATGTTGGCCCCGTCGAAATCCGGCTCCAGCACGATCTGATCGGCGAAGAGATCGCTGATCGGACGATAGCATCGCTCCAGGTTCCCCAGGCCACTGCGCGGCTTGAAGCCGTTGAGCACTTCTATGTTCAGTTCGTTCTTCCAGAACGGCGCCAGCCGGCTTTCGGAAATGCAGGAGTGAAATGCCATCCGTTTGCCAAAGGCATCCCGCATGCGCTTCTGGCTGGGAAGAACAAAACGCTGGTACATCTCGGTGGACAGGTAGGGGGAATAGTCGTCGGCGAGGCTGGCGACGCCTGGCGGAGTCGCCATCTCGCGCCAGCAGCGGCTGATGCGATCGATCTCTTTGGCGGTGATGCAATCGATGATTGCATCAACCAGGTCTGGGTCTTCATAGCACCACAGGCACATCTGATCGAAGCCGGCGATCATGCCGGCAATGGTGAACGGCCCTTCGGAGTAGGTGGAGAGAGAGGCTCGCCTGGCCGGGTAGTCCACCTCACCGCCCTGGTAGCTGACCGGGAATTCATCCGCCATGCCCTTGATGCGATGATAGAAATCCACTTCGACGGCGTGGTATCCCGTCACAAAAGGGTCCAGTGCCTGCAGCTTCGGCAGGTCGGCAGCATCCTTGAACCAGGACTCGAAACCGGGAATCGCTCCCGGTTGCGGCACCACCCGGCATCCATAGGCTGACGCTGTCAGGAAAGAGCCAAACACCAGCCCCACGTCCACGCCGGGGACATCGCAGTCCACTGTTTCCAGGATGCGCTTCCACCCCAGGATCTGCGACAGCACCATGGCGCGCGGATCGTCGTAGGTCTGCTCAATCGGAATGCCGGCCAGACGGCAGTAAAACGGTGGATCAGCGAAAATATGCGCCAGTGGACGATGATTCTGCAGACGCTGGCATGCCTGGAGCAACTCGCGCCGTCGGACGATCTCCGCGTAGGGTAACTTTATCTCGTGCATCTTGTCTCCGAAAGGGCGAAGGGACAGGCCTCACGTGTCCGATCCTGCCGCCGGTTGTCTGATCGGTGAGTCGGCGCTGAGTCTATCTATCCGGCCGAACGCGAGCAAGGTCGCAGTGCCCCCCTCGCAAGAGCACCGTCCACTCCCTACCGCCAGTAGTAGTGCCAGGTATATCCCAGATCCACCGGCTTCTCGGGCTCCAGGTTGACCTTCCATGTGATTCGTCCCACGCCGTTGAAATGATGCCACCAGTACGGCCAGGAATAGTTCGTCCACCAGGGCTGGGGTTGATTGCCCGCCGGCTTAAAGCTGTAGTCCTCGAAGATGTTCACCATCTCTGACTTGCCGTTGTTGTCGGCGCTGTTCACATTGCCCAGCACATGCCTCACAACTTCCACCTCCACCGCCTGCTTGCCAAAGTTGCGCAGCGTGATCGTGCCGGCCAGGTCGATCCGGCCATACTGGTCGCCATTCCATCGCGCCGCATCGGGCGTGCGCTTGGATTCGGAGTCGGTCTTCTTGACCTGAATATCGATGGCCGTGGTCAGGTCCAGATCACACTCGCCGCCCGGCGACGCGTAGGTCATCATGCCCTGGGCGATCAGCCGATTGTCGCGCAGGATCATCGCCGGCGCCGTCGTCAGCGGATAGGTGCTGGTGTTGGTCAGCCGAAGCGTGTGCATCGCCTTGGGACTGGCGAAGAGCTTGGCCATCAGATCCTGCCGGCCGCCCAGATTCTGCCAGGCTTCCGGCGGAGGCGTGAAGGGAATATCCACTGTGTAAACGTCCCGGTACTTCAGCTTGAATTCGGTCACCGGAAGCACCATCCGCTGCCCCTTCTTCAGCGTGATGTGCTGGACGGAGAAGACGAACAGGTCCTCGGTCTTGGTCGCGCCGGAGACCTCCGGGCCCAAGTCCATCGGCTCGGCCGCACCCGGTGCCTCTGCCCCGCGTTCCGGCTTGTACGCCGCCTGCGATTGGATGGCGTTGGAGAAGTTCAGCATCTGCGACCCGTTGGCCAGATAGCCGGTCATGCGGGCCACCGTCTGTTGCAGAGAGATCGGATCGGTCTGGTCTTTGAAGTTGAAGGTCGGCACGCCGATGACCAGGTTGGCTGTGACATCTTCGAGGTCGGTCAGCTCATTGACCAGCGTGGCCTGCAACTGCAATACGGCATTGCCCTGCCCGTCGATGGTGACTTTGTAGTTGGGAATCCAGCGCAGCCCGCGCTGCAGATAGACCAGCCCGACGGCCGCCTCTTTCTGCGGCTGTCCCTTACCCCAGTCCAGCTTCAGCCTCAGCAGGTTGCGGAAT
>JBBQTU010000026.1:0-26813 GCA_038213005.1 Tepidisphaerales bacterium | reverse complement strand
ATCCCGGCCGGCCGCGGAAGATACCACTTGGAGACACAGAATGAGTCGCAAATGTCCGGTGTCCCCTTTGCTGGTCCGTATCGCGTTGACGCTGATATGGTCATTGTGCTGCTGGGCGACGGTGGTGCTGGTGTTCGATTTTTTGAATAGCTGGTTGACTAGCGTCATCAACCTCAGACGTTCCAAACAGGCAAAACATGAAGATGTTGATAGTGGAGGGTGATTTACTGGATCAGAACGTTGAGGTGATCGTGAATACCTGGAACCGCAACATCATTCCATGGTGGCTTTTGCTTCCCCAGGGAGTTTCGGGAGCCATAAAGCGAAGGGCGGGTTACGCACCGTTCCGGGAGCTGGCAAAGCATGGACCGATTCCTCTGGGCGGTGCCGTTGAGACCGGCGGCGGTCGGCTGCCCTTTAAGGCCATAATCCATGTGGCAGGTTTGAGCCTGCTATGGCGTGCTTCTGAAGCGTCGGTCCGAGAAAGCGTTGGGAATGCGATAGGCATTGCAAGATCCAAACATTATACATCGATAGCGATGCCGATCATTGGAGCCGGGACAGGGGGCCTGTCTGAAGAGTTGGCACTTCGCGTAATGCTCGCCACGCTGCGCGAGCTCGACTTTGATGGCCAATGCATAATAGTACGGTACCTGAGATAGCACACCCGCTGTCGCCTGGACAACACCTATAGGTAACTGTTTACCGCCCGCGAACAGGAAAGGAAGAGAAAAAGGTGACATTGCACATTAAAGAGAAAAAAGGTGACATTCCACATTAGCGGAAGAGAAAAAGGGAATCAACCGGGACGCAGGTAGTTGGCTCGTATTCGGGTTGTTCGCTATCATGGTACGCATGCCAAGACGACCTCGCATCGCTCCGGGCGGGTGGATTTATCACGTGCTCAATCGCTCTGCCGGGCGGGTCAAACTCTTTCGCACGGACGACGACTTCGCAGCCTTTGACCACTTGCTGCTTGAGGCCCAGGGGGAATGAACCGAAGAGGCAAAGGTGACCTCCCACATTAGCATTGGAACTCCCAGCCTTATAGATTGCCGGCCCGAAAAGGGAATGAACCGGGAGACTGCCCCGGCGGGGCCACCCGGAAAACAAAACATTTCTCAAGTCAGAATTGACCCGTCCATCGCCCTATCATATACTCGCCACACTTAGCCGTGGAGCCCAGTGTGTGCGCCGACCGTGGTGCTCTTTGACAAGTGAATATCCGGCCATTAACCGCAGATAATCGCATCACCCAAGCCCGATTATCCCGTGCGAATCTCCTACCTAACATGTAGTGGCATCCAATCCGCCGCAGCATCGGACAGGAATCCTGACTCGGTGCTTCCTCGCATGGTCAATCAACAATCACCAATCAGGCGTTAGTTTACGTTATACGCTCTACGTTGTATGCTCTTCTCACCATCACGCTCCACGTATCACGTATCACGTTCCTGATGACTTACGACTAATGACCGCTGACAAAAGAAACTTGATCACCTTGACCCCCAATCTGCACGTAAGTCCTTATCCGAACTGATCTCTCGACCCCCTCCCCCCACCCCTGAAGAATGTGCGCATCTGACCCCTCCGATCGCACGTAAGTCTATCGAAGAGCCGCGGGGAATGGGCCGGCCGGGGTGCACCGGGCGCGATGGACTGGAATGTGGCCGAGGACATCTGGGAGCCGGAGGAAGACATCTATTGGGGTGCCGAAAGGACCTGGCTGGGGGGCGACAGACTCCCAATTGCGAGCCTTGGCTGAAGTTTAGGGGAGTTCGGACGCAGCGGATAAGTTTGTCCACGACTTTGTCGCGGCCTGGAAGAAGACGATGAACCTGGATCGCTTGGACGTTGCGTGATTGCACTGGTGGATGGGACATGGAATGGCTAGAATCCCGCCCGTTCATTCCCAAACGGAGAATCAAAAATGAGCCTTGCCACCAGTGACCGGCAGATTGCCGACCTTATCAAGCAGGAGCAGCAGCGTCAGGCATCCACATTGGAACTGATCGCCAGCGAGAACCATGTGTCGTCGGCCGTGATGGAGGCTCAGGGAAGCTGCCTCACCAACAAGTACGCCGAGGGATACCCGGCTGCCCGGTATTACCAGGGTTGCGGGAACTACGACCAGATTGAGACGCTCGCCATTGAGCGGGCCAAGCAGATGTTCGGCTGCAAGTTCGCGAATGTTCAGCCGCACTCAGGCGCCAGCGCCAATCTGGCGGCGTTTATGGCGATGATGAAGCAGGGGGACAGCTTTATCAGCCTGAACCTCGCATCGGGCGGGCACCTTTCGCATGGCATGAAGCTCAATGCGTCGGCGATTTTCTTCAAGCCGGATCATTATGAACTGGACCCCAAGACCGAGATAATTGACTTCGATTCGGTGCGTGCCAAGGCCCACCAGGTTAAGCCCAAGATGATCCTCTGCGGTTACAGCGCGTATTCGCGCGTGATCGACTTTCTGCAGTTCAGGAAGATCGCGGATGAGGTGGGGGCGTACCTGATGGCCGACATTGCCCACATCGCGGGGCTGGTGGTTGGCGGGCAGCATCCGTCGCCGTTTCCGCATGCGCATATTGTCACCACGACGACGCATAAGACGCTTCGCGGGCCGCGCGGCGGGCTGATTCTGACGAATGATGAGGCGCTGGCGAAGCAGATCAACAGGGCGGTATTTCCGGGATTGCAGGGCGGGCCGCTGATGCACGTGATTGCGGCCAAGGCGGTGGCGTTTGGCGAGGCGCTTCGCCCGGAATATCAGGGATATATCAAGCAGGTGGTGGTGAACGCCAAGGCGCTGGCGGCGGCGCTGACCAAGCGAGGGTATCGGCTGGTGAGCGGCGGCACGGACAACCACCTGATGCTGGTGGACCTTCGGACGGTCGATGCGGAACTGACGGGCATCGTCGTGGCGACAACGCTGGAGAAGGCCGGGATCATCGCCAACTGCAACGGCATTCCGAATGATCCGCGGCCGCCGCGGATCACCAGCGGCATTCGCCTGGGCACGCCAGCGATCACGACCCGCGGGCTGAAGGAAGCGGAGATGGAGACGGTCGCCGACTTTATCCATCGCGCGGTGCTGGCGCGCAGCAACGAGGGCACGCTTGCGGCGATTCGCGGCGAGGTGGCGGCGCTGTGCGGGCGTTATCCGATGCCGCACTGACGCTTGGCCACTGCCAGGTTGTACTCGGTGAGTCGTGGCAGTGTCGCAGCCAACCCCCTCGCTAACCCTCCCCCACAGGGGAGGGGACCGAGGAGCGACTGGCCACCAGCGAGTTATGGCTACACCCCAGCGCCGGTGCCGGCAGGCTTGGGTAGAATCGTATCGTGGAACAGTCTGATCAGGACAAAATCACCGAGGAAGGTGGCCAGGCTGAGCTGCCGAGCGGCGCGGACCATGGCGGCCTGGCGATGTGGGAGGATGCGTGTCCATACCTGCCGGATCGGCGGTCGACGACTGAGGGTCTGGCGGTGGATGTGCTGCCGGGGGATGTCTATCGACTGCTGCTGGATGGGGGATTCCGACGATCGGGGCGGGTGATCTATCGGCCGCGGTGCCACGGATGCCAGGAGTGCGTTCCGATCCGGGTAAAGGTTGCCGATTTTCGGCCGGACAAGTCGCAGCGGCGCTGCTGGCGAGCGAATCAGGATTTGAGGGTGACGGTCGCGGTGCCGGTGCTGACGGAGGAGAAGTGGCAACTTTATGCCCGATACGTGCGCACTCGACATGGCGAAGTTGCCGACACGAGCATGGGGGCGTTGCAGCGGTTTTTGTACGATTCGCCGACCCAATCGCTGGAGATGACGTATCGCGACCCGGCCGGGCGCCTGCTGGCAGTGGGGCTGTGCGATGAGGGTACGGACTTTTTGAGCACGGTTTACTGCTATTTTGATCCGGCTGAGAGTCGGCGCGGTTTGGGCACTTTCAGTGCATTGTGGGAAATACAGTTCGCGCAGAGCCGGATAATCGGGTATTATTACATGGGCTTCGTGATAGCGGGCTGTAGGGCCATGCGGTATAAGGCCGCGTTTCGCCCGTTTGAACTGTTGGGCGAAGATGGCGTCTGGCGATCAGGGCAAGCCTTGGGGCCGGTTAATGGCTAGAACGGTGTGGGTGGCCTGAGAGGGATCTCGGGTTAAAGACGGCGGGACTCGTCATGATGAATGTTGAATTACCAGTGATCAAGGCAAATAGTCATCCTCCGAAGAAGATGCGCATTCTCGTCGTGGACGACCATGCTCCAACACGGATGGCGATCGGGCGACTGATCCGCCAGGCGGGGGCTGATGTTGTCACCGCGCGCGACGGCGAAGAGGGTTTGGGTTATCTGCTCACCCAGCGATTCGACGTGCTGCTGACGGACCTTCGCATGCCGGTTATGGACGGATTTGAACTGGTCCACCACTGTATGCGGCTGCCCGAGACGCATCGTCCGGGGCGGATCATCGCCATCAGCGGCGAATACGAAGCTGGTGCCCTGCACAACCAGACGGTTGCATTCCTGCAGAAGCCTTTTCAACTGGAAAAGCTGCTGGACATGCTCGGCGGAAAACAGAACTGAGTTTATAGTTCGGTGTACTTCTTCGCCTTGCCCCGACACTTTTCAACGGGGTATTTGGTCTCATTCTTCTGGATCTTGGCGGCGAAAGCGGTTTCGAGGTTGATGCCCCGGTCGTGGGCGATCACCAGGACCCAATAGAGGACATCGCAGAGTTCGTCGGCCAGGTCGCCATGGCGGGCCTTGAGCGTCGCCTCAAGTTCCGGGCCATCCTTCCATTGGACTAGTTCAAGCAGTTCGGCCGCCTCCAGCGCCAGTGAAACCGCCATGTCCTTGGGGTTGTGGAATTGCTTCCAGTCTCGCTGGTCGCGGAAATCAACGGCGAGTCTGGTGAGCCTGGCGATGGCGTCGGGTTGCATGTCATCCCTTTCGGCGGGCCTTGAGCTCGGCCGCCATTTTTCGCAGTGTGGAGTCGATAAGGCGCGTGACCTCGTCGGCCTTCATCCCATCGGTCTTGAGCACTGGGCCGTACATGACCTGCACCGGGTGTTTGCGAAACAGCTTTCGCGTGCGCGGCCAGGCATCGAAGGCGCCGTCGATCACGGCGGGCACGATGGGCACATTGGCGCGGCGGGCAACGAGCGCCGTCCCGCCGTGAATGTGAGCGATTTCCCCGTCGCTGCTGCGCGTACCTTCGGGATAGATGTTCAAGGCGTAGCCGGCCTTGAGGCGGCGGATGGCTTCTTCGATGGCCGCGCGGTCGCCGCTGCTACGGCCCTGGTGCACGGGGAAGGAATGCAGTGAACTGATCAGCCACCCGAACAGCGGGTTGGTGAAGAGATAGGACTTGGCGAAAAAGCAGATCGGGCGGCGGACGTAGCATGCCACCAGCACCGGGTCGAGGTAGCTCTGGTGGTTGGACGCCACCAGCAGTCCGCCTCGCATGGGGATATGTTCCAGTCCGTATGCTTTGAAGTTGAAAAAGTGGATCAGGATCGGCCGGGTGATCATCTGGGCCACGCATGCCAGAAACGTTCGGCGATCCGGCGAGAGGTGGCGTTCATAGAGCTTTGGCTCGGGCATGGTCAGACTCCGTTGCCCAGGTCGGCCGGGGCGGCACGCGATCGGGTGAGTCGCACGATTGTCGCGGTGACCTCTTCCTGTGTCAGCGTGGTGGTGTCGATCACTTCGGCACCGGCGGGGATTGCCAAGGGGCCGACCGCCCGGCCGGAATCTCGCGCATCGCGCTGGCGAATCTGCTCCAGCAGAGAGGCATAGTCGACGTGCTGGCCGTTGGCCTCAAGCTGCAGTTTGCGGCGGTTGGCTCGCTCTTGGGCGGTGGCGGTCAGATAGACTTTGAGCCCGGCGTGGGGGAAGACGATGGTTCCCTGGTCGCGGCCTTCGGTGACCAGGTCCGGGCGGGCGAGGCCGACCTTCTGCTGAAGGTGCACCATGGCCGCACGGACTCGCGGGGCGACGGCCACTTTGGACGCGCCGCTGCTGACCTCTTCAGTGCGGATCAGATCCGCGACATCGTGCCCGTCCAGGCGCACTCGCGGCGGATTGGCCGACCAGTCAAAATCGACAGTGACACGTTCGGCCAATCCGCCCAGAGACTCCAGATCATCCATGGCGATGCGCTGGCGGGTCGCGGCCAGCGCGATCGCCCGGTACATCGCTCCTGTATCCAGGAAGCTGTATCCGAGGCGGCGGGCCACCTCTTGCGACACGCTGGATTTGCCGGTGCCAGCCGGGCCATCGATGGTGATGATCATCTCTGGCACCCTATTTTGCCGTGATGCCTCACTTCGCCGCCCACTGGAAGCCTCGGCGCTGGATCGTCAGGCAGGGCTGGCTGTCCATGACGCTGGCGACATGGCCGAGCGAGTTGTAGAAGACCTTGCCCTGGCCGTACATCTTGGTCCAGACGACGGGCATATCAACGGTGCCGTTGCCGACATGCGGGCCGTCGGCGACGGGGAACTGCGTGGTGGCCAGGACGCGGACGGCCGGGTCTACGTGCAGATAATACTGCTCACTGGCGACATCGAAGTCGCTGATGCCCTTCATAATGCAGTGCTCGGGGCGGCGGATATTCACGCGGTAGGGAGTCTTGTCGTTGCCGGGATGCGCCACCCACTGGCCGCCGGTCATGAACTGCCACTCGGTGTCTTCGCGGAAGGCATCGCACATGCCGCCGTGACAGCCGGCGATACCGACGCCGGCGCGGACGGCGGCGCAGACCGGGCCTGACTGTTCGCCGGTGATCTTGCCCATCGTCCAGACGGGGACGATCAGGTTCAGCGACAGGAGCTTGTCCTTGTCTTTGAAAGCGTCGAGCGTGTCGGACACCTCGACTTCAAAGCCGTCCTCAGTCAGTACGCGGCGGAAGATTTCCGCGACCTGCCTGGGTTCATGTCCGTCCCAACCGCCCCAAACGACCAGTGCTTTCTTAGCCATGTTCCTGCCTTACCTTTATGAAAAGAGAATTCGTCGTAACCTGAGCGGACATGATAGAGCCAAAGCCCGGTTGGGTCGAGAACACGCCGCGAGTGGGCCGCGCGAGTGAGGATGGACCGTCGGACAAAGGCCGGCATCAGTCGCCTGACTCAGTCAGCGGCACGAGCGGTCACGATGCGGATGGTCTCCTGAAGCTGGCGGAGGTTCACTGGCTTGGTGATATGGGCGGCGAAGCCGGCCTCGCGGCTCTGATCGATGTCCTGCTCCTGACCGTAGCCGCTGATGGCGATGGCGGGGGTGGTGCGACCCAGCTTGCGCAACATTCGCAGCAGGTCCAGGCCGCTGCCGTCGGGCAGCCCCAGGTCGCTCAGCATGAGGTCAAACGGGTCAGGACCGGAGCCTCCGGCCAACTCGAGCGCGGTGGCGACGTCCGCGGCGGTCTCCACCTCGTGCCCTTTGCCAACCAGCAGCCGTTTCATGACCTTTGCAGTGTCCCCGTGGTCCTCGACCAGCAGAATACGCAGCCTGCGGGTGTCCGGGGCCGATGGCGCATCGTTCTGGGCGGGAGAACTTGCCTCCTGCGGCACTTCCTGTTCGCAGATGGGCAGTCTTACGGTGAAGGTCGCGCCCTGGTCGCGACCGTCGCTGCGGGCGTCGATCTGGCCCCCGTGCAGTTCGACCATGGCCTTTGAGATGGTCAGACCCAGGCCCAACCCGCCGAACTGCCGCGTCAGGCTCCGCTCGGCCTGCTCGAAGGCGTTGAATATCCGTTCCATTGCTTCGGGGGCGATACCGATGCCAGTATCGCTGATTTCGACGATAGCGGTCCCGGCGCCGTCGTCGCGGCATCGGACGATCACCGAGCCGCCGTGGGGCGTGAACTTGACAGCGTTACGGAGCAGGTTCCAGAAGACCTGCTGCAGCCGGGCCGGATCGGCCTGGACGAAGCAGGGAGCCCCCGGGCCCAGGTCCAGGTGAAAACGCATCTTGCGGGCTTCAATGTCTGGCACGCAGACCTCGACCGCCCGCCTGATGATGGTGGAGAGTGACACCGGGCGCTTGTCCAGTTCGAGTTTGCCTCGGCTGATGCGCGTGACGTCCAACAGGTCGTCGATGAGGCGGGCCTCCAACTCGACGTTGCGGTGGATCAACTCCAGCAGTTCACGGGTGTCGGTGTCGAACCCGGGGCGCTGCTCGAGCATGCTGACAGTCGCCAGGACCGGCGAAAGCGGTGTGCGCAGCTCGTGGCTCAGCACCGCAAGGAAATGGTCCTTGGCCCGGCTGGCGTGTTCGGCGGCGGCCTTGGCTTCTTCGGCTTTGCTCCGGGCCGCCGAGATCTCCTCGTTTGCCCGTTTCCGCTCGGTGACATCCAGCACCAGCGACAGGATCGACCCGAGCTTTCCTGACTCATCGACCAGGGACGAGTTGTACCACTCGCAGTCCACGAGCGAGCCGTCCTTGCGGTAGTTGCGGTTGGCCGAGAATTGGCGCGGGTTGGTGCCCTGCTGCAATCCGGCGGACACCTCGGCGACGTGGCCCGCGTCCTCGTGGTAGATCCAGCGGAAGTCTTCCATGCGCTTGCCAAGCACTTCGTCGGCTTTCCAGCCGAACAGACGCTCGGCCTCGCGCGACCAGCGCGTGAGGCGCATGTCCGGGCCCCACTCGATGACTGCCAATGGGGAATTGTCCACATGGTAGGCCAGACGCTGCTCGGTCTGGCGCAGGGCGTCTTGCGTCCGCCGTTTCTCGGCGACATCGTGAAAGACCACGACGACGCCGGTGATCTCGCCGGCGTCGTCCACGATGGGGGCGGCGCTGTCCTCGATGGGAGTTTCCCGCCCATCGCGGGCCACCAGCGCGGTGTGATTGGCCATGGCGATGACACGCTTTTCGGTCAGCACGCGCGACACGAGATCTTCACTGGGTTGGCGAGTCTGTTCGTTGATGAGTTTAAACACGCGGTCAATCGGTTCGCCCGCAGCCTCCTGGGCCGACCAGCCGGTCATCGCGGCGGCGGAGGGATTGAGAAAGGTAATCCGGCTTGCGGTGTCGGTGGCCAGGACGGCATCGCCGATGCTGTTCAGTGTAACGTGCAGAGTCTCCGCGGCGGCGGTGGCGGCTTGACTCTGCTGCAGGGCGAGTTGTCGCGTGGCGCGCAAGCGGCCAGCCAGAGTGCTGACGAGTAGTCCAGTGCCTATGAATAGTGACAGCGGTATCGTTTCGTGGGAGGTGCTGAGGTGAATCTCGTACCGCGGCGGGACGATGAAGTAGATGCAGGCAAACGCGCCCAGGATCGTGGCGGTGATCCCGGGTCCGCGTCCGCACAGGAAGGCCACGACGGCGAGCGCCGCGTTGAACGTGATGTAGGGAACCCCGGCCTGGCCCATCCATGGGTCGAGCAGTAGCCGCACGCCCACCGCTGCCGCCACAGCCAGAGCGGACAGACTGTATCCGGCCCATGCTGGCAATTCCTTTGGATTCCGCTTTTTCATGCGTGAACGCTCCGCGGTGGCACCGACGCCGATCCACTTCTCAATGCCTGAGTTTGGCTGCAGCCCTGCACAGGACGCGTAAAGTAGGATACCCATGACGCTCACGACTGTGCAACCGGTAGAGGAAGTTGGAAGACGAGGCGGAACAAGCGGCGACCATTGGTTCTTGCTGAGGGGACATGGCGGGGGCGGCCATCAGGGTAAGGAGGATTGCCCGCGTCATAGCCCCGCGGGCGCCAGATGGGGAGTTTGGGGGTTTGCCAGTTAGGGCGGTGTCCCTAATAATGGCGGCATGGCCAAGCGAGTTCCCGCGGCGGAGAAGAAGCAGTCCACGTCCCACGCTAAGGCGCCTGCACGCAAGAGCGTCAGCGTGTCACACGCCCCGGCTGCGCCGCCGGTGTCGGTGCACGGCGGACACCTTGGTGGGGATGCACCGGCGGGGATCCATCCGGCGGCCCATTCGCCCGCACCCGTATCACGCCCAGTGTCAGTGCCAGTGCCGATGCCGCCGGTTACGGTCATGGTGGCTCCGCCGGTTGCGGCTTCGCCAGAACCGTCGCGGCCGGTCGCCGCTCCGCCGACGGAGATGCAGCCGGCGATCGGGCCAGCCCAGGAGCCGTCGCGCATCAGCGACATGCCCCAGCGCGGGCAGGCCGAACGGTCGTTCGCCACCGGCGCTGTGCCCGCAACGACGCCGCCGGCCATACCGGCCGCGGGGAGCACTGCCACGCCGCAGACGCTTCTGTTCGAGATCGGCTGGGAAGTCTGCTGGCAACTTGGCGGCATTTACACGGTCCTGCGATCCAAGGCTGCACAGATGCTCAAGCGGTGGGGCGATCGCTATTGCCTGATCGGTCCCTACAACCCGCAGACGGCCGCCGTTGAGTTTGAAGAACAGCCGGCCGAGGGGTTCATCCGTCAGACGCTGGACAAGCTTCGGGCGCAGGGGATTCCGTGCTACTACGGGCGCTGGCTGATTGCCGGGCGGCCGAATGTCATCCTGATTGATTACCGCGCCCGCTTCAACCAGATCGACTCTGACAAGTATTTCCTCTGGAAAGATCACGGGATCGGCACCGTTGCCAGCGATGGCGAGGTCAACGAGGTGATCGCCTTCGGATTCGCGGTGACCGAATTCTTCCGCCGCCTGACGGAACTTGTCCAGGATCGGCCGATCCTGGCGCATTTTCACGAGTGGATGGGTGGGCTGGCCGTTGCGCGGATCGCGCACCTGCGTCTGCCCGTGGCGACGGTGTTCACCACGCATGCCACGCTGCTGGGTCGATACCTGGCGAGTGACAATCCGCATTTCTACTCGCATCTGCCATTCCTCAATCCCGAAGGCGAGGCGCAGAAATACGGGATTTACCCACGATTCCAGATTGAGAAGGCGGCGGCCCACGCCACCACAGTCTTCACGACCGTCAGCGAGGTGACTGCGCGCGAGGCTGAGCAACTGCTGGGACGCCGCCCGGATGTCATCCTGCCCAATGGTTTGAATATCCGGCGGTTTGCGGCGATGCATGAGTTTCAGAACCTGCACCGGCAGTTTAAGGAGCGGATCCATGAGTTTGTCATGGGCCACTTCTTCCCCAGCTACACGTTTGACCTGGACAACACGATCTACCTGTTCACGGCCGGGCGGTACGAATACCGCAACAAGGGCCTGGACATGTACATCGAGGCCATGAGCCGGCTGAACCAGCGTCTCAAGGCCCTGCCTGAGCATCCGACGGTGGTGTCTTTCATCATCACCCGCGCGGCGACGCGGAACATCAACATCAACGCGCTGCAGAATCACTCGATGTTCGAGGACTTGCATGCCACCTGCATGGACCTCAAGGAGGCGATGGGCCAGGAACTGTTCATGGGCGCGGCCCGCGGGCGGATTCCCTCGATGCAGGAACTGCTGCCCGAGGACGCCCTGGTGCGGCTGAAGCGGGTGATGCACGCGTGGCGCTCCAACCGGGCGCCAGCGATCACCACGCACGAGATGGTCGACGACGCCAACGATCCGGTCCTGAAACACCTGCGGGCTCGGGGACTGTTCAACTCGGCCGATGATGCGGTGAAGGTGGTGTTCCATCCTGAATTCGTGTCGGCCATCAGCCCCCTGTGGGGCATTGATTATGAGCAGTTCGTGCGCGGCTGCCACCTGGGGATTTTCCCCAGCTATTACGAGCCGTGGGGCTACACGCCGATGGAATGCGCGGCGATGGGCGTGCCGGCCGTTACTACCGACCTGTCCGGCTTCGGCGCCTACATGGAGCATCATGTGGAGAACAACGCCGAGAACGGCATGGTCGTGATCGACCGCAGCACGCACAGTTTTGATCAGAGCACAGATGACCTGGTGAACTATCTCTACGGCTTTGTCCAGATGAACCGCCGGCAACGGATCGAACTTCGCAACCGGGTGGAGCGTCTGAGCGACATGTTCGACTGGTCGGTGCTGCTGAGCCACTACAACCACGCTCACGACCTGGCGCTGGACCGGCGTGGGGCCAGACGCACGGGAACGATCGATGTGCGGATGGTATAGGCTCCTCAAGCCACCGATTTGAGAAACATCTCAACGGACTTGGAGAGGATAGCGGCTCTGCTCAGACCGTGAAAACGGGCGTAGGCATCGGCCTTGGCAAGCAGAGAGCGCTCCATGGACACCTGCACGCGCTTGCAGCCATAGCCGAGGCGTTTGCGCTGAAGGTGTTCCTCATTGACGAGTTTTCGCCAGGCGTCAAACTCACGGCGCTGTTGCGGGGTCATCTCCTCACCCTTTTCAAAGGCAAATTCCTCATCCATGTCCTTGGTGGCGTCGCGCAGTTCCTTCACATTCATCTGGTCGTAGGGCTTTGCTTTCTTCATGGCCGTGTCCTTCGAAAGCGGCGTTTCTCTGCGTCCGTCAGGGTTCTGGCGTGGATCACGAACACAACACCGGGTGGGCTCATGATGTAGCCACACTGGGCATAAACTCCATCGGCCAGTTGGCCCACCACCAGCCACCGGTTGTTGCCCATTTCCTTTGGATAGGGTCGCCGGGCGTGCCGGATCAGGTACTCAGCCTCATCCGGCTGGATACCGTGTTCGGCAATGTGCCAGACGTTCCATTCATTCCATCGGAATCGGCTTTCCACAGGTGTAAGTATACACCAGTCCTGAGAGTGCTGCCACGGGCCTTGTACCTGGCTGTCTCGCGGTCGATCGAGCGCAACGTTCTTTCTGTGGCAAGTGCAGTAGCGCGCGCCGTCCTCCGCCGCAGCAATCCAGTCGGCGCAGTCGCTTCCTGATTCCTGCCGCAGCCGATGACGTCTTAGCCCTTCTCCGCCAATATTCTTCTTGACTTGCCACGCAAGCTATGTGTAACATAGTGTGTCTTACACGAGGTACATGATGCGAGTTGAGAAAGAACTGATGCGGGGCGCCGGGCCGATGGCGGTGATGCAACTGCTCAGCGGCGGCGAACGTTACGGGTATGAGCTGGTTGAGTCGCTCGCCAAGCGCAGCAGCGGCGTGCTGGCGATGGGTCAGTCCACGCTCTATCCCCTGCTGTACAACCTGGAAGCCAAGGGGCTGATCACCTCCCGCGTAGACGACACGGGCAAGCGGCCGCGGCGATACTACCGCCTGACCGACAAGGGAAAGCGGCGGCTGTCCCACAATACCAAGCAGTGGAAGTCGCTGCTGGATGCGATGCAGGGCCTGGGGTTCGGTCCGGCCGCAGAAGAGGGTGTGGCATGAGCCGGGCTCTTCGAAACGAAAACGGCGGCCAACCCGTGAACGGCGACGCTCGATCCCTCATCGCCGCCAGCGGTCTGCCACTCCAGTCGCAGCTTTTGATCGCTCAGGTGGTGAAACGCACCCGCCTGTGGAAACGCGAGAAGGCGGCAATCACTGCCGAACTCATAGCCCACTTTCACGACGGTCTTGAGGCAGGAAACTCGGTGGAAGAACTTATTGCCGCGTTTGGCAATCCAAGGACCACTGCCCAACTCATGCGCCGCAGCAAGAAGCGGAATCGGCCTCTCTGGTGGCGGGGTGCGCGTCGCATCCTGCAGGGCGTCGGGATCATCCTCGTGCTCTATGTGGGGCAGATGGTGATTCTGCTCACCGGCCACCCGAAACCCAAAATCGATTACGCCGCGCGCCTGTGCGAGAAGTCCGAAACGATCGCCCAGGCGGATCGTGCCTGGCCCATCTACCGCCAGGCGTGGCTGCTCGATCCTCCCTTACATATCGACTGGAAGCCCGGCCCCGTCCGCAGCAATCGCTCGCTGATAGACAGCCATCCCGGGGACCCCAAATGGAACCAGGCTATCGCCCTCGTTCAGCAGCACCGTCCTCTGGTCGAAGCGGCTCGCGCTGGCGGCATGAAACCAGGACTCGGTATCACGATCCGGCAGCGCCGAGGATTTGAAGAGACCCAATACAGGGCCATCTTCCCCCTGCGATCCAGCGGTCCAGTAGTGTCTCCGTGGCAAATGGGCGAAATGGATTGTCCCGAGACCGGAGCCATCGTCGAGATGGTTAAGCTTCTGATGATCGATCTCCGGTGGGCCGCCACCCAGAACGATCCTGCCAGGGTCGTTCAAGACTACCGGGCTATCACCGGCATGTTCCGCCAGATACGCGAGGTGCCCACGCTCATAGGCCAGCTCCTTGTGGTGATATACCTCGCACGCACTGATCAGGCGCTGGCCGAAGTGATTGTTCAGAATCCCGATCTGCTCTCACAGAAGCAGTACATTGAGCTGCTGCACACTATCCCCAGTGCTCGGGATGCGATCAATGTCAGTGCAGAGTCGTCACGAGCCGAGATGGATGATCTGATCCAGCGAATGTACACCGACGACGACTGCGGAGACGGCAGGCTTACACGGGAAGGCGTGGAATACTTTTTCCGTAGCGAGTGGACGAGGGATCAGCCGCCGAAACCCTCTGTCGCAAGTGCCCTGACGCTTCCGTTGCTCTCCGCAGGCATCGCCTCGCGACGAGAGATGACACAGGTTGTCAGGGAACAATACGACTTGCTTGATCGGACGTTCAACCGAACGTTGCGACAGTCGCTGACGCCTGTTCCCGACGAGGTCACGCAACATGTTCAGACGATGCGCGGGTCTCTGCTGACATCACTGCATTATTGGCCGCTTTCCGTAAACATTCCGCAGTTCACAGGCGCCGGCAAGGACTTGCACATCGCTCGTGCCACGCATGATGCGGTCATCGTGGGGCTCGCGCTGGAGAGCTACCGCCTCGCGAACGGCGGCTATCCCCAGGCACTGGACGCACTTGTTCCCCATTATCTGGCCGCGGTTCCGCTGGACCCTCTGGCCAATCAGCCGCTGCTCTACACTCTGCGCGACGGCCATCCCGTCATTTACGCCCGAGGTCGCGAGGGCGTCGATCATGGCGGCGTCCGCCCTAAAACAACGGCGGGCTATGGGGACATCCCCGAGACTGGCGACTGGGTGCTTTATCCGCCGGTGGAAGAGGCCGCGAAGCAATGAGCCAGTTGCGATTGTTGACGGTAAAGAACATCGCAAACGGTACTCTCGTTGCGACGACCCCTTGCATGATCAAGGCCATTCTGTACAATCCCTCGCCTCTGTCGCATTGATAAGGAACGACGATTATGATGAAACACGACCGCCGCGAAAAAACCGAGAAATTCCAGACCTTCAGCCGTCCGAAGATCAAGGTCGCCAAGACCGCCGCTTCGGGCAAGGTCTACATCGACTACAAGGACACCGAGTCGCTGAAGAAGATGATCAGTGGCAACGGCAAGATCCTGTCCCGCAAGCGGACGGGTGCCACGGCGATGGAGCAGAGAATGCTCGCCTTGGCGGTCAAGCAGGCCCGGTTTCTCGGGCTGCTGCAGTACGTCTCGACGGCGATGTGATCGGCCGGTCGGCACCCAAGCAAATACAGAGCAAACCCCGGCCTTTTGGCCGGGGTTTTCTTAATTGAAAAACGATCTCAACGAATGGCTTGTATCGTCTGGGCGAACCACATAGAATCGGATAGCGTATGAGGCATAGCTTATGGATGAGACCGCGATAGCAAGGGTCTCTCTTGGAAGTTGTGTCGCGGCGACGGATGAAGCGGAAAAGACCGTCGCCTGAGGTCCCTTGACGTAACAGTCCGTAGCAACGTCGTTTGTAGTTGCTGCGGAGGTTTCGAACGTGGATATCATTGGAGTTCAAATCGTGCAGATCCTGGCAATACTTCTGACTTTGACTACCGTTTTGACGGTTGTTGTTGGAGCGGTGCTGCTTTGGATTGCCGGGGCCATGCGGCGACAGGCGGCATCTCTTGCTTATGCAAGAGTTTATGCAACCGGTCGCGTCATCCCCGCTGAGGTTGCCGCTCGTGATTTTAACGAGTTGCCGGCCTCGGTTGCCAACCGGGCTCCACCCACATTCCAGTTGCGAATCGGAAAACAGGCCCGTTTGAATAGACGGGCGTGATTTCCTCGTTTGCATCAGCCTACGGATAGGCCGAACACTGGTCAGGTGATCTTCCCCCATTTTTCCGCTTGGTTTTTGGCGGTTTGGCCGCAGGCATGGGCTTGCGCGCGGCCGCTAGAAAGCTGGGGAAGCGACCATGATGATATGGATTGTTGTTGCGGCGGCTGCTGGCGTTGTGGGCGGTGTCGCAGGCTGTTTCGCATTTCTGAGTTGGGCCGGCCGAAACGCGTTGGCACTAGCCCGTTCACAGTCCGAACAGATTCATGAGAAGGCTGTTGCTGAGGCGCAGAACAAAGCCAAGGAGATTGAACTGAGCGCCCGGGGTGCCCAGATGAAGGCTCGCGAGGTGTTCGAGAAGGAGACCGAGGGCATCCGCAGCGAGATCAAACAGGCCGAGGGCCGCCTGACCAAGCGGGAGGACATCCTTGACCGCAAACTGGACACGCTGACGGTCAAGGAGAAGAACCTTGACGACATGGAAGCCCGCCTGGCGAAGCAGAACCAGTCGCTGAATGACAAGGACAAACAGGTCACGCAGATCGTGGAACAGCAGAAGCAGCGGCTGCTTGAGATTGCCAACCTCACCCACGACCAGGCCAAGGAGCTCATGCTTCGCCGGGTTGAGGACGAATGCAAGCGGGATGCGGGCGTGATCATCCAGCGGGCGACCGAGCAGGCCCATGAAGAGGCCAAGGACAAGAGCCGCAACATCATCCTGCAGGCGATTCAGCGCTATGCGGCCGAGCAGACATCGGACCACACCGTCTCAACGGTCGCGATTCCCACAGATGACATGAAGGGCCGCGTGATTGGGCGGGAAGGCCGCAACATTCGCGCTTTTGAGAAGGCCACGGGCGTCGACGTCATCATCGACGACACACCAGGGATGGTGATCGTCTCCTGCTTCGATCCTGTGCGGCGAGAAATCGCCCGGATCGCCCTTGAGCGCCTGGTGCAGGACGGCCGCATCCATCCGGCGCGCATCGAAGAGATTACTGAGACCGTCACCAAGGAAATGGACGAGGAACTGCTCCGCGTCGGCAAGGAAGCGCTACAGGAAGCCAATCTGCCGAATCTCTCGCGGGGCATTCTGCCCATGCTCGGCCGGCTGCACTACCGCACCAGCTATGGACAGAACGTCCTGAAGCACTCGATGGAGGTTGCGTACATCTCGCAGATCATCGCCGATGAGCTGGGGCTGGACGGCACGCTGGCCCGCCGCTGCGGCCTGCTGCATGACATCGGCAAGGCGATGGACCACGAGCACGAAGGCGGTCACCCGCAACTGGGCAAGGAATTCCTCAAGCGGTTCAACGAACCCGAAGCCGTGCTCAATGCCTGCGAAGGACACCACGGCGATGTGCCGGCGACGACCCCCTACACGCCGATCGTCACCGCTGCGGACGCTATCAGCGCTTCGCGGCCGGGGGCCCGTCGCGAGTCACTAGAGCGGTACATCAAGCGTCTGCAGGATCTAGAGGCCCTGGCCAAGGGATTTGAAGGCGTGCGCCAGGCGTACGCGATCCAAGCCGGGCGTGAAATCCGCGTGATCGTCGACGCCAAGCTGGTGGACGACAAGATCTCGAGCAAGATCGCCCGGGACATCGCCAAGAAGATCGAGAACGAACTGACGTATCCGGGCGAGGTGAAGGTGACGCTGATCCGCGAGGTGCGGTCGGTGGAAATCGCGAGATAGCCGGCGAGGGTGAGCCGCCCGTGAGCGGGGGATGTGAGTCCCCCGGTGGGGCGAGCAGATATCGTTTCTTGCGCCCGTGGTGTTCACCCGGCAGACTCACGTCGGCCGCTCGCGGGGCGGCCGACGTGCACTCAGGCCTTATCGGCGCTGGGGCAGTAGTCCCTGATCGGACACTCTGGGCATCGCGGCTTGCGTGCCTGGCAGATGGCTCGGCCGTGGTAGATCATGAGGTGTGCAAAGAGCGCCCAGTCCTCGCGTGGGATGACCTGCATCAGATCCTGCTCGATCTTCACGGGGTCGGTGTGCCGGGTCAGCTTCAATCGTCCGGCGAGGCGGCCCACGTGGGTGTCAACGACGACACCCTCATTCTTGCCGAAGGCATTGCCCAGCACCACGTTGGCGGTCTTGCGCCCCACGCCGGCAAGGTCCACCAGAGCCTCCATCGTGCCCGGCACTTTGCCGCCGTGTTTCTCGATCAGTGACTGGGCCATCGCACGGATCGCCTTGGTCTTGTTGCGATAGAACCCGGTGGACTTGATGTCCTGCTCCATTTGCTCGGCCGGCGCCTTGGCATAGTCGCGTGCGGTGCGGTACTTCTTGAACAGATTCTTGGTGACCAGGTTCACGCGGTCGTCGGTGCACTGGGCGGACAGGATCGTGGCGACGATGAGCTGCAGCGGATCATGGTGATCGAGGCTACAGTGGGCGTTGGGATAAGCCTTCTTCAGGATCGGCAGAATGGCGACCGCCCGGTCCAGCCGCTGCCGCAGTTGCTTGGATTCTCGCTGTTTCATTGGCTACGTTGTACTCGGCTCGGACCATCGTCTGCAACTTGAGCTACAATCTGCTGACCTTTGGAAGGAGCAACGATGCTACGGGTCGCCTATATCGCGGCCGGGGCCGGCGGGATGTACTGCGGTGCTTGCGCCCATGACCAGGCGATCGTCCGCGCACTGCGGCGATCCGGGGTCGACGTACTGCTGGTGCCTTTGTATACCCCGCTGCGCTGGGATGGGGATGAGCTGCAGCACGACCGGGTCTTTCTCGGCGGCGTCAGTGCGTGGATGCGTCAGGCGAGTCCGATGCTGCGCCCGGTGAGCTGGGCATTGCGGCCGCTGCTCGACTCGCAGCTTGTCCTGAATGCGATCTCGCGCATGGCGATCCAGACGGATGCCCGCAAGCTCGGGCCGATGACCGTGTCGGTGCTGCAAGGCATGGGCGGTCCGCATGGCCAGGAGATGCAGCGCCTGGCGAGTCACCTTGCAGAGGATTTCCGGCCGCAGGTCGTTCATCTGTCCAATACAATGCTGAGCGGCCTGGCCCGGCCGCTGCGAGAGGCCTTCCCCTGCGCAGTGGTGGCGAATGTGCAGGGGGAGGAACATTTTCTGGCGGCGCTGACCCAGCCCTATCGCAATAGGGCCGTTGCGCTACTGCGGCAGAATCTGCGTGATGTCGAGCGACTGATCCGGCCAACCTGGGCGGGGATCGACGGCATCCTGAGCCTGACGGAGCGGCCACGTGAGGATTTCGCCGTCGTGCCGCCCGCGGTGGAGGTGGGTTCGGCACAGCGTCTGCCACACTCGACCGGGGCGATCGTGATCGGCTATCTCTCGTCCATCCGGCCGGAAAAGGGGCTGGATCTGCTGGTTGATGCCGTCCGTCGCGTGGCCGGCACGGCGGACCTCACGATCGAGTTCCGTATCGCCGGGCAGGTGGTTGATGCCCCCTGGTGGGAATCGCTGCGTCCGAAACTCCAGAACATGCCCGACAACGTTCAGTGCAGTTACGTCGGCGAATTGGATCGGGATGCGAAGTCGGTGTTCCTGTGTGCCTGCCACATCTTCTGCCTGCCCAGCCGCCTGCCCGAGTGTCGAGCCATGGCCGCGCTGGAAGCGATGGCGTGCGGCTGCGCGGTGATCGGCCCGAACGATGGCATTTTCAGCGAAATACTGGCCGACGGAGCGGGCCTCCTGTTCCAGACCAGTAGTCTGCTGTCGCTGTCCGCGGCGATCGACACGCTGATTCGCGACCCGGCGATGATCTCTCGCCTCTCGGGAAAGGCGATGGCTAACGCTGCACGCTACGCGGCACCGCGCTCGGCGGCGACGTTGGCGCAGATATACCACGGACTGGGTCTCCCGCCGATGTCGTCGGCCGTTGCGGGCCCGCGGTGTTATGAATATCATGAAACGTAACACTATGAAGCCGATCAAGAAGAAGGGCGTGGAGCGGTTCAGCGTGTCCCTGCCCAGCGCGCTGCTGGGCGACTTGGACGCGATGGTCCGCGAGAAGGGATGGTCTAATCGCTCGCAGGCGATCGGCGACCTGGTGCGCGCCGGGCTGGTGGAGCACCGGCAGCAGCAGGAGGACCGCGAGATTGCCGGGACCATTACGCTGGTTTACGACCATCACAAGCCGCACCTTCAGGATTTGCTGACCGGCATCCAGCACGACCACCATGAAACGATTATCTCGACGCTGCACGTGCATCTGGATCACCACAACTGCCTTGAGGTGCTGGTGGTGAAGGGCACGGCGGGGGCGATTCGAAAAATGGCGGATGCGCTGATCGCGGCCAAAGGCGTGAAACATGGGAAGTTGACTATTACGACGACCGGAAGCGACCTGGACTAGCTAGCGGTGAGTGGGGTGCAGGAATGCATATACCCAATGGATTCAACATGGCTATTCTGGGCGCTGTGGCGGGAACGGCGATCATCTTCCTGTCCGCATGGGGTGTGGCGAAACTGCTGGTTCGCAGGATTCCGGAGAAAGTGCTGGCCGAGGCGGGCTTGTAGTCCCGGCCGCCAGGCGCATCATAGACTGCTCTGATGAAGGCCCATTATCTCGATCAATACGCTCACATGGATTCGCCGGTCCACCGGATCCCCGCGCCGACCAAACTGGCGATCGCGATGCTGCTCATTTTCCTCTGCCTGCTCATCCCGGGCTTGTGGACGTGGTTCTTCGGGGCCATGGCGGTCTTCCTGCTGGTAACGGCGATCAGCAGTCACGTGCCGCTGGGGTTTCTGGCTCGGCGACTCGCCTGGCTGGAACTGGCGATCGTGGGGCTGGCGGCGAGCCGGCTGTTCGGCGAGGAGGGTGGGCTCGCTCCCTTTGTTTCGCTGGTGACTAAGGCAACCGCATGTGCTGCGATCATGCTGATGGTGTCCTGTACGACCCGGTTCAGCGATATCCTCTCGACGCTGACGGCAGTGGGATTGCCCACACTACTGGTCACGACGCTGGGGCTGATGTACCGCTATCTGTTTGTGCTCAGCGATGAAGCTGCGCGGATGAGGCGGGCCAGGCTGGCCCGCACATTCAAGCGGGATCGCGGTCGTCTGTGGCGGTCGATGGCGAGCGTGATCGCGCAGCTTTTTGTACGCTCGGCCGAACGGGCCCAGCGGATTCACTCGGCTATGCTGGCAAGGGGTTGGCAATGAGCGTTGCACTGGAAGTTCATGATCTGCACTATCGCTACGCCGACGGGACGGTGGCACTCCGTGGCGTCAGCTTCATGGTCAACGAGGGCCAGCGGGTGGCTCTGGTGGGACCTAACGGGGCCGGCAAGAGCACTCTGCTGCTGCACCTCAATGGGCTGTTACCGGAGAAGCCCGGCGGCGATGGGGCGGTGAAGGTGTTTGGCAAGAACATCACCGCGGACAACCTGCTTGATGTGCGGCGCAAGGTGGGCCTGCTGTTTCAGGATCCCAACGACCAGCTCTTTTGCCCGACGCTTTACGAGGATGTGGCATTCGGACCGCGGCAGATGGGGATCAGCGAAGCCGAGGTGAATACGCGGGTCGGCCACGCGCTGCAGCTTACGGATCTGGTCGGCAAGGAAGTCCGCCCACCACACCATCTGTCGGGCGGCGAGAAGCGTCGAGCCTGTCTGGCGGGGCTGCTGGCGACCGATGCGAAGATACTGGTGCTGGATGAGCCGACGAGCAACCTGGATCCGCGTGGCCGGCGGGAACTGAAACAACTGCTCAAGGATATCGGGCTGACGCTGCTGATCGCGACGCACGACCTGGAACTGGTCGCGGAGATATGCGACACGACAATCGTGCTGGATGGCGGCAAGGTGGTGGCGGCCGGCGATACGGTCCCGACCTTGAGCAACACGCCGCTGATGGAATCGCACGGGCTCGAGACGCCGCATATTCTGCGGCACCTGCACCCGCACGACCAGGTGGCTGGCGGCGGGGCGACCGCGCAGCCCGAGGGAACCGGCGACGGAATCTGACGGCGTTTCTCGGCCGGACTCATAAGCGGGTTTTATGACCTTCCGGGGACCTGCGGCTGGGGTTACATTCGCAAGACGTTGTGTTGTCTAGGAAGGGCCGAACCGACAGAAGGGCCGGAGCGATGGAAAGAGCCACATGCTATTTTGGCGGACACGTGCAGGGCGTGGGGTTTCGCTACACCGCCCTCAACATCGCGCAGGAATATGACGTGACGGGGTATGTGCGGAACATGTCTGATGGGCGCGTGCTGCTGGTGGCCGAGGGGACCAAGGCAGAACTCAACGCGCTGGTTGAGCAGATCAAGCAGCACATGGGAGGCTTTGTTGACGACGTGGACGTCACCCTGTCAGCGGCGACGGCGGAGTTTCGTCGCTTTACGATCCTGCATTAGTCATCTCCGGCAGCACCCTGGCGAGTTGTCCCGGCGAGGACAGGTCGCGGTTGAAGGGACGCAGCAGCACGCTGAAGTCGAACTCCTGGGGTTTGAGCCAGTACTGCTCAAAGACGGCCGGGCCGCAGCTTGCGGTGCCGATGCCATGCTGGGCGTAGTCCAGGTTCAGGGTGATGAAGTCGCGCTTGACCAGTTCGTGCTGGTGACGGGCTTTTTCCATGTCCAGGGCCGTGTACCGGTGAGCCGAGAAGTTGAGTGTCGGCATGCCGGTGGCCAGCAGGCCTTCGCCCCGGGCATTGCCTAGCGCCACCCAACGGACATCCATGCGATTGCCGTTCTCCTGGGGATAGACGTAGGGGGTGTAGAACTCATCGAGGGTGGCGGACCAGACGCCCAGGCGTCCGGCTTTGCAGGTGTCGGGGTACTGCTCGCCGGGGCCTTTGCCGAACCACTGGACGCTGTCCATGGCCTTGTTGATGCCCATGGCCAGCCCGATGCGCGGCAACACCTTGTAGAAAGTGCCGACCGGCTTGCCGTGGACCTTCAGAGCGACGGCACCGTTACCGAAGACCGTGTAGGTGTACTGGCACTCGAACGAGCGGTTACCCCAGATCGGCGGGGCGATGCGCACATTGGCCGTGATCTGGAGGGCCTGGCCGTCCAACTTCTCCACTTGGACGCCGTCGACGCGATGCTGCAGCCAGTGCAGGCCATCGTTACGCCACTTTGCGGCGTCGTTGGCACCCAGGCGATCGTTGTCCGTGGTGGCGCGCCAGAAGTTGAGTTTCGGGCCGCCGCCGCCGGTGAGCAGCGGCAGATTCTGATACTGCCAGGAGTCCAGCAGGGCGCGAACCTTGTCGAAGCTGAGCGAGAAATCCGCGCCGCGCACAGAGAGGGTGTTAGCCGATTCCTCAACGGTGAGTTTGGGCATAGCCGAGCGAGCGGCGACGACGGCCGGGCGGACCTTCCAGGGGAGAGCGAACTGCGCCCAGGCGACCTCGTGGCCGGCCGAGGCCCAGATCGTGTCGCTGGCGAGCGTGAAGGATATCTGCACGTGGTACTCGGCGCCGGGCTTGAGGGTGGCGGGCTTGGGCAGTGCGAGTTTCAGGTTGCCGGTCTGATGCGGGGGGACCTTGCCGCCGCTGATGGCGACATCAGACCCACTGGCGATGACCTTGCCATCTTCGGTGAGCGTCCAGTTGCCGCGCAGGTGCGTGGTGGAGAGGAAGTCGTAGCGGTTGGTGAGCTTGAAGGTGCCGGCGTTCAGGTCGACCGCGTCCAGTTTCAGCGGTTCAATGACCTTCTTGTATTCGATCAGGCCGGGCGAGGGCTTGCGGTCGGGGAAGACCAGGCCATCGGCGACGAAGTTGCTGTCATTGGGCTCATCGCCAAAATCGCCGCCGTAGGCGTAGTCGGTGTGGCCATCGGGGAATTTCGTGAGGATGCCGTGGTCGATCCACTCCCAGACGCAGCCGCCCATGAGGCGGGGCGAGGAATAGAAGGCGTCCCAGTATTCGGTCAGTCCGCCGGGTCCGTTGCCCATCGCGTGGGCGTATTCACACAGGATGTAGGGCATCTTGCCGTACTTCTCCGGCAGCAATTTGATGCCTCCGACCTCGAGCGTTTCTGTGGCTTGCCCGACCTTGCGGACGTGCGTCGGGTCGGGGTACATCTGGCTGAAGACATCAACGCAGGTCTGTTCGTAGTCGCCTTCGTAGTGGATGGGACGCGAATCGACGGACCTGGCCCAGGCGGCCATGGCCTGGTGATTGGCTCCGAAGCCGGCCTCATTGCCGAGGGACCACATGATGATGCTGGCGTGATTCTTGTCACGCTCGACCATACGCTGCATGCGGTCGACGCAGGCCGCTTCCCATGCAGGGTCGCCGGTGGGGTTGCCGGGCCATTCCTTAAAGCTCGGCCAGCCTTTATCAGTCTGGCCGGCCTGTCCAAAGCCGTGGGTCTCCAGGTCGCATTCGTCAATGACGTAGAGGCCGTACTGGTCGCACAGGTCCAGCCAGCGGGGATCGTCGGGATAGTGGCTGCAGCGAACGGTGTTGATGTTGTGCCGCTTCATCAGCAGCACATCCTGGACCATGGTCTCGTAGGGGACCGCCCGGCCGAGTTCGGGATGGTGCTCGTGACGATTCACGCCCTTGATCTTGATGGCGACGCCATTGACCAGGAACAGGGCGTTCTTGATCTCGACGGTGCGGAAGCCGGTCTTCTGGGGGATGACTTCAACAATGTTGCCCTGGGGGTCCTTCACGGTCACCAGGGTGGTGTAGAGGTAGGGGGTCTCGGCGGTCCACTTGCTGGGCGTCTCCACCGGCAGGGCGAGATCGACCAGGGCAGATTGGCCGGCCGCGACCGGCACAGATTTGCTGCGGCTTGGGGCGGCCTTAGCACCCTGGGCGTCGAGCAGTTGGACGGAGACTTTCAGTTCGGTATCGGTCTTGGAGACGTTGGCGAGCTTGGCCTGCACGCGCAGGGTGGCGCTGGTGTATTTGGCATCGAGTTCGGTGCCGATGCGCAGGTCGGCGACCTGGGCCTGGGGCATGGCGACCAGCCAGACATCGCGGAAGATGCCGGAGAGCCACCACATGTCCTGGTCTTCCATGTAGGTGCCATCGGACCACTGCATGACCCGGACGGCCAGGATGTTGACGCCGCACTTGGCGAACTTGCTGATGTCAAACTCACTGGGCAGGCGGCTGCCTTTGCTGAAGCCGACCTCCTTGCCATTCACATAGACATAGAACGCTGAGTCCACGCCTTCAAAGCGGAGGACGAGCTGGCGGTCCTTCCAGTCGTCGGGGATGGTGAAGTCGCGGCGGTAGGAACCGGTGGGGTTCTCGGTGGGCACCCGCGGCGGATCGACCGGGAAGGGGTACTGGACGTTGGTGTAGTGCGGGTGGCCATAGCCGTGAAGCTGCCAGTTGCTGGGAACCATCAGGTTGTCCCAGGCGCTCACATCAAACTTCGCATCAGCGAATCCTTCGGGGGCTTCGGCGACGGTGGGGGAGTAGTGGAACTTCCAGGTGCCATTGAGCGAGACGACCCAGGGCGAATCCTGCTTGGCGCCGCGGAGTGCGCCGGGCTCGTCGGCGAACGGAAAGAAGTAAGCGCGAGCGGGCAGGCGGTTCTTGTGCACGAGTTTCGGATTTTCCCAATCGTTCTGCATGATCTTCCCTTTGTATTTGACCAGACTCATCCAAGGCGGATTTGAGCATTACTGAGGCGGGCCGTCAAAGGAGAGGGGGGAGAACGTACAACGTAGAACGTAAACATAGGTGCCGCTGTACGACCGCCGGGATGGCCGACGATGCAGCATCCTGCGTCTGACGCGGGGCATGCGTGTGGGGGAGGTGCGTGCCTGGCCGGCGTGGGTGAAGGGGCCGGAAGATCGTTGGCACGGAGGCCGGCTGGTGGCGGTGCGACGAAGCGAGGAAGCGACCAAGCGGGAACTGCGCAAGATGAAAGAGAATGCCAAGACCAGTGATGGCCCGCCCGGCAAGTTGGCCAAGGCCTTTGCGCGATACGTGCTGGTGTGGACCAGTCTTCCGGCCATGGAAATGGGCAAGCGCCAGGTTCTGCGGCACTTCCGCTACCGCTGGCAACTGGAACTGGTGTTCAAGCGGGCCAAGTCGATCATGGGATTGGGACAACTGCCCAAACGTTCGGTTCAGAGTTCACGCGCCTGGCTCAACGGCAAACTCCTGGTAGCGATGCTCGTGGATAAACTCTGGCGGCATGCCGAGTCTTTTTCCCCCTGGGGATACCGCCTTGACCGACCGAAGAAGCCGGTGGCGTGAGCAGAGTGGGTCTCTCACCCACAGGGTGCAATGAAAGGTTTCAGTTCTATGTTCAGTTCACATTACATTCTCCTTTCGCGAGTTTACTTGGCGCGATCCCCTTTCATTATCTCCCTGTATCAGTTATCAGTCATGTCCCCTTTAGTTGGGTCCGCCATGCGTGCCAGGTGCATCCTGCGCGGCGGGGCGGGCGAGTTTCATCAGCGCGATGACGCGGCCACTGCTGTCTTTCACGGGCAATGCGGTAAAATCACAGTGGATGATGACACCGGACTTCGTCACGCATGGCAGGGCGATCAAGGCCAGCGTTTCTCCCTTGGATACACGGCACAACTGCTCGGCAAACAGGTGCCACATGCCCTTTGGCACCAGCGGATTGGGCTTTCCCTGGATCTCTTGCAGGGTCCAGCCGAACATTACGGTGGCGGCTGGATTGAGATGAGTGGCGCTGCCTTCAAGGTCATGAATCAGGACAGCGCCCGGCATGCTGCCAACCACGGCCTGGAACAGATCGCGTAACCGGGCTGTTTGTCTTTCTGCCTGTACCGCTGCGGAGCGATCAATAACAAACGCCACCACACTCGAATCGCCATCGGCCAGCGGGGCGCCGCCAATCAGAATGGGGAAGCGCTGTCCATCTTTGCGGATGTATTCCTTTTGAGGCTCTTCAGGAAACTGAGTGGGCAAAATGGGATGTAAAAGTGCAACAATCGTCTGATTAGCAGGCTGTTTTGGCC
>JBBQTU010000025.1:0-27803 GCA_038213005.1 Tepidisphaerales bacterium | reverse complement strand
GCATTGCCCTGCCCGTCGATGGTGACTTTGTAGTTGGGAATCCAGCGCAGCCCGCGCTGCAGATAGACCAGCCCGACGGCCGCCTCTTTCTGCGGCTGTCCCTTACCCCAGTCCAGCTTCAGCCTCAGCAGGTTGCGGAATTCCTCGCGATCCAGCTTGGCCTGATAGTCAAGATTGCCTGCCTTGAACGTGATATCCACGATGCGGTCGATGTTGACCGCCTTGCTGCCCTCCACCGTCTTGAGCAGGACCAGATTTCCTTTCACCGGGAGCTTGTCGCCACTGTTCGGCGGGCTGGTCGATTCCAGTTCCTCGCCGCTTTGCGTGGGGATGGAAAGGATGGTGGCCGGGTAGGAAATGGCCGCGGCTTTGTCGCCCGATCCCAGCGGCAATTCGGTGACAACCACGGCCGCCCCGACATTGGCCTCGATCAACTCCCGCAAGCTCAAAGCCGTGCGCGAGACCAGCACCTTCCGCTGCGAGGCCGTCACCGCCGTCAGCTTGGCATTCTTGTCGGCCGAGTAGGGCCAGAACGTCCCCAGCACCGGGTTAGGCAGGTAATCCATCACCACGTTGCCCTGAGCATCGGTGGGCATGGTCCCGGCATGCAGAACAAAGGCGTGGCCATCCTTGAAGACCGTCACCTCTTTGACCGGCAGCCGCGCCATCGAAGCCATTGGCTCGGCCTTATCCGCCAACGCCAGCACGGGGAAAACCAGAACCCATCCCAACACGAGCCATGACGACTTGCGCATAAAGACTCCTTCGATGTTGTCAGTCCAGCGTAATAGATGCTGCCGAGGATGAAAAGTTTCAGAGTATCCGACCACTTTTCTCCACGGTTGCATTTCACGGTCCGACATGGATCATTTCGCTTGGCATTGTCGTTGCCGGCTTCCTCTACTGGCATTCGCATGGCCGCGTGTTCTAATGGCCGGACAATGGTCTCGGATTCCCCTGCGAACCTCTCGTTTGTCCGGCCGGCCAGCCCGTTCCGTCACGATCATCCCTTTGCTCGAATAGACCGCCCTCGCGCGCGACGATCGGCACCTTGTCTCCTGACGCGTGTAAAAACGCAAGGCAACGCATGAGCGAGACACCCCAAGGCCTGCAAACGCAGAGACTCCCCAACCGCCGCCGGTGGCGACCCAGCGGCCTTGGGTGGTCGATAGCCGCGATCGGAGCCCTGGTCCTGCTTCGACTGTGGCTCACCAACGATCTGAGCATCGCGGCCAGACCGATCGCGCCGCACGACGATGCGCTGTTCGTGCGGCTCGCCGACTCCATTATCCATGGCCATTGGCTGGGCAAGTACGACGAACTTACGCTGGCCAAAGGACCCGGATATCCGCTGTACATAGCTGCCAACTATGCCCTGCATATTCCGCTGCTGCTGGCCGAGCAACTGCTCTACATTTCCTTTTGTCTTCTGTTTCTGCTGGCAATTCGGCCCTGGCGATGGCCCTCTGTCCTGCAATTGTCACTGCTGGCCAGCCTGCTATTTCACCCGGCGAGCTTTCCCACGGGCTCGCTGGCACACGTTACGCGGGAAGGGATCTATCCCGCCTTGTCCGGACTGGTTCTGGCATGCGCCCTGGGCCTGCTGTTACGCGCCACGCGTCCACTGCGGCAGGTGCTCGCCTGGTCCTGCGGCCTGGGTTTCACCTTCGGCTGGTTCTGGCTTACCCGCGAGGAGGGTTTGTGGCTGATGCCCAGCGTCGGATTGCTGCTGGCAGCGTGCCTCATGCGCGTCTGGCAAGGTGCGACGGTCGACCGCTGGCGCCGGAGTCTGGCATGCCTGGCCGGTGTCGCCATGACACTGGTGATGATCAATGGCGTGTGCCTGATGAACCGCATCAAGTACGGTCAATACACCACCCTGGAGTTTCGCAGCTCGGCGTTCCTGGACGCCTATGGGGCTTTGACACGCATTCGCCCGTCGCAATTCCATCCTCGGATTCCCGTACCCCGCGAGAGCCGCGAACTGGCGTATGCGGCAAGTCCCACGTTCGCCCGGCTGCGCCCCTATCTCGACGGCGATCACTGCCGGGGCTGGATCAGTAACAGCAGTCAAACGACTTGTGAATATGACATCGCCGGCGGCTGGTTCATGTGGGCACTCCGCGATGCGGTCCAGGTGAGCGAGAAGCCTCGGAACGCGGCCGAGGCCCTGCGCTTCTACCGCACGATGGCCGACGAGATCAACCTCGCCTGCGACCGCGGCGTTCTGCCCTCGGGTCCGCGGCGTTCGACCCTGACGCCGCCGCTGGATTTTCGTTACCTGTCCCCAGCGCGCGTTGCCTTTCTGTCGGGAATGCGGCGGTTGATGGCCTTGGACGACCTGGAGCGCAGACGGGATCGGAGTATCGGTCCGCAGGCCCTGATCGACCATGTCGGTGCCATTACACACAGCGCCACTGCCGCCACGCGGCCATCGTTTAATCAGCCCCAGTCAGCGCGCCAGCCTGTCCGACGAGTGCTGGGCAAAGTCTATAAAATCCTGAGCATCGTCCTGATTGCCGCGTCTGCGTGTTGCATCCTCGCGTTTCCGCGGTGGCGGCGATATCATCCTGACGTCGTGCTTCTGTTGCTTGCCATCGGCGGAGCCTTGCTGCTTCGTCTGGCGATGCTGGCATGGATCGATGCCACCTCCTTCGCCGCCATGGACACTCGCTATTTATCGCCGTTGTACGTTCTGCTGTGGCTGTTCATCACCCTCCCATTTTGCGGCGCACTCGCCTCACGAAAGGCAGCACCATGAACGCTCAACCCGGCACAGTGGAACTGACCATCCTCATGCCCTGCCTCAATGAGGCGGCGACCCTGGCGGCCTGCATCGGCAAGGCCACTGCGTTTATTGCGACAAGCGGGGTGGAGGCGGAAATCCTGATCGCCGACAACGGCTCGGACGACGCCTCGCAGCAGATTGCCAACAGCCTGGGGGCGCGGGTGGTTTGCGTGTCCGTGCGCGGCTATGGTGCGGCTCTGTTTCAGGGCGCCGTCGCGGCACGCGGTAAGTTCATCATCATGGGCGATGCCGACGGCAGCTACGACTTCGCCGAGATCGGCCCAATGCTGGAGCGGCTGCGCGACGGCGCGGACCTGGTCATGGGCAACCGCTTCAGCGGAGCGATCAGGCCCGGGGCAATGCCCTGGAAAAACCGCCACATTGGCAATCCAATCCTCACAGCCATCGGGCGATTGTTGTTTCGCTGTCCGGCCAGAGATTTTCACTGCGGCCTGCGGGGGTTCTCGGCCACCGCCTTTCGCCGGATGGATCTGCGCACCATCGGGATGGAATTCGCCAGCGAGATGGTGATCAAAGCCACGCTGCTGCAACTGCGGATTGAAGAGGTGCCGGCCACCCTCAGCCCCGACGGCCGCAATCGCCCTCCCCATTTGCGTCCCTGGCGCGACGGCTGGCGACACCTGCGCTTCATGCTGCTTTTCAGCCCGCGGTGGCTGCTGCTCTATCCGGGGTTGCTGCTGACGCTGACAGGCGCGGGCGGCGTGGCGCGACTCATGCTCGGGCCGGTTCACATCGGGGCCGTGACGTTGAGCGTTCACACCATGGTCTATTTCGCGGCGATGGTCGCGATCGGCTTCCAGGTTACCCTTTTTTCGCTCTTCGCCCGCATCTTCGCCTTCGAGGAGGGACTGCTCCCCGAAGACCCGACCCTCAAGCGGCTCTACTCGCTGTTCACGCTGGAAACAGGACTCGTCGCCGGCTTGCTGGTCCTTTTAGCTGGCATAGCTCTGGCGGCCGCGTCGGTCGCCGACTGGGCAAGCCAGAGTTTCGGAAACCTGGACCCCCAGCGCGTCATGCGTCTGGTCATCCCGGCAACGATGCTGGTGACAGTAGGCGTTCAGACCGTCTTTTCCAGCTTCTTCTTCAGCATGCTGGGACTCCGCTTTCGCCGCCGCCTGCCCTCCACAAAATAAGCACACTCGCCACATCGCCCGCTCAATCCGTTGGCCCACTATGAGGGTCACCGATTGGTGCCCGCTTTCACCTGAACTGGCAGAACTGGCAGACCTTGCCCCCGCGCCTTCTTCACCTACAATCCGGGCCTCTTGAACTCAGGACAGCGCATGCGAAGAGTCGTCGTTACCGGAATTGGCATCGTCTCCCCTCTAGGCATCGGGGCCTCTGCGTCATGGCAGAACCTGGTCGCGGGGCAGTGCGCCATCGCCCGGGTTGCCGCGTTTGATCCTTCTGCCTTCCCATGCCAGGTGGCCGGGCAGGTGCCCGGCTACAAGATCGGCGATTACGTCCCCAAGAGCTACCGCAAAGCCACCAAGGTGATGGCCCGGGATATCGAACTGGCCGTCGTGGCGGCCGATGACGCCTTCAAATCCTCCGGCATCCTCTCCAAAGCCTACACCGACTCCCCCTCGTTCAACTCCGATCGCTTCGGCTGCAACATCGGGGCAGGCCTGATCTCCGCCGAACTCAACGAACTCACGGCCGCCTTCCACGCCGCACGCAATGGCGACGCCCTGGACCTCAAGAAATGGGGCACCGAAGGGATGCAGCAGCTCACGCCTCTGTGGCTCCTGAAGTACCTCCCGAACATGCTCGCCTGCCATGTCACCATCGTGCATGGCCTCAAAGGCCCCTCCAACACCATCACCTGCGCCGACTCCTCGGGGCACCTCGCTGTCGGGGAGGCGTTTCGGACCATCCAGCGCGGCGACGCCGATTTCGCCATCTGCGGCGGGGCCCAGTCGCGCCTGAACCCCATGGCCTTTATGCGCCAGACCTTGCTCAAACGTCTCAACGCCACCAGCAACGACCAGCCCGCACAGTCGCTCCGCCCGTTCGACACCGCGGCGGCCGGTTCGGTCCTCGGCGAAGGCGGTGGGCTCCTGATTCTTGAGGAATACGAACAGGCCAAGGCCCGCGGCGCCAGGATCTATTGCGAACTGGCCGGCTTTGGCGCTTCGCAGGATGCCTACAGCGTCTCCGACCCCGACCCCTCCGGCCATGCCTATGGCTTCGCCATCGCCAAGGCCCTGGCCGACGCCGGCGTGAAGCCTGCCGACGTCTCGTGCCTCATCCCCTGCGGCACCGGCCAGCCCACGCACGACAAAGCCGAAATGGCCGGGTTGCAGAAGGCATTCGGATCAGCCCTGTCCGACATCCCGATGTCGCTGCCCAAGAGCCAGACCGGCAACATGGAGGCCGGCAACGCCGCCGAAGTCGCGTTTGCCGCCCTGGCGATCGCCAGCGATACCGTTCCCCCGGCCATCAACACCACCAGCGTCGCCGGCGGACAGAAGCTCAATCTCTCGGCGACCGCCCGGCAACAACCCGTGACCGTCGCCGTCTCCAGCGTCTGGAGCATCGGCGGCCAGAACGCAGCATTGGTATTCAAGAAGGTCTAAACATGCAGCGAGTAGTTATCACAGGGATGGGTTGGGTCACCCCAATGGGGCACGACATTGAGTCGGTCTGGAAGCGACTGCTCAATGGTGAGTCGGGCATCGACTACACCACGATCTTTGATGCATCGACCTTCCCGACGACATTCTCCGCCGAAGTGAAGGGGTACGACCTCAAGAACCACATCAACGACATCACCGGCAAGCACACCGCCGCCGGCCGCAACTCTCGGTTCGCGCTGGGCGCCTGCGCCCAGGCCTGGCGCGCCGCCGGCATGGACAAAGCGAAACTCGACCTCGATCGTGTGGGTATCTACCTCGGCTCCGGCGAAGGCTCGCTCGATTTCGACGCCTACACCCGCGCCGCCCTCGCCGGTTGGCACGATGGCTCCACCGAACTCGATGCCGTCAAGTGGGCCCAGCTCGCAGCCGCCTCCATGAACCCCACCGGCGAACTGGAGCAGGAACCCAACATGCCGCTGTCGCACCTGTCCATCCTGACAGGCGCACGGGGGCCGGCTTTCAACTGCCTTACCGCCTGCGCCGCCTCAACCCAGGCCATTGGCGAGGCCATGGAAATCCTCCGCCGCGGGGATGCCGACGTCATGATCGCCGGCGGCGCTCACTCGATGATCCATCCCCTGGGCGTCACCGGTTTCAATCGCCTGACCGCCCTGTCCACCTTCAACGAAGATCCTCCCCGCTCCAGCCGTCCTTTTGATGCCAGGCGCGCCGGGTTTGTCCTGGGCGAAGGCTCGGGCATGGTGATCGTTGAAACCCTGGAACACGCCCAGAAGCGCGGCGCGAAGATCCTCGCCGAACTGGTCGGCTACGGCTCAACCGCCGACGCCTTCCGCATTACCGACCAGGATCCCGACGGCATGGGCGCTGTCAAAGCCATGCAGGCCGCGCTGGCCGATGCGCAGCTCCAGCCGAGCCAGGTCGACTACATCAACGCCCACGGCACCGGCACCAAGGAAAACGACGGCAACGAAACCGTCGCCATCAAGAAGGTCTTCGGCGAACTGGCCCACAAGGTCCCCGTCAGCTCCATCAAGAGCATGATGGGCCACCTCATCGCTGCCGCCGGATCGGTCGAACTGATCACCTGCGTCCTGGCCATCCGCGACCAGATCCTCCCGCCCACGATGAATCTGACCGAATCCGACCCCGAGTGCGACCTGGACTACGTGCCCAACAAGGCCCGCGCCGCCAGGGTTAACGTCGCCATGTCCAACAGCTTCGGCTTCGGCGGCCAGAACGATACTGTCGTGGTAAAACGGTGGGAGTAAGATAGAAGCGGCGTCCCGCCTGCCCACCTTGTCCGGCCATCCAACGGGGTAAAATGTCGCTCACAGGCATTTGCTCGTTCGAGGAAAGGCATGGCCAATGACAGAAGAGAACCTTTCCATCCCCGCCGAACCCAAGTCCGAAGCCAGGAGTTTCGAGCAGCTTAGGAACGGGGCCGAAATAACTTGACGATCTTCCGCAGGATTTGCCTGTGGTTTATGATCTGAACGTGGCCGGGAGGATCCATAGGTGTTTTCAGCCAAGGATGACTGTATGCAATGCTACAGTGTGTTCATTGGGCGGGCGATGAAGAAGTTCTTCGATTCTCTGTCGGAGAAGGACCGGAGGCGGTATGCGGCGGTGGAGGTCGCCAAACTCGGGCACGGGGGTTTGGAATACGTGGCGCGGGTGCTGAGATGCGATCCCAACACGATCCAGCAGGGACGCGAGGAGTTGGAGCAGATCGAGGACGCGGCCGCTGGCCGGGTCCGAAAAAAGGGGGCGGACGGAAACACCTGATTGAGACCTGCCCGCAAGTGGAGCGGAACTTTCTGGAGGTATTGCCGGAGCACACCGCCGGCGATCCGATGCGGGAGCAGTTCAAGTGGACCGATCTGACACGGCGGGAGATTTCCAAGCTTCTGGGAGAGCGGGGCACTCCGGCCGGCAAATGGGTGGTCAAATACCTCCTCAATAAACATGGGTATGTCAAACGCAAGCCGAGGAAGAAGAAGGCGATGGGACCGCGTCATCCCGACCGCAACCCACAGTTCCAGAACATCGGCCGACTCAGGATGCAGTATATGGAAGCCGGTGACCCGGTATTGAGCATGGACACGAAGAAGAAATAACTTTTGGGCAATTTCTACCGCGAGGGCAAGCTGTCACCCATGAGGCGATTGAGGTGTTCAATCACGACTTCCCATCGGCCGCCAGCGGCGCGGTGTTCCCACACGGCCCGTACGACCTGAAACACAACCGGGGGCATATCAATCTGGGCACCAGCCACGAGACCAGCAGTTCGCCTGCGAGAGCATTGAGCACTGGTGGCGGCAGGAAGGGCAGAGGCAATACCCACAGGGCAAGCGGCTGCTGCGGTTGTGTGATGGCGGAGGCTCCAATAGTGCCAGCCGATATGTGTTCAAGGAGCAACTGCAAGCCTTGGCGGATCGTCTGGGGTTGGAGAACCGCGTGGCGTACTATCCGCCGTATTGCTCGAAGTACAACCCGATTGAGCATCGCCTGTTTCCGCATGTGACCCGCGCCTGCCAGGGCGTGGTGTTTCACACGGTTCAGGTTGTCAAGGAACTGATGGAGAAGACCCAGACCAGCACCGGGTTGAAGGTGACGGTGGACATCCTCGACAAGGTGTACGAGATTGGGCGCACGTGCGCGAAGGGATTCAAGCAAAACATGAAAATTATATTCGACGACTTGCTGCCCAAATGGAACTACCGGGTCATCCCCGCAGCCGCTTAAATCGGAAAGTTATTTCGGCCCCGTTCCTTAAGGGTTACGCGACTGACGGTGCGGCCGTTGATGCCCGTGGCTTTGAGCGTGCGGTCGTCGATGAAGGTGATCGGAGCAGGGCTGGTCACCGGGACGGACCAGTTGCGGTTCTGCCCGAGCGGGAGGGAGTCGAAGACCAGGGTTTCCTGGGCGTCGACGACCAGGGCCCAGCGGAGGTCGGGGCGCATGGCCCAATAGGCCAGGTGCGTGCCGCGCGGGCTGAAGGTCAGGCCGCGCACCATCAGGTATTCGGGCTGCTTCTGCCCATCGAGCTCCACGTGCTGGGTCTGGGTCGTCAGCATCAGGCCCTGGGAGAGGTTGCGGCCGCGATCCACGACAATGGCCGCCACGCGGCGGCTGCACGGGTCGGTGATGGCCGAGACGGGCAGGCCATTGGCGGGCAGTTGTTTGTCGCCCATGACGACCTGATAGTCGCCTTTGTCGCCGGTGACGCAGATGGCGCGGCCATCATTGGCGATGGCGAGCAGTCGGGCGTTGTCGTTGAGGGGGATGTGGGTCGAGCCTTTGTCGGACTGAACGACGACCGTCTGCTTCTGGGCGTCGCTGACCAGCCAGGCGAGCCGCTTGCCGCTCGGACTGACAAAGAGGTCGCTGACGGCCTCGTGCGGCTGGCTGGGTCCTGCGGGGGTGACCATGTATTGCTGCTTGTCGCGCGAGGCGGTGTAGTAGAGGTCATCGCCCTGGTACTGGTAAGACAGGATGTGGTCATACCTGGCGCTTCGGATGCCGTCGATCACCATGTGCTCGCCGCCGGATTTGGATCGATCGGTGACGGCATAGGCCCAGTGCCTGCCGTTGTTGTTGAGGCTGATCGAACCGAGGGCCATGCCGCGCGAAGGCTGAAGTTGTCCGTCGATGACGGCACAGTCTGCGTCTTTGAGGCCGACGATATAGGCCAGATGGTGGGAATCAGCGCTCATGGTCATGTCGCTGCGGGGGTCAAGGCCCGGGCGGGGCTGGCCATCGATCACGGCGACGTGGCCGGTGCTGAGCTGCCCGGCATAGGCGTAGTGCTCACCGTCGGGACTGAAGAAGATCTCCTGCACGCCTTTGCCAAGGGGGACTTTGTGGCCGTCGACGCCCAGGAGTTCCGGCGAGTCGCCCTTGGCAAAAGTCACGGTGCGGACGCGGTCTGGGCCGGCGAAGACGAAGGTGTTTGAGGCCGGATCTTCGGCCGGGAGCTGGGCAACGGGCTCCTGCTGCGCGAACCATTGGGTGGGCCGGGTGGGCTCACCGGCCGAAGGGAAGACCGAACACCCGCCGGTCAGAACACTGATCAGCAGGAGAACCGACGATGCAGATGCGCGTGACATGGTTAAGTCCTTCCCTTGCGAACTGTCATCCTGCCGCCTGACTACGTGCCCGGCGGCGTCGAGCCGTGGCCTATTCTTGCCGATGATCGATCATACCCGTCAAAGTCCGGCGCGCAAAGCTGGCGAACTCGGCTGCGATGGATGGGCGTGCCCGTTTTTCTGGGCAGATGCAAGTTGCGCGGCAGCGAGTGGTTGGAGCGAATACGGTGAGGAAAGAAGTGTCGCCCTTTCAGGGCTCATTCAGGGAGAATGGTTCTTACCCAGGGCTGCGCGAGTACGCTTACCCTGGGCTGACGAATGCCGCCCCGTTGGGGCTAAGAAATCGCGTGCCCGGAAAAACGGGCACGCCCAGCCTGTCGTGCGTGCCCGTTTTTCCGGGGCAGATGCAAGTTGGGCGTCAGCGAGTGGTTGGAGTGAATACGGTGCTGAAAGAGGTGTCGCCCTTTCAGGGCTCATTCAGGGAGAATGGTTCTTACCCAGGGCTGCGCGAGTACGCTTACCCTGGGCTTACGAATGCCGCCCCGTTGGGGCTAAGAAATCGCGTGCCCGGGAAAATGGGCATGCCCGGGCGGCCGCTCACTGTTGGCTCAGCCGCTTGATCTGTTCCCCGGCCAGCAGCGTGTGGGCTTCCTCGAGCAGGCCGCGCAGGCGCGGGGCGACTTGCGAGTCGGCGCAGAGCTTTGCGAAGTCGATGCCGTCGAGTTGATTGACCTGCTTCCCGGGGAACCAGTGGCCGCCATTGCCCAGCAGGTTGTAGCGCATGGTGCCATACTTTCGCATGTCGAATGCCGCCACCAGGTTTCGTAGCCAGAGGATTGTCGGGATGTTGACGTTGCCGGGGGTGTCATGGCACATCGGAAGCGGGAGCGAGAACGGGTCGCGCAGGGGCGCGTCCACCGCCTGTTCATACGCGTCGCGCAGTCGCTTCTCGATGGGTTCCAGAATCCGCTGCGCCTCGGTGAGCAGCGGCAACGCCTCAAGGTGGCGATCAAAATCGCTCGGCCGGGCAGCGCCGACGCTCAGTGTGTGCACCTCGCTTCGGGTCAGACAGAACAGGTCGTTGAACACGATGGGATGCAGCGGCGCCGTCAGTTCGCAAAGCCGCGCCGGCGGGTCATAGAGCATGCCCCCTTTGTCGGACGGGCTGATAATGAACACGCCCATGTCGCGGCGGGTGGCCTCCGCGATGGCCGGCCAGTTACGCTGATAGATGTAGTACCAGTGCAGATTGACGTAATCGAAGCCGCCATCGACGTCGTGCGTAATGGCCTTCAGGATGATCTCGGGCGAGGCATGGGTTGAGAACCCGATGTGCCGCGCCAGGCCGCGCCGCTGGATATTGCGCGCTGCCGCCAGGCAGCCGCCCTTGCGCAGGGTCTGATCCAGCGTCTGCTGGTCATTGATGCCGTGTACCGCCAGCAGGTCGACGCTGCTCAGTTGCAGACGAGAAAGCGACTCCTCAAACGCTTTGGTAAACTCGTCGGGTGAGTCAGAGGGGCCGATCTTGGTCTGTACGATCAGCTTCTCGCGCGGCAACTTGGGCAGGATCAGCCCAAGCTGGCGTTCGGACGAGCCATAGCCGCGAGCCGTCTCGATGTGGTTGATCCCAACCTCGAGGGCGCGCCGGATCGTCGCCTCAAGGTTCTGCTGTCCCTCATCCGGAACTTCCGATAGCGGCACATCCTGCCACTTGTGCTGGTAGCGCATCCCGCCGCAACTGAACACGGGCATCTGCAGACCCGTTCGGCCAAATCGTCTGTAAAGCATGGTCGCCGATTATAGCCCGGAGTCGCCACGGCGACCCTATCCTCAGGAGCGCCTCAGGAGCGCCGCAGCGCGCACGAGCCTCCTGGCAGTTTGCTCGCCACTTGGCTCTGGGGCGAGTGATATGGATTGCACCAGGCATGGGTGCAGCCGACGCACTGGCGGTGACCTGCGAGGGATGCGTGGGATGGCCCTGTGCGGGCGGGGACGCCGCGCACTACTTCCGCGAACGCGCCCGTTTCAGGGGGAATCGGTATGATCGCCGCGACTGATGGCGTAAGGAACGGTACATCAACAACCGTCTGGCTCAGATAGGCCAACCCCCTCCCAGCCTCCCCCAAGGGGAGACAGTAAGAAGAGATCTTCGCGCCAATTCTGCCAGTTATTGATGCGCCGGTCCTAAGTTAACGCTAGTGTGCTGCGTCCGAAGTCCATCAACATGGGTGGCATGCTCAGGCCGGTACTCCGGAATGAGCATGGGGCGGACATCATGGCCATCTCGGAGTACCAGTCTGGCCATGCCACCCCGATTTTAAGTTGGCATCAGTGCGACGCAGTGCACTAGCAGTGGTCTTACTTCGCCGGTGTCGATGTCGACGTGGGGGTGCTCACGGGGCGCTCGCCGAGGCGCTCGCGGGGGCGTTCACGGGGGTGCTCACGGGGCGCTCGCCGAGGCGCTCGTGGGGGCGCTCGCGGGGCCGCTCGTGGGGGCGCTCGTGGGGGCGCTCGCGGGGGCGCTCGCCGGGGCGCTCGCGGGGGCGCTGGTGCTGGCCGGGGCGGCGGGGCTTTCGTCGGTGTTGATCGCCAGCAGTTCGGCCGGGCTCCAGGGGTTGAGCCGATCTTTGGTGGCCTCGCGAGTTGCGGTCACGGCTTCGGGGGTGATCGGATCGAACGTGTTGCCCCACTCGGCGTTGCCGCGGACGAAGGTGAGGACGGCGGCGATCTGCTTGTCGGTCAGCTTGGCGCCGAAGGGAGGCATGGCATTGTTGAAGGTCGAGCCCTTCACTTCGATCACGCCCTCGCCGCCGTGAAGCACCAGCCGCTTGATGCGTGCGGGGTTGGCGGCGACCCACTCGGAGCCGGCCAGAGGCGGATACTGCCCGGGGATGCCCAGGCCCGTGGGCTGATGGCAGACCGCGCAGTTGCCGGTGAAGATGCGTTTGCCAAGGTTCATCGCGTCCTCAGCCGGGATGCTGGTGGCGGCCATGCGCAGGGCGGAGGGGTCTTCCTCAAGGACATCGCTCCGCCAGTCGCCGACGTACCTCGCCAGATACCAGCCGCCCCAGAAGATCAGGAGGCCGAAGAACGCGATCATCCACATGGGGACCGGCTCAAGGCCGTCGGTCGGCTCAGCCAGTTCGGGGTGCACCGGGCGCGGAGTGAGCAGCGATGTGGGCGTCGCCGGTTCGGGAGGCGGTTGTTTTTCGGGCTGGTCGCTCATGTCGGTTGTCTCTGAAGCGAGTACAAAGTCGCTTTTACGAACTCATTTTGCGGCCGGCGCCGCCTGGATCTCGTAATTGTGGTCCATGCACTTGAGATACGCCACCAGATGCCGGGCATCGTCGGTCGGGACGATCTCGAAACCGTCGGGAACGTACGGCTCGACTTTCCTCACGCCGGCGACTTTGAGCAAGTCGTCGCGTTTGGCCAGATCGAACGCCCCGACCCAGCGACCGCCGCGGTTTTCGATCCCGGTGAACCCAGCCGCCTTCAGGCCGGCCATCACAGCGGAGTCGTCCTTCGCCAGCGTCACGTAGACGTACGCGAACTTCAGGGCATCGGCCGACGGCTGGTTCTCGATCTTTCGCAGCACGTACAGAAAGCGGAACGGGGCCATGATCGAGCCCGGCGTTACCAGTTGCGGGTCGTAGAAATGCGTGTGGTACCACTGATCGGAAGACTGCCGTGCGGCGATATTGACCAGGTCGGGCCCGGTCCGCATCGTGCCCAGCAGGACGGGGCGGTCGTAGATGTAGTCCTGCGGCTGGCTGCGCCGGGCGCCCCAGCCGCGTTCGAGATCGTTGTTGTAGTGCCCGCCGCGAACCTGCTGGGTGTGGCAATAGACGCAGCCATCGCGCTGGTAGACAGTCCGGCCAAGCTGCTGGTCGCCGGTATACGCATGGGGATTGCTGACGCTGGACCCTTCGACCATCGTGGCCTTAACGTCTTTGAGAGTGGCACTGGGCATGAAGACCATCCCCACCCACGCGAAGGCGAACGTGAGGAAGATGCCGAGAAACAGCAGCGGGCCGAAGTTCATATTGTCCTCATACAAGGATACATTATAAATGCTAAATGCTGAATGCTAAATGCTAAATGCTGAAATCAGCAGAGGGTCGGTCGAGTTTGTTTTATCATTTATCATTTATCATTTAGCATTTAGCATTCAGCATTCAGCATTTATCATTTAGCATTCTCTTCGCCCCACGGCCCATGACGTTCCAGATGACCAGGTGAGCGAAGATCACGTGGCCCAGGGCCAGCATGATGCCGCTGATGCTGCGTATCGCCATCCACGGCGCTGTGTCGCGCACCACCGTGATGAACGGCAACGCCGCATCCTGGCGGGGCTTGAAGCTGGCGAAGAATTCGTAGGTGGCCTGGAAGAAGCCCTTATTGGGCTCGGCCATCAGGTCGTTGAGCGACTTGCTGGCATTGTTCAGCTCAAATCCCTGGATCGACCCGCCGACGGTCAGGGTGAAGAACATCAGCGAGATGCCCAGAGCCACCAGCCAGAAGTGGGCCTTGATCAGGCGGGCACTGACGAATTCGCGTCCGGTGAGCCGGGGCAGGATGTAGTAGATCGCGCCGAACATCACCATCGTGAAGAACGCATAGAGCCCCAGGTGAGAATGGGCGATCGTGTGATGCGTGAAGTGGAGTGGCTCGTTGTAGACCCGCAGGGCCATCATGGAGCCCTGGAAGCTCACCAGCGTGTAGGACATCGCTCCGAAGACGATGAACCGCAGTACGGGGCTGGTCCGGAGCATCTGCAAATTCTGGTAGGCCGTGGCGTGATGGTTGATCGCCGTGGTCGTCACGGGAATGAACATCATGACGCTGCCGACGGTGGACACGGTGATCAGCCACGCGGGCAGCGGCCCGGCCATCAGATGGTGGCCACCGGCCCAGTTGTAGAACAGGGCCAGGGACCAGAAGCCCAGGATCGAGAGATAGTAGCTGTAAATCGGCCGGCCGATGACCTTGGGCAACAGGTAATAGATTGCGGCCAGCCCCATCGGCGTGAGGAAGACGCCGAGGGTGTTGTGGCCGAACCACCAGTGGATGGACTCCTGGGCGACGCCCTGGACCATCAGTGGGGAGTTGGTCAAAAGCTGGACCGTCGCGTAGATCCACGGGAACCAGAACATCGCGCCGAAGATGTACCACAGCGAGACGTAGACGTGCTTCTCGCGGCGCTGCGAGAAGGTCATGATGGTCCAGATGGAGCAGATCGCGAACGCGGTGAAGATCATGAAGGTGGCGTAGGACGGGAACTCGATCCATTCGATGCTGTTGGAGTCGCCGGCAAGGATGCCGATCAGCCCGGCCATGACACCCAGATCCCACAGCAGCCCGGCCGCCACCAGCGCGGCCGGGAATCGCAGCGGCACGCGGCAGAGCCGGCAGACCGTCCAGATGGAGGCGCCGACGCCGACCATGGCACTCCAGCCGAAGACGACGATTTCAAGATGCGCCGGGCGCACCCGGCCGAAGGTGAGCCACGACATGCTGTCCAGGAAAGTAGGCCAGTGCAGTTTCAGGGATGCGATCAGCGCCAGCACCGTGCCGACCAGCAGCCAGAAGACGGCACTGCACAGAAAGACGAGTACCGGCAGGCGGCAGGATGCGTCGATCCGCGCCCGCTCGCTCCAGGCTGAAGCCTCCTGGGCACTGTGGATGCCCTCAGGGTCGAGGCGATCCCCGACACGTTCAGGCTCGATGATTGGAGTAGTCATAGACATTCAGTTTGCCAAGGCCTCAAGAGAGAAACCGCCAATATTTGGTTGGCCGCTCGCTACCTCAGGGGTAAATACTCAACTCGGTTGGCCATATCCGACGGTTCGCATACTTTACACAGCAACTCCAAGTCGGCAATTGCCTGGCCGATTAGACACTGCATCTGGTGGAGATAGATTACGCCGCTGAATGATTGGCCAGTTCGTTGTCGCGTGCACGCTTCTTGAAGCAGGTCGTCATCTTCACTGAATAAAACCCGGCCCAGTTCGGTGGTCCGGTCCAGCAGTCGAGCGTCCTCCATCCTTTCTGTGCCATCATCCTGGGTAGTCAGCACGTCAATCCCACGCCGGCGCAGTCCCTTGCTGATCGCCAGCGGGACATGCTGATCCATATAGAGGCTCAGGCTCATGCCAGTTTTCCCATTTGCCTGAGCTTTCGCCGAACAGGAGAGGCCAAGGTCGCGTTGGCGGCCAGGCCGCTCACCTGCGCTAACTGCCGCTGGATCTGCGCATCCATCTCAGCCTGGTAGTCGTAGTAGTAGGCCAACGCCGCATAGATTCCGGCCAGCGGAAGATGTGGATGCTGGTCATGGATATCCTCAGGCCGCCAGTCGTGGGCCAGCATGTCCATGGCGACTTCGATGACCTTGGTGTTGGTTTTATCGATCCACGCCACACCTCGGTCATCCAAGATAATATGGGAATCAGCGACAGTCGTCATAGATTCTTACTCCATTGCAACATTCTAGCATGCAGCGGTTCTCGCCCGAAGTTTGATCCCGGGCGGTAACGAGGCAAAGGTCTTCCAGAAATCAGGAGTTGTCGATGACTTCGTCAAGGGGCTTGGTCCTTCCGGCACCCATATCGGCGCGAACTCGCTTCAGCAGCGCGTCGAGCCGCCCCCCTGGCTGGGAATCTCGTACGATCTGCTTGTCCCACTCATCCGTATGCGACAGTTCAAAGTCAGCAAGCCACGAAAAGAACTCATCGAGTTCCTTTCCAGGAAGCGCCTTCACTTCTTCGGCTATTTTCTGGACTGTTGCTGTCATGACAGGGAAAACTATCTCACAGAAGATTACCCAAATCAAGACCGCCGGTTTCCTGATGCCTTTGTTTTCGGGAACGTGTCGGTGACCGATCCGACAGGCTCATCTTTATCGAAGATCGACGATGCGCCTTCCTGGAATCGCGCGAACTGGCCGGTCTTCATCGCCCACCAGAGGGCCCAGATGGCCGACGCGCTCAGGGCCGCCAGGACGCCAAATACGAGGATGTAGCTGATGGACGTCATGGGTTTACTTTGCGCCCTCCTCGATCAGCTTTGTCATCGCGAGGTCAATCGGAATCCGTACGATGCCTTTTTCCCGATTCACCCAGCCGAAGGTGCTCAGCGTCTGCTGATCGTCGGCCTTGGCCTTGGCCAAGATCTGGTAGCGCTGCTGATCGGTCCTGGCGCCGGCAATCTGCGGCGGGCTGACGGTACGGTCCGTGAGGATCCACAGCATGACTACAACTACCGAGACGCCGGCGAGCGCCCCCGCCACGCCCAGCGTGATCTTCAGGGCATCGATCGGCGAGGTTTTCTTCGAATCGTCCGCCATATTTGGGCCTAGTCTACATCCGCTCCTGCGATTTCCTCAACGTGCTCGGCCGACAGGGCCTCGACCAGCCGAGGATCCATGATCGGGTACAGCGGCGAGCCGCGAAGCGCCCGCAGACTCACCGTGCCGCACAATCCCACGATCAGCGCCAACGCCGAGAGGTCGATCCACAGCCACGCCAGTGGCGGGCCGGCCGGCGAATGGGCGGGCATCACCATCCAATAGACATCCACCCACGCACTGAGCAGCGTGATAACACAGATTGTCGCGAGCGTCCGGGGATGCCGCTTGGCATGGGCGCTCATCAGCACGAAAAACGGCAGCACGAATCGCCCGATCGGCAGCAGGCAGCTTGCGATCCACCATTTTGACTCACCCGGCTGGGTGATGCCTGTCCAACGCTTGAGGAACCAGATCGTCTCCTCGGGGATGTTGCCGTACCAGATCAGGAAGTATTGCGAGAACGCGATGTAGCCCCAGAAGATGCAGAACGCGAAGAGCAGTGCGCCCAGGGTGTGGATGGTGTCTGAGCCGATGTACTGGCGAAGCGGGCCGCGGACCAGGGCCAGGCTCAGGAGGCAGATGACAGCCAGCCCGCTGCAGACGGCGCCGGCCCATGTGTAGACGCCGAAGATGGTGCTGAACCACTGCCACTGCAGCGTCATGATCCAGTCGAAGGAGGCAAAGGTGAAGGTCAGGGCATACAGCACGATGCCGATGCAACTCCATCGCCGGCTGGAGAAAGTGAGCTGGGCCTGCCCAGCCGCATCCTGGAGCAGCGAGTTGCGCCGCAGCTTCCACGCCAGGAAGAGCCAGACGGTGAAGTAGATCACCTGGCGGACAATGAAGAACGGGATGTTGAGGAACGGCTGCTTCTTGGCAAGCAGTTCGGCCGACTGATGCTCCAGGGCCAGAGCCTCGGCAGCGGATACAGCAGATGCAGCGGATGCGGCGTGATTCGCGGCCGGGACGGTGGGATCGGCGTGGGCGATGTTGGCCCCATGCCGCACCCAGTCGTGGGTCTGGCCGCTCAGGACGCCGATGAGCACGGGGATAAACAGAAGCGCCAGCACCGGCAGGCAGGCGAGCAGTTGCTCGGCCGGCCGGCGCACGACTACCGACCACCCGGCATCGACGATGTAGTGCAGCATCACGAAAAACAGGACGCCCATCAGGATTGCCCAGACGAAGATCCAGGCGACGAGATAGGAGAAGTGGAACTGGGCAGGATTCATGAACCAGCCCATGATGCAGCCGACTGCGCCCAGAAGGATCAAGGCGTAGCACAGATGGCGCGCGGCGCCGAATAGCCCGTGAGGCGGATTGGCGGCCTGCGGGTCAAGGTGGTCAAAATGGCGATCTGACTGGGTCATGGGTTTGCCGTAAGTTTCATTCTGGCTTACTTCGCCTGCTCAAGTTCCTTTCGCATGGCCTCGGGCACGTCGTTGATGGTGGCGTTTTCGGATCGCTGAAGGGCGCGGACGTAGGCCACAACCGCCCAGCGGTCGGCCGGGTGGATGCTGGGACCATAGCCGCCCATCAGGCCCTTGCCCTCGGTGATTACCTTGTAGAAATAGCCGTCGGTCTCCTGGCGCAGGCGGTCGATGTGGTAGTTGGCCGGCTGCGACATGTTGTATTGCGTGGTCACGCCATTGCCGAGGCCTGCCCCACCATGGCACACCACGCAATAGGTGCTAAAGACGTGCTGCCCACGCGAAAGCAGCGCCTGATCCAATTTCACCGGCATCTTCTTTAGCTGATAGGCAGCCTGCTGGTCGGCGAGGTATTCCGGCGCTAGCGCGGTGGCGGAGCGGCCCCACTGGATCGTTCCCGGTGGTGGTGGGCGCATCGTCCGGCCATCGGGGAAGAAGGGACTCTGGGCCTGGCTCTTGTACTTGGGCTGATTGTCCATGTCGCCAAACAGCACAACCGGCGGCCGGCGCGATGTCATTCCCCGCACCCCGAAAATGCTCAGGGTGATCACAACGAATGCGAGCAGGAAGATGATGACGTACTTCAGCATTTACTCTTCCAGTTCCTCTATCGCCGATGCGCACATCGCTTGCAGCAGTTCACGGGTCTTGGCCGGATCATACTTTGCGTCGGCGGTCTCGATGGTGATATAGAACCGATTGTCGCTCACCTTGGCGAATCGCCGGCTCTTGAGCGCCGGGTGATACCAGCAGGGCAGGCCATTGAGGACGAACATTCCGAAGACCGCCGCGAACGCGCTGAACAGCACCGACAGCTCAAAGATCACGATCACAAACGGCTGCACGGCCTGGATGGGCTTGGCCTGATGGATCAAAGGGTAATCCCAGCCGACATAGGCCTGCAGGAGATAGCCTGTCAGGGCCCCGGCTGTCGCACCGCCGGCCACGATCCAGCCCAATCCGCTGCGCCGCAGGCCCATCGCCAGGTCCATGCCATGAACCGGATAGGGCGTGTAGACGTCGAACCGCTTATACCCAGCCCGGCGCACCGCCTGCGCGGCCGCCAGAATCGCGCCGGGCGATTCAAACTCGGCCAGAACACCCCAGGGTTTGGCGACGACATCACTCATTCTTTGCGTCCATGAACATCCAGCGGCTCATCCGCGTGCATCAGGCTGTGGCCCTGCAACACACCTTTGACTTCACTCATCGCGATCATCGGCAGGAAGCGGATAAACAGCAGGAACATGTGCAGGAACAGCGCGATCGAGCCGACGAACGTGAAGATGTCCACCCATGTCGGGTTGAAATAACCCCAGGAACTGGGCAACGAATCGCGATGCAGGCTGGTCACGATGATCACGAATCGCTCGAACCACATGCCGATGTTCACGAAAATGCACAGCACAAAGATGATCCACGGGTTGGTGCGTATCTTCTTGAACCAGAAGAGCTGCGGGGTGATCACGTTGCAGGTGACCATGATCCAGTAGGCCCAGGCGTACGGCCCCATCGCCCGGTTGATGAACACGAAGCTCTCAAAGGGATTGCCGGAGTACCAGGCGATGAAGAACTCCATCGCGTAGGCGTAGCCGACCATGCTGCCGGTGGCCAGAATCACCTTGCACATGTTTTCAAGGTGCCGGGTGGTGATGAGGTCCTTCAGACCAAAGAGCTGCCTGGCCGGGATCAGGAGCGTCAGCACCATCGCAAAGCCGCTGAAGATGGCGCCAGCGACGAAGTAAGGCGGGAAGATGGTCGTGTGCCAGCCGGGCAGGACACTGGTGGCGAAGTCCATGCTCACCACCGAGTGCACCGACAGGACCAGCGGCGTGGAGATGCCCGCCAGGATCAGGTAGGCCATCTCATAGTGTCGCCAGTGGCGGTTGCTGCCGCGCCACCCGAGGGCGAAGAGGCCATAGGCAAAGTGTTTGAGCTTATTGGGGGCGCGATCGCGCAGGGTCGCCAGGTCGGGGATCATGCCCACGTACCAGAACAGCGCGGAGACCGTGGCGTAGGTCGAGACGGCGAAGACATCCCACAGCAGCGGCGAATGGAAGTTCGGCCAGATCGCGTTGCTGTTGGGGACGGGCGCCAGGAACCAGGCCATCCACCATCGCCCCACGTGGATGCCGGGGTAGATGCCGGCGCACATGACGGCAATGATCGTCATGGCCTCGGCCGAGCGGTTGATGCTGGTGCGCCACCGCTGGCGCAGGAGAAAGAGAATCGCCGAGATCAGCGTGCCGGCGTGGCCGATGCCGATCCAGAAGACGAAGTTGGTGATGTCCCAGGCCCACATCACCGGATGCTGATTGCCCCACACGCCCACGCCGGTGGCGAAGAGATATCCGATCATCCCGCCGAGGCACCCCATCATGACCAGGCCGGTGACGGTCGTCGCCACCCACCACCACAGCGGGGCCTTCTTGCGCTCGGGGATCGAGGCGATCATCTCGGTGACGTCGCCGATCGTCTTGCCGCCCAGCACCAGCGGCGCGCGAACGCCTGGATCCACATCGGGGTCGGCAATCGCGGTCGAGTTGGTCGTCAATTCACTCATCAGTTCTGCCGGTTCTCCATTTCACCACGAAGCGACGAAGCAACGAAGAGGAGAAAATCCCGAAGGCGCGAAGAGCGCGAAGGATAGCGCGAAGAAGAGCTCCAGAGCCTCTCCTCCTTCGCGTCCGTCTTCGTGTCCTTCGCGCCTTCGCGGTTCATCTGTTTCTGTCCTCCGTCTTGTTCCTCGTGCTTCTTCGTTGCTTCGTCGCTTCGTGGTAAGTAGGCCTTACTCCATGCTCAGTTTCGGGTTCAGGTTTCTTATTCTCGCCAGGTATCGCGTTCGCGGTTTCACGTTCAGATGCTCCAGCACCTCATAGCTTCTGGGGCTGGTGCGTATCTGGCTGACCTTGCTCTGCGGGTCGGAGACGTCGCCGAAGGTGATCGCCCGGGTGGGGCAGACCTGCTGGCAGGCGGTCTGGATCACGCCGTCGGGCACCTTCACGGCTGGCTGGCCGTCAACGACCGCGTTGGCGCTACCCTGCCCGACTTTCGCGCGGGCGTCGATCTTGGCCATCTCGATCCGCTGCACGCAGTAGGTGCATTTTTCCATCACGCCACGCATGCGAACCGTGACGTTGGGGTTGGTCTGCATCTTCAGCGTTTCCTGCATGGGCGCCTGGAAGCTCTGAGGCTTGCTGAAGCCGCTCATCGGGTTGGGCTGGATGTTGCCATCACGCGTCGGGGCGGTGTCGGCACGGATTGTGCCCTTGTTCCAGTCGAAAAAGTTGAACCGGCGCACCTTGTACGGGCAGTTGTTCGAGCAATACCGCGTGCCGATGCAGCGGTTATAGACCATCTCGTTGAGCCCCTCGGGGCTGTGCACCGTCGCGTTGACCGGACAGACCGGCTCGCACGGCGCGGCTTCGCATTGCTGGCAGGCCATTGGCTGCACCGAGATAATGACATCCCCGCCGTCGGCCGAAGCGCCAAAGTAGCGATCGAGGCGCATCCAGTGCATTTCGCGCCCGCGGATCACCTCATCCTTGCCGACGATGGGCACGTTGTTCTCGGCCTGGCAGGCCATGACGCAGGCGTTACAGCCCACACAGGCATTGAGGTCGATGGTCATGCCCCACTGGTTCGCCCCGTCGAGTTTTGGGGCGGCGTAGATGTTCAGGCGGATGGGGGCATGTTCGCCCTGCTTCCTGGCAAATTCAGGATCGCGGGCGAACTCCTGCGAGGAACCTTCCCGGATGATCGCCCGCTCCTTGGCAGCCTGGTCGGCGGTCTGGGGCAGATGCTTCTGCAGATCCATCGCCCAGTGTTCCTGGGTGGTGGCCAGGGGGTAGGTCCTGCCGGTCTTGGTCACCTTCGCGCCAACGCCAAAGCCCATCGAGGCGGTGGTGCGAAGTGCGTAGGCGTTGAACCCGGCATCCGTGGCCAGCGATCCGCCGGCCTTGCGTCCATATCCCAGAGGAAGTGTGATGCTCCAGTCGGCCGTACCGGGCAGCACGAAGACGGGTGCCTCGATGGCTCGGCCGTCCAGTTCGACCTTCACCACATCGCCCGTATCGACGCCAAGCTGCCTGGCCGTTGCGGGCGACAGTAGCGCCGCATTGTCCCACGTCAGCTTGGTGATCGGATCGGGGCACTCCTGCAGCCAGCCGTTGTTGGCGAAGCGGCCGTCGAAGACCGAAGCATCCAGTGCGAAGCAGACGGTCACCGCGCCGGCGGGCAGGTTTAGCAGTGTGTGCGTGATGGGTCGAGAGGAACCCGGCGGCGTCGCTTTGGCGTGCCCGGCGTCCTTTGTTGCGGCGATGCCTTCCTGCAGGTAGCTGCGCCATGCCGCTTCTGTGAAGCCGCCGGAGAGTCGACCCATGCTCACCCGGGCGATCTCATAGGGGGCGGTTTTCTCGAAACCGCTAAGCCGCGCAAGCAGTTCGATGGCAACCATCCCGCCGAACAGCGGCTGGATCATCGGCTGTATGGCCGACACGGTGCCGTCCTGACTCCGCGCATCGCCCCATGATTCCAGGTAGTGGGCGGCCGGGACGTGCCACTGGCATGAGGCGCTGGTCTCATCCTCGTACAACCCCAGACGAATAGAGGTAGTCGCCTTGCGGAGCAACGCAACAAAATCGAGGTCGGCCGGAGCGTTGTAGGCGGGGTTGCCGCCCAGGACCAGCAGCGTGTGCGCCTGGCCACTGGCCAGACGCTTAGCGAGGTCTGACAGCGAGATCATGCCCGCCGGGGCTTGCTGCCACGTGACCGCCTGGCTTCCCAAGACGGAGTTGATGCGGGCGGCCAGAAGATGGACGGCCTCGGGCTGGCGCGCGCCGGCGACAACCAGGGCACGCGGCCCCGCGGCCTTCAGGTCGGCCGCCACGGCGTCGGCCTGCTGTTTGTACGCGCCTGCGGTCGATAGGCCTGTGAGAGCCGCCAGGACGTATTCGCCCCAGTCGCCGACACTTTCGGCCGGACACACAAAACGATGGTCGCCCGACGCGCCGGTGATGGTGCATGAGGGCTCCACCACATACAGCCGGTTCATCTTTTGCGTCTGGTCCACGGTGCGGCCGGCCGCGAAAGCCTGCCTGTTTCGAGCCCCATCGTCCTCGGTCCCGAGCAGGTCGCAATCCAACGAGAGAATGACGTCCGCTTTGGACAAGTCATAAACGGCTTTAGGCCCCGCGGCCTCGAAGGGTTCGTAGACGCAGATCACCGCTTGGGGCATCGCCTTACGGACGTGTTCCAGCAGCATGTCCACTGCGGGAGAGGCAGAGTCTTCGCTGAGGATGGCCAACCCGTTGCCTTGGGTCTCCTTCAGTTGCTTCGCCAGCGAGGCGGCGAACGCCAGGAATTCGTCACGACTGGCGACCCTCCCATCGTGCAGGAAATTCCGCGAACGATCTGGATCGTAGAGGTCCAGCACCGACGCCTGGGCGAAGAGATCCGTCGCGCCAAGGCTGTTGGGATGTTTGGGATTGCCCTCAATCTTGGTCGGGCGGCCTTCGTGCGTCTCGGCCAGCACCCCCATCGCTTTGCCCGCCATGACGAAGGTCGTGGCGTAGTACATCCCCTTGCCCAGTACCATGTCATTGGGCTTGGCATTGTAGGGGCGTATCTTGTCCTCCGGCCTGCGGCAGCCGGACAGGCCCAGCCCGGCCAGGGCGGCCGACGCGGCCATCAACTGCAGGAACGACCGGCGACTCGGACCCGCCGGGCGGCTCTCCAATTCCTCGGCCATCGCGGGAAACTCGTTCTGAGCCCACTTCGCGAATTCCGGCGTATCGGCGTAATCGCCAACCGACCGCCACCACGCTTTTCCGCGCAGCGCCGACGATGCGATCTTCCCGATCGCATCCCGCCTCGAACTGTCCCACTCACTGGCCATGACTGTTCTTCTCTTATGTGTCTGGTGCCTACCGATGACATCCACTGCAATTCGTTGGCGGCTTCAAGCCGCTCTGTTTCGCCACTTTCCTCGCGAACTCCAGCGGTGAATCCGCATTCAGGTATTTCGGCATCACCGCCCAGTCCTTGCTCGCATCCCACGCCAGATTCGTCACCTGGTTGTTGGGACGGATCCTGGTCTCTGGATTCCGGTGGCAATCCAGGCACCAGGACATGCTCATCGGCTGATCATGCCGAACCTCGACCATTTCGTCTACCCGCCCGTGGCAGTCCACGCAGCTTACCCCACGATTGACGTGGATCTGATGGTTGAAATAGACGTAGTCCGGCAGCTTGTGGACGCGCACCCAGCTTACCGGTTGCCCGGTCTTCCACGCTTCCCGCACCGGCGCCAGCAGGGGACTGTCGCCTTTGATGTTGCCCTTGAGCGGGTCATGACAGGTCATGCACACGTTGACGCTGGGAACATTAGCGGGCGGCGCTTCGGTGACATTGGTGTGGCAATAGGTGCAGTCCAGACCGAGCTGTACGACGTGGATCTTGTGGCTGTACGGCACCGGCTGCAGCGGCGTGTAGCCCACTCGCGTGTACTTGGGTGTGAAGTAGTAGGTCACGCCAAGGCTGACCAGACCGCCCAATGCAACAACGCCAAAGAGGATCGCCCCGGCGATCGTCCGCGAGTTTTTCGGGAATACCAGCGACATGCCTGCCCTTGGCCCGATCTTGAGTTGCATTCGCCACAGCCGCCTCCAACAGGCGGCGATCTTACCGACAGCTTAGGGTCCAGCCTCAACCGGCGTCAACCGTAAACTGCGGTATAAATCTTCACCCCGGCGGCCAGGTGAAATCCCGCCCCGCCAGAACGTGCAGATGCAGGTGGAAAATGGTCTGCTGCGCCTGCCGGCCACAGTTGAATACCGTGCGGTATTCCGTGTAACCCAGTTGGTTCATCACCTTGCCGGCGACGATGAACATGCCGCCAACCAGCTCCGTATCCGCCGGCGTCAAGTCGTTGAGGGTCAGGATGACCCTCTTGGGAATGATCAGCACGTGGGCCGGTGCCTGCGGGTTGATGTCGTGGACGACGATGTATTTCTCATCCTCATACGCGATCTTGGCAGGAATCTTCCGCTGGATGATCTTCGTGAAAAGGGTCTCTTCCATGCTCTTGCTCCTTGCTGACCTGCCATGATACCAGACATGCTTCAGTAGAAGCGAGTTTGTAATCGCTTGTCTTTTTCCCGCACCGGCGCGAGGTGCCCCAGTGGCATCCGATCCGCGTGGATGCGGACTCTCAGGACCTTCGACGCGCAGAAAAGCGACTACAAAGTCGCTTCTACGGAGCCAGTCCAGCTCGCCGCGGGTTGTCCTCGATATACCGGCGAAACCGTTCAAGGCGCTCGCCGTTCCTGACAATGTGATCGAACGACTCCTTCTGCCATAGCGATCCGCGCCGGCCCAGCGATCTGTTAATTCCGAGCGCCGAGAAGGACTTCCATCGCTGCATGATGGCTGACAGGTTCCGTTGAATGGGCGTGACCAGAGCATGCACATGATTGGGCATGACAACCCATTGGTCGAGGCAGTAGTCGCTCCCGTGACCGTGCTGGATCGCTTCGGCAACGACATCACGACAATCCGATCTCGCCAGCACACACGAGCCGTAGCCCTCGTCCAGCCACCGCTCAAGGCGTGCCGGAAACCGTCGCGTGTAGTCCTCGTGAACGGCATCATCCCACGGCCCCGGGTGCTGTAGCAGCCACTGCTCTCGCTCAAGCACCCACTGTCGCAGCTTCGGCGCTGGCAGAGAATCAGCCAGGCGGAACGTCACGAAATAGATCACCCCTTCCTGCCGCCAGTGTGGCAGGTTGACCCTATAACGGCGTGTGGGTACATCTCGGTTGAAAAAGCCGATTGTATATGGCATCAAGGCGACATTGTACTCACGTAGAAGCGACTTTGTAGTCGCTTTATGTTGCGCCCCTGGATCCGCATAGTGCCCCCCTGACCATTCTGATTCGGTTGGGCGCGGACCTACCATGACGCTTGATACGCAAAAAGCGACTACAGAGTCGCTTCTACGGGATCACTGATGTGCCTACCGCTCAAACAGCGCATCAACGAACCTGGGCGGATCGAACGTTTCTACATCCTGCGGCGTCTCGCCCAGGCCCACGAACTTCACCGGGATATTGAGCTGGTCGCGGATGGCGAAGATCACGCCGCCCTTGGCGGTGCCGTCCAGCTTTGCCAGCACGATGCCGCTGACGCCGATGGCCTGCGTGAAGCTGCGGGCCTGGTTGATGGCGTTCTGTCCGGTGGTGGCGTCCAGCACCAGCAGCACCTCGTGGGGGGCGCCGGGGATGCGCTTGGCGACCACGTCGCGGATCTTGGTCAGCTCGCGCATCAGGTGGTCCTGCGTGTGCAGTCGCCCGGCGGTGTCTACCAGCAGGACGTCGATGCCGCGAGCCTTGGCCGACTCGCACGCGTCATAGGCGACGGCGGCCGGGTCGGCGCCCATCTTGTGCTTGACGATCTCGATCCCCAGGCGGTCGGCCCAGATGGACAACTGCTCGACGGCGGCCGCCCGGAACGTGTCGGAGGCGCAGACCATCACCTTCTTGCCCATCTCGTTTTTCAGCAGCCACGCCAGTTTGGCGATGCTGGTGGTCTTGCCGGCACCGTTGATCCCGGCAACCAGGATCACGGTCGGGCCGGCCGGGGCCAGCTTCAACTCGCGGTCGGCGGTTCCCCAGTCGCGCAGCAACTGCTCTTTCACGATCGACAGGCATTCGTCGGCGTTCTTGATCTTGCCCAGACGCCAGCGGTTGCGCAACTCGGTGACGATGCGGTCCACATTGCGGATGCCCATGTCAGCCTGCAGGAACCGCTGCTCGATTTCCTGGAGGAAGGCTTCATCAATCTGGCGTCCAGGCACAAAAAGAGTGCGGACGTCCGTATTGAGCACCTGCGCGGTCTTCCGCAGGGCACCTTTGAGCTTATCAATGGTCTTTGAGAAAAAGCCCATGGGCGCTACTCGCCCTTTCCGGCCGGGCCGCCCGCCTGCGCAGGTGGCTCGTCCGCCGGGGGCTCCGTGCCGGGCATGATGCCTTCATCGGTCAGAGCCTTGTGCTCGATGAACATGGCATCCAGCACCGCATTAATGAGCCGCGCGCTCTCCGCCGTGGAGAATTCCTTGGCCATTTCGATGGCCTCGTCAAACACAACCTTCGCCGGCGCCGTACGGCTGGTCAGTTCCCAGGCCGCCAGACGCAGCAAGCTGCGATCCACGCCTGGTTGCCGCCGCAGTGAGTATTTCGGCGTCAACCGCTCAAGCCACGCATCCAGAGTCGGGAGCTGGCCCCAGGTCGCCTTGGCGATCTCGACGGCAGCATCGCGCGCTTCGATATCGTCGCTGGCGGCGGCCGCCAACGACGTCGCCATCGCCATGTCCTCTCCGCCGTGGCTGTCCCACGCAAAGAGGATCTGCATCGCGATTTCTCGCGTCTTACGCCTTCTAAACGGCATCTTTGACAACGGTATCAGTTCCTTATCCTGTGAGAGAGACTCTTAGGCAATCGCCTTGATCCTGTGCATCAGCAAGGCCATTTC
>JBBQTU010000024.1:0-27839 GCA_038213005.1 Tepidisphaerales bacterium | reverse complement strand
TCACTATCGGTCCCACGCCCAACCAAGCACGCCTCAGTGCCTCAAGCGGAGCGGGTGGTTCAGCGGTGGGAGGAGCGACGATGGTGGCTGCTCGAGTTGGCGTGGCGGGGCTCAGGGTGCGTGTCCGGCGCGATGGCGAAGGCTCCGGCCGAGGCGGCCGGGCCACGAGATGCCGCCCTCGAGACATCGCGATGTTCCAGCGGGCGGACGGCACATCCCGATGCATCGGGATGCCCGCTATGTCATCGCTGCGTCGCTCGACCTCTCCGCTCCTTGGTGCTTGGCACGCCAAACTGGACCTGACGTGCGGGTTTGTGAGTGCCCACATGGCCGGGATTTCCGGCGAAAGCGACAAGTCCGTCTTCGATGGTCAATAGCAGGCCGGGGCGGCCTGCCTACTAAGGCGCATCGCCCGTCTTTCGGCGGGCGATGCGGGGGTTGGACATTATGGGCCGACGCGATCAGGCGAGGGTGAGTTCGGCGGCCACCGGGTCGCTGGGGTCCTTGCCGGGGGTAAGTTTGAACCCGAGCTTGCGGCAGACCTTCTGCATCTCGGTGTTCTCGGCCAACAGAGACGCTGTGAGCTTCTCAAGTCGCTCGTCCCTGGCGATCTTCACCAGGCGCGAGAGGAACTCGGTGCCCAGGCCCTGACGCTGGAACTGGTCGGAGACCAGCACGGAAAATTCACCTTCGCTGAGGCCGGGGAGCTTGCTCATGCGGCCGACGCCGACGACTTCCTTCTGCCTGGTGGCCGGGTCCGTGTGGACGGCGACCAGCGCGATATCGCGGTTGTAGTCGGTGTGGCACACGCGGATCAGCCGCTCGTGGGCCGTGCGCTGCGAGAGCTTCATCGGATGGAAGTAGCGAAGCTGGACGCTACGCTCGGAAAGCTTCTCGTGGAACTTCACCAGCAGCGGCTCGTCCTCGGGGGCGATGGGACGGATGGTCAGCTCGGTGCCGTTCTTCATCGTCCAGTCGGAGACATACTTGGTGGGATACGGCCGGATGGCGGCGCGAGGCAGCTTGGCCTCGGGGGTGTCCAGATCGTGCAGGACAACCCGGCCGTCGAGGGCCAGCAGGCGGTCGGGCGAAGCGAGCAGCGGGTTGATGTCCAGTTCCTTGATCCAGCGTTGCTCGGTGATGAGCTGGCTGAATCGGACCAGGAGCTGTTCCATGCCGACGATGTCGCAAGCCTTGCGGCCACGGACACCCTTGAGGGCGGTGTATATCTTGGTCTGTGCCATCAGTCGGCGGGCCAAGGTGGTGTTCAGCGGAGGCAGTGCGAGGGCCGAATCCTTGTAGACTTCGACAAGCTGGCCGCCGGAGCCGAACAGCATGACCGGGCCGAACTGGCTGTCCATCGAGCTGCCGATGATGACTTCGTAGCCTTCGAACTTGGCGAACGGCTGGACGGTTACGCCCTGGAAATGCTGGGCGCCCCACTTGGGATGCACAGAGACGCTTTGCTTGATCTCGTCGAAAGCCTTGCGGACGGCGGCCTCGTCGGCGAGGTTGAGCTTCACGCCGCCGACATCGGTCTTGTGACTGATGGTGAAGGAATGGAGCTTCAGGACGACGGGGAATCCGATCTTCTTAGCACCGGCGGTGGCTTCATCAGCCGTGATGGCGATTTCGGTCGGGACGGTGGGGATGCCGTAGGTGGTCAGGAGTTTTTTGGACTCGTATTCGGTGAGGATGGTGCGGCCGCTGGCGCGGACATCATCGAGGATCTTTTTGGCGGCAGCGCGGTCGATGCCCTGATCTTCGGGGAAGGCCTGGGGGGTTTCGTAAAGGGCCTTGAGGTTGTCGGCATACTTCCACATGTAGCAGAAGGCCTTGGCGGCGGTGTCGGGATAGGGGAAGTTGGGGATGCCAGCCTGCATGAGGATGTCGCTGCCGGCCTTGACCATGGGGCCACCCATCCAGCTTGCCAGGACGGGCTTGCCTTCGATATGGGCGTAGGGCTTGAGTGCCTCGGCGGTGCCGGTGGGATCGGTCATGTCCTGCGGGGTGAGGATGACCAGCAGGCCATGGGCGTTGGCGTCGTTGCCGGAGAGTTCCAGGGCCTTGGCGTAGAGGCTGGCCTTGGCGTCGCCGAGCACGTCGACGGGATTATTGTGGCTCCACTGGGGAGGCATGGTGGCGTTGAGCTGCTTGAAGGCCTCTTCGGAGAGGGTCGTCAGTTCGCCGCCGTTCTGGATAAGGGCGTCGGTGGCGAGCACGCCGGGGCCGCCGGCGTTGGTGATGATGGTGAGGTTGGGGCCGGAGGGGCGGGGCTGCTTGGCGAGCACTTCGGACATCGCGAAGACTTCTTCAATGGTGTTCACGCGAAGAACGCCAACGCGGTCAAAGGCGGCGTCCAGGACGGAGTCGGAGCCGGTCATGGAACCGGTGTGGCTGGCGGCAGCCTTGGCGGCGGCGGCGGTTCGGCCGGCCTTGATGACGATAATGGGCTTGGTCAGGGAGACTTCCTTGGCGGCCGAGAGGAACGAGCGGGCATCGCCGATCGATTCCATATAGATGACGATGGACTGGGTGCGGGGGTCGTTGCCGAAGTAGTCGATCATGTCGCCCCAGTTCACGTCGGCCATGGCGCCGATGGAGACGAAGGCGGAGAAGCCGACCTGCTCCTGGCGAGCCCAGTCGAGGACGGCGGTGCCGAGGGCGCCCGACTGCGTCAGGAAGGCGACGCTGCCGGCGCGGGGCATGCAGGGGGCGAAAGAGGCATTCACGCCACTGAGCGGGCAGCAGATGCCCAGACAGTTGGGACCGATGATGCGCATCTTGCCGCGGCGGGCTTCGGCGAGGATTTCATCCGCCATACGCTTGCCTTCTTCGCCGAGCTCGGCAAAGCCTGCGGAGATGATGACGGCGCCGGTGATGCCGCACGCGACGGCTTCCTTGACGATGGCGGGGACGCTCTTGGCGGGGGTGCAGACGACGATGAGGTCGACTTTATCGGGGATGGCGGTGATCGAGGGATAGGCCTTGATGCCCAGGACGCTGGGGCGCTTGGGATTGACGGGGAAGACGGTTCCGCCGAAGGGGCTGGAGATGAGGTTCCACAGCACCGTGCGGCCGACGCTACCCATGGTCTCGGTAGCGCCGATGACCGCGACATTCCTAGGGGCGAAAATCGCGTCCAGGGGATGACGTTCCTGGCGCAATACGTCGTGAGCTTTGTCCGTTCGAGGAAGCATAATTGAGGGGGCTCCTGCCAAAAAAGAGTAAAAGATCGTCAAGCGTAAGAAGGGGAAGAGTAAGCATTCTGGCACACCGAGGCAAGGTGGCGGGGGACGCCGATGGCGGGAGACGCCGATTCGCTGGGGCGTGCCCGACAATCCGGGCAAGCACGAAATACAAAGCACGAAATACGAAACAACGCGGGAACTGAGGAAACTCGAAGCAGCAAACGCGGAGCGGCGCGGACATGGGGCACGTCGCCCCGATTTTCGGGCACACACATTCGCTGGGGGCTCCCCTGGCCCGCCCTGCTGGCCCCAACCGGCCGGAGAACGTATCGTCGCTGAGGCCATATGACAGTGGAAGTCGGGGCGATCCGCCGCGGCGGACGACCTGTCGCCATGGCGATCGCTCTAGCCCAAGCTGAATTGCACTTGGGGCAGTCGCTGGATCTCATCGCGGCCTTTACCCGTCTTGAAATACTTTTCCCGCCTGGTTACTTCGCTGCGACTGGGATGGGTTTCGAGGTAGATGAGGGTCCAAGGGACGCCATGGCAGGTGGCCTTGGATTGGCCCGAGTTGTGGCGGTGGAGACGATCCTGAATGTTGCCAGTGGAACCGACATAGAATCGGCCAGTCGTCTGGCTTCTCCGCACATAGACGTGAAACATTTCCAACAAGTCGGGGCGACAGGATTTGAACCTGCGACCTCGTGGTCCCAAACCACGCGCTCTACCAAACTGAGCTACGCCCCGGACGAATCTTTCTCTCTCTCTCAACTGCCAGGCCGACCGAACCTGCGACCTGTCGCCGCGGCGACCGCTCTACCAAACTGAGCTACGCCTCGTTGCGCGAGCAAGAGTATCCGACCGGCTGGCGAAGGCAAGGGCTGCCGAAGGGCGAACGAAGGAAGGGATTCCGTGCGGGTACAACTATCTGGCGGACGACTATTACTTTCTGCTGGCGGCGGTGACGGGGCACTATGGGCGGAAGATGCCGGGGATTGGCCGGCCGGGGTGATGCAAGTCGCTCACCTTGGGATCGACGATCGAGAAGCGAGTTGCGCCCTTCACAGGGTTGAACTCAAACTCCTCCTAGCCTCCCCAAAGGGGAGGAGAAGGATTCGTTGCACTCGGCATCAGGCTGACGCGCGAGACTCATCGCGGATCAACCATCCGTCAGGATGGCTATATCGTAGGGGGAGAGGTAGAGGCTATCGCCCGCGGTCTTGTCGCCCATGAGGTCGGCGAGTTCGCGGCCGGGCTGGCGCGAGGGGAGCAGCGCGTTGAACTGGTCTTTGAAGCCTGATCGCGGGCCAAGAAGAAGGTGGCCGCCTTCGTTGACATAGCGGAGAAGTTTCTGCACGAGCGGGTCATCGAGGCAGTAGAGGTGCGGGGCGACGAGCAGGCGGTAGCCATCCACCGGGCGGCGGGTGTCCAGCACATCAACGTCCAAGGCCATGGCGCGCAAGGGGCCATAGAACCCGGTCATGTGTTTCAGGCCGTCGAAGTCGTTGGTGTGCTTCTGATTCTTGAGGGCGTACTGGTCGGCATAAGAGTAGAGGACGGCGACGGCGGATTCGGTGCGTTTGCCGTCGAGGAAGGGAGCGAGGTCGCGGAGCTCCTTGCCGACCTGGGCGATCTCGTTGTAGATGGGGCGGGGGTTGCCGTCGGGGGCGATGACGGTGCCATGCATCTGCTCGTGGCTGCCCAGCGGGGCCCGCCATTGCCAGAAGAGGACGGCCTCGGCACCATGAGCGTAGAAATGCCAGAGCAGGTCGCGGACGGTGCCGCGAGGGAGGGAGGCGTTGGGCGCGGCCCAGTTGACGTGGCCGGGCTGGGTTTCGGTGATCCAGTGCGGTCGGGGCTTGAGGGTGCGGCAGAAATCGCTGTACCAGCCGAAATGCTGGAAGTCGATCTTGTCGCCACCGGGATAGGGATCCCAGCCGGCGAGGTCGGCGTCGTTGATGATCAGGGCGAAGTCGAGTTCTTCGCAGCAGTGGAGGTTGTGGGTGATCCACTGGCGCGGGTCGGCATCGCGGCGGATGATGTCGATCTGGAGACGCTGATAGTCGGCGAAGCCTTCGGAGATAAAGTGGAAATAGTCGAGATAGAGACTTGGGTGCGGCCAGCCGGTGGGAAGGGGAATCTGCGACCAGTCGGTATAGGCCTGGCTCCAGTAGTTGGTGGTCCAATGCTGGTTGAGGTTTTCCAGCGTCTGGTATCGACGGGCGAGCCACTGCTGGAAGAGCTGGTGGGTGAGCGGGTCGTAGCTGTACATGCAGAATTCGTTGCCGATTTGCCAGCCGATGACCCTCGGGTGGTGGCCGAAGCGCTGGGTAAGGACCGAGACGATTCGGGCGGAGAGGTCGCGGCATTTGGGGCTTTGGGGGGGAGAAGTGGCGGCGCTGCCCGTGGACGACAGGGCGGCCGGTTTCGTCGACGCGGAGGACCTCGGGATATTTCTGGGTGAGCCAGGCGGGCGGAGCGTCGGTGGGGGTACACATGACGACCTGGAGGCCATAGGTGGCGGCGAGGTCGACGGCGCGCTCGAGCCACGCGGTGTCGTATTGTCCTTCGTGGGGCTCGATGGCGCTTCATGCGTATTCGCCGATGCGGACGACGTTCATGCTGGCGGAGCGCATGAGCTGAAGATCAGCGGGCCAGCGAGATTCGGGCCACTGCTCAGGATACCAAGCGTTTCCAAAATAGGTGATGTCGTCTCCATATCTCGGCCCGTGAGTGGCCGGATTGAGCGCATCTGGCCGACACCTGGGACGACTGCGTCCCAAGTGTCAGAGGCCAGCAGAGCGAGAGTGTCGCAGATGGCGGGTCAATTGGCCAGCTCGAGGGTTCCCCAGGATTTGGGGGGGCTGGGGCGCCTTCCTGCTTCTGCTTGGGCCAATAGACTTCGCGCTCGTTCAGTTGGCCGTGAACGCCGAGGTTGAGGTTAAGGCCGATCTTGCCGTCGGGGGCAGGCTGGTACTGCCGTTCACAAGGAGGCGACCAGCTTGCCATCATTTTCGAACATGTAGCCCCATGTGTTGTCGCCGGTATTGAGGCTGCCGACGTAGCGTGGGCTGGGCAGGATTGAAGTCAGGCCCGCCATGGAGGAGAGGGCCTGCTTGGGCTCGCCGGTGGGGCTGAGCACGGGGCAACCATCGAAGAAGGTCTTGGGGTCGGCCGAATCGAACTGGTTCCAGCACCAGAGCGCCCTTGCGGATCAACGCATTTTGGGCCGCGGTCGACGGATCGGGGGGGGGCATAAGCGTTAACTTAAGTATCGCCCAGTCACATGACACATGCCAAGGACCGGCACGTTTTGTGCTTTTTGAGCCTTTTGTGGCAATTCCTCTTCTCCGACCCAGGTATTGGCGTCGCTCGATCGAAATCGCCGACATTTGCCACAAAAAGCGCAAAAGGCACAGAAAACAGCAGGAGAATACGGCTTGTGGCCGCGACAAGTTAACGCTTATGGGGGGGGCGGGGACCGTTTCGGCCCCCCTCCTACCACACCACCGAACGTACTTCCGTATGCGGCGGTTCCCCTCAATGGTTTAGCTTCGCGTATCTCTGAGCGGTATTCCCCACGATCAGCGCAGAAAATACCGCGGAACCGGTCCGTGGGAAACCGGTTCCGCGGCGAGGAAGTAGTGATTCATCACTACCCGTTCGTTACTTGCCGAAGATCTGCAGTTCGTACAGCGAGTAACCCCAGTCCGTGTTTGCTGCGAGGCAATTCAGCCTGACATAGCGGCCGGTGCCGCTGAGGCCTGTCAGATTCTGCTGGCCACCGGCGGAGTTGGTGGTCGAGTAGATCGTGGTCCAGTTTGTGCCATCCAGCGAAGTCTGTATCTGGAAGCTCTTGGCCGACGCCATTTCCCAGTTCAGGTTCACGCCGGCGATGTTGTAGTTGGCGCCCAGATCAACCTGGACCCATGCGGTGGTCGCGCTGCCGCTGGCCCAGCGAGTGGAGGTGGCGCCGTCGGTGAGGTTGGCGGCGGTGAGACTCGAACTCTCATTGGACGAACTGGTCGCGGTCTTGCCCGCGGCCAGGTTCGTTGTCGTGCTGGGAGCCGCAGTAATCACCGGAGCGATTACCGGAGGGATTGCCGGCGTCGACGTTGCGGCGGCTCCGCTGAACAGTTGCGTCATCGGCACGATCTCGCTAGCCAGGCCGGCGGCCGACCAGGAGAGCGAGACCTGAGCGCCACCGGTGTTCTGATAGTATTCCATCTTAATGTCGTATTTCTGGCCGGCCTGCAGCGTGAGCGTGCCGGTGTTGGTGGTCGGAGCATGCGCGGTCCAGTTGTCGATGATCAACTGCCCGTTTACCCAGAGGCGAACGCCATCGTCACTGACGGTGGTGAACGTTGTCGCGCCCGAGACCTTGGCCATGACCTGGCCGGTCCAGCGGGCGCTGTACGTGGTTGCGGCGGTCAGCCCGGTCGGCTTGCTGGTGCCCCAGTTAAAGCTGATCTTCTTGTCAACCGCCGTCCGCTTCAAACCGGTCAGATTGGCGTTGTCGTAATACTTGGCCGTCAACCCGGTACCCGTGCCAATGACTGGCGTGGGCGTGGGGATGGGAGTGGGCGTCGGTACCGGGGTGGGGATAGGAGTCGGAGTCGGCACCGGAGTGGGGATAGGAGTCGGAGTCGGCACCGGAGTGGGGATGGGAGTCGGAGTCGGTACCGGAGTCGTTGTCAGCTTGGCATTGGCTACGGTTACATCGCCGGCTTCGTTGTAGGTGGCCAGGCCGTTGAGGCTCGTGACGGCGGCCTGCTCGGTGCGGAAGGCGTAACCGGTGGCGATCTTCTTGACCGTGCCGTTGGGCATCGTCACGGAGACGTCATAGGTCTTGGCGGCCGTATTCACCACCATGCTGAAGTGATAGGTAGTGCCGGCCGCGTAGGTTACGGCGTCATCGGCCTGATAGGCGCCGCCGTTGCGGGCGTCAATCTGGTTGCTGGAGTTGAAGCGGACGATCGCGGCCAGTCTGGTCGCGGCACTCACCGGCCCATTGGCTAATCCGATGACAATATCCGAAGCAAGCTGGGTGGCACTGGCATCAAACTCGTAGGCGAACGTGCCGCTCTGGGCCGCGATCGCGGTGTTCGTCCACGCTGGCGTGGGAGTCGGCGTGGGCGTGGGAGTTGGCGTGGGAGTCGGAGTTGGAGTGGGGGTAGGGATCGGTGTGGGCGCGGGGGTTGCGTTGAACTCGTAAGCGCCGATGTCATAGGCGCCACCGGCCGGACGGGCGTTACGCAGATAGTCGTCGGTCACCTGTGCCACCGTCGTGCCGGCGTCGATCGTCGGACTGCTGGCGGTTTCGGCGTACAGCTTGGTGGCATCGAGTTTGGGGTCCACCTGGATAGAGCCCTTGTCGTATCCGAGGGCCTGCCAGCCGGCCAGGTTGCCATAGTAACCATGGACGTCATCCGAGATCTGCACTGATTTGCCAGCCTGATAGTACAGGTTGTTCGACAGGTTCAGTGAACCGGTCAGCCCATCGGTGCGGATCGACAGAGCCGGACGACTGGAGTTCGGATCCATGACCACGATGTTGTTCTTCATGGTTACGTCGGTCGAAGGCACATACACATCCTGCCCGGCCCACGGACCGGCGGCGGGCCAATGCTCCTGGGCCTGGATCAGCAGGCCGCTGAACATGCCCTGCTGGCCGGCATTGATGATGGTGTTGTTCTCAATTACCGGGCGCAAAGCCGCCCAGGCGCCGATGCCGGCACCGCCGACGTTGGTGATGATGTTGTTGCGGACGATGCCGTCGATGTTCTCGTAGTAGTAGGGATTCTTATCGGTATCGAACCAGTTCTCATCGGAACTCTGGCCCAGCAGAATGCCCGAATAGCGGAAGTTCTCGATACGGTTATTCTGGATGACCACCCCGATGGCTCCGCCCTTGGAGTAGATGCCGTTGGACATCCCGTCGTGGACATAGTTGTCCTCGACAAGCAGGTAGTTCGCCTGGACCGAGTCCACGGGCATGCCGCGATCGGGGCTGACGTGTCCGGGGCTCCATATCTCGTTGCCGCGGACGATGACATTGTTGCAGTCCGGCGTGATCTTGATCATGTGATCGCCGCTGTCGTGGATCTTGTTCCCCTGGATCAGGATATTACTGGCGCCCCGGACATCGGAGTCGCCGGAATCCCAGTTGCTGTTGAGTTTCACGGCGTAATAGTTGGCCCCGGCGATATCCAGGTTCAGCAACTTGCCGCCGGAGGCGTCGATGTCGAAGGTGATCGTGGTCTGGACGGCCGAGTTCTGCCAGTTGCCGGTGATGTAAGCCTTTTCGCCGGCATACGACTGCAGGGTGATATTGGGCTGGGTGATGGTCACGCCGCCGGCATAGCTGCCGCCGCGGAGCGTGATCGTGTCGCCGGCCTTGGCGTCAGCGATGGCGGTCTTGAGGGTCGCCAGAGGAGCGGTGATCGTGCCGGCAGCGCTGTCACTGCCGCTGTTGGACACATACCACGTGGTGCTCATGAGCACGCGGCTTTCGAGGGATTCGAGCTGGCAGGCTTTCGCCAGAATGTTGCCGGTACGCTTGAGTTCCCGCTTGAGGCCCTTGGTGATGGTAGACATCTTGAGTTTTCCTCTTGACCTGCGAGGGATTGCCGGTCGCCAACGGTTTCGGGGCAAGTCAGCCCGTCCGTTCCAAAGTGGCAACCGGAAAAGAATCCGAGGCAGGTTCTGCCGCAGCGGCGAGTCACCCCACGAGGATGAACAGACAGATGGAGATGAATCCAGCGCACTTGGTGTGCCCATGGGTCCCCAGTTGTCAGCCCGCTGTTGCCAAACCTGTCTCCCACAAGCTGTCGCCATTGCGACGACACGTAGAGGCCAGATCTGCGCACCGCTTCACTGCATAGCACACTGAAGCGATGCAACTGCGACTGGGAACTCACCGGGGCCCGTAACGCATTTCCCCATAGCCCGCGGCCAAAACCCAATCTCTCGAACAACATCACCCACCCACGGATGATGCGTGGGACACGATCGGACCTAGCCCTAAGCGCCCGATTGTGTCATCAGACTCCGATCAACAGGAATCGAACCTTAAGGTCTGATTCGATCACTGTCATACCATCTTGAACGATCAAGCCCAACAAGTTGTTCGTCGTTCTGGCAGGATTGTCTGGACTTACGTGATATTTATAACCAATCACGACATTATGGCCAAGCGAGCTCTTCGTTAGCAAAATCGATTGCATAGGTTTATAGCGTCTGGGGGTGGTTGAGGCTGCTTAAGCCCGGTGGCGCATGGTGTACTGTCGTCAGCAACTGCCCATAACACCAGATGGGACTGGCCCGCGCAATGACTAAACCACGGCATAATGTCGCGGGTGAACAGCATGTCTACCAGTCGTTGCCGCCTAGATGGATGATGACGCCAGTTGAGATCGCTTGCTGGCGCAAGGGCAGGAACATGGAGACGTTGCCTTCTGGGAGCGGGAGTTCCATGCCGCCTTCGACCCGGATGATCGGATTGTCCGCCAGGATCCAACCCATGCGTCCGTAGACCGCCACCAGCGGGCGCGTGCAGAACAGCAGGCCCAGGTCAAAGCCGCGCTGCGAGGCTTCGGCCATGGCGGCCGCGGTCGCCAGATCGCTCAGGCGCAGCCCTCGGCGCGATGGCAGGACAAACACGTTCATCACCCCTGCCACGCGGGCGCGCGAGTCGGCGATGCGCACGGTGCGGTCGACCACGCCCACGTGGGCGATCACCTCGCCTGCGTCTTCGATGACCGCACAGAAGGCCGGATTGCTACCGTGCCATGAGCGTGACTGGGAGAACGTATCGCGGTCTTTGGGGAAGCAGATGCACAGGCCGGCGCGGATGCGCGCGCAGAGGTCGGGCGTCATGTCGCGTTCATCGACGATCCGTAGGGCTTCCATAGAACACCTCAGCGAGGATTCCCGCGGCTCGCACCTTCGTCGCGATCGCGTCCAGCGACGCATCGTCCAGCATGTCGACGTCGCGGTCGGCCGGGGGGCGGGCGACGGTGTAGACCTGCACATGGCGAATCGTGCCACCGGCGGCGATGATCTCGCGGAGGCGGCCGACGTAGGCTTCAATCTCCTGATCGGTCGGCCCGCTGCCCTGGTAGCGGAGGAACATCGACTGCACGACGATGCCGTAGGTGACGGCGGCGTGGCGGAGGCATCGCAGCACCCGCAGCAGCGGCACGGGCGAGCGGTCGATGAGCTGGTAGTACTCCTGGGTGCCGGCGTCGAGTTTCGCCCAGATCTCGCCTTTGTGCTGCGCCACCAGGGCCAGCGATTCCTGGACGGTTGGGCGGTCCAGCAACGTGGCGTTGGTGATCAGGATGATCCTGGCGTCCGCGAGGTGGTGCTTTGCCAGCAGCCTGGCGACCATCTCGATCGCCATGGGCAGGCGGGTGAAAAGGGTCGGCTCGCCGTCGCCGCTGAACGCGATGTCGTTGAGGCGACGCAGCTCGGCAGGGGTCTGGTCAAATGGCTGCTCTTTGAACAACTCGCCGCTGGTCGCCAGGGAAAGCATCTCATCCAACTCGGCCTCAAGCAGCTCCATGTAGATCGCGCGACGGCTGGCGGGGCGCGTGCGATCGACGCAGCAGTAGGCGCAGTCGAAGGTGCAGCCCTTGTTGAGGCTGAGGTTGATACCGATGGACAGGCCGCCGCTCCGCCGGCTGATGACGGGGTAGACGTAATGGTTCTTCCGCCAGGTTCGCTCGTGGCGTGAGAACAGGGGCGTTCGAATGTTCGGCGGCTTCATCGGATGACTATAGGGCCTGGTCATTCTCCTCGCCGGTGCGGATTCGCACGGCGCGGGTGACCGGGTAGACGAAAATCTTGCCATCGCCGACTTCGCCGGTGCGGGCGGCGTCACAAATCGCCTTCACGGCGGTGTCAATGTCGGAATCCTTGACGCAGATCCGAAGCATGACCTTGGGGACGAACCCCACGTCGAGCTTGGCTCCGCGATAGCGTTCGGTGTGGCCCATCTGCCGGCCGAAGCCTTTGCATTCGATGGCGGTGACGCCCAGGATGCCCAAGGCGGCCAAGGCGCTCTTGACGGCGTCGAGTTTGTGAGGCTTGATGACGGCTTCAATCATCTGCATATAAATGGTCTCCTCTGTCCCTGTTGGTTGAGCTTGCTGAACAGTTGAACGTAATCATAGCGCCGCAAGTGAAGGTTACAAGCGGTAAACCACCAATCGCAGGCCCGGGGGCAACGCCGGGGAAGTTGCCAGCGCCGCTAGTGTACTGCGTCGCACTGGCGCCAACTTAAACTCGGGGTGGCATGGCCAGATCGGTACTCCGAGATGGCCATGATGTCGGCCCCATGCTCATTCGGGAGTACCGGCCTGGGCATGCCACCCATGTTGATGGACTTCGCCCGCAGCACGCTAGACCACAAAGGCCTGGTCGGTCTCGCGGCCGCGAACCCACGCGCGATCTTCCACAAGGGCCGGACTTCCTTCCTCGGCGATGGACTGGGTCGTCACCGACAGCGTGTTGTCCTTCAGGTCGATCACGTGGAACTGGTGGGGCGTCTCGGTGTAGGAGGTGCCGGTAAGTTCCACCCGGGCGCCCTGACGGATGGCGCAGGCGGCATGGCAATGGCCGGAGAGGGTCAGCCGCAGGCGCGGGTGGCGTTCGATCACGCGGCGGGCGGCCTCTTCGAAGGCTCGCAGAGGCGGCTCGAACGGGGCATCTCGGCCGCAGACGTCGGCGGGCACGCCGTTAAGCTGGGCATGCATTGCCAGGATGGCCGGGCGGTCGCTGCTGCGGCCAAGCCATTCGTCCAGGCGTTTGGTCTGTTCTTCGGTGATCGCCGCCAGCGGATACTCACCCGCGGTCCACTGCTGGCGGGGGTGGCCGGCGGTGTCGAGCCAGTGGGTGTTCAGGGCGATGATGTCGCAGTCGGGCATGGGGATCATGGCATCGGCGAGGATGACATGCTTCAGGTTGGCGAGGCGGTCGCGCCAGAGGCGGACGGAGTCGGGACGGGTCAGGTCGTGGTTGCCGAGGCAGACCAGAGTCCTGGCCGGGAGCCTGGCGAGAAATGCGGCGGCCTGGTCGACCTGCTCGGGGATGCCCTGCTCGACGGTGTCGCCGCCGACGATGATGAGGTCGGGGGCGAGCTGGGTCATGCGCGAGGCAAACCGCTGAAGAAGCCGGGGGATTCCGTCGATCCAGCGGGGCTGCATCTGAAACCCGTCGGCCGCGGCGCCGATGTGAATGTCGGTAAGGAAGACGACTCGCATGGGCGACAGTATAGCGTGAGGGAAGCAGGGGTGTGGGGCAAAACCCGCAGCGACCGCCGACAGACCTCCATCGGCTTTGGGACAGTCCGGACGGGGCGATGGGAAGCACGAAGCCAAGAGGACTTTTGCCCGTCGCGCAGGTATGCTCTGCGCAGCGTGATCCCCCTGTTTTCCAGCCTCCCCCTGCTCTTGCCGCCGGCCTGTCGCTTGGCTCCTCCTATCTTCCCGACCTGCCGCACCTCGAAGACCAGCGCGCTGGCCAGGTACTGATCCCATTATCGATTCTGGCCCTCATGGCGATCGTAGTGGTCGTCTGCCGGCTCTATGTGAAGTTGCGTCGCCATCTCCCCGACCGCTCCGGCTTGTGCAGGCATTGCCGCTACGACCTGCGCGCCAGCAAAGATCGCTGCCCCGAGTGCGGCCATCAGATCCCACCCGAGATCATGAACCACCGCGACCATCTCTGACCGAGCCGCGGGCCACCCCCTGCCCCGCACCATCACCTTCGCTACCTCACTCTCCCGCCCACCGCTACCCGCCATGCGCCATCCGCTCTATCATGCACACCATGCCGGAAAAGCGGGACAAGGTTGTGCTGGCGATGAGCGGCGGAGTCGATTCATCCGTCGCCGCTGCACTGCTGCAGCGCCAGGGATACGACGTCATCGGCGTGTTCATGCGACTGGGCACCCCCCAGGGTGTGCAGTCGGCCGAGACGTGCGACGTGGCCTCGGGCAAGCAAGGCTGCTGCTCGGTCCGCGATGCGGCCGACGCCCGCCGGGTGGCCGGGCTACTGGGCATCCCGTTCTACGTCCTGAACTTCCAGGAGGAGTTCACAAAGGTCATCGACTACTTCGTCGCCGAATACAACGCCGGACGCACCCCAAACCCGTGCATCCGCTGCAACGAGTGGCTCAAATTCGGCAAGCTCGCCCAGTACGCCCAGGCGGTCGGAGCCACGTTCATCGCGTCCGGCCATTACGCCCGAACGGCGCTCGACCCAACCATCGGCCGGCGGGTGCTGATGCGTGGCCGGGACCTGCGGAAGGACCAGAGCTACGTGCTATTCGGCATCTCGCCCGAGGCGCTGCAGCACACGCTGTTCCCGGTGGGAGACCTTGAAAAGCCCCAGGTGCGGGCGATCGCTCAGGAGATCGGCCTGCCGGTGTTCGACAAGCCGGATTCGCAGGAGATCTGTTTCGTGCCCGACCAGGACTACGCCGCCCTGCTGCGTAGGCGATCGCCCGAGTCATTCGCGTCAGGTGAGTTTGTTGACGCTGCGGGTGAGCCGCTGGGCGCCCACCGGGGGCACCAGAACTTCACGATCGGCCAGCGAAAGGGGCTGGGCATCGCACTGGGCGAGCGCACCTATGTCGTGGATATCAACGCCGCCGCCAACCGCATCACCCTGGGAGCGAGAGCGGATCTGCTGCACACCACCGTCATCGCCAGCCGCACGAACATCCTGCACCCGCTGGCCGAAGGCGCCGCCGATCTGCCGTGTCTGGCCAAGATCCGCTACAACTTTCAGCCCCGCCCCGCGCGGGTGACCGTGATGGCAGGCGCTGGCATGAAGGTGGTCTTCGACGAGCCCCAGTCCGCGATCACGCCCGGCCAGGCGGTGGTCGTCTACCAGGGCGACACGCTGCTGGGGGGCGCCTGGATCGACCGGGCGGAATGACACGCGGAAGGGCACAGGACACCTCCGGGAGAGGATCTCTGGAGTGCGGTAAGCTTCTTACCGCTTTACCGAGGCGAGCTTCTCGCCGGGAGGCTGTGCAGCAAGGTCGGACATGCATTGTCACCAACGGCGTCCCACAAGGTCTCGAGGTATTCACGCCGCCGACAAGGTCGGCTCGTCAAAGCTGCGAGAAGCTCGCAGCACTCCAAATCGCCTCAAGTGTCCTGCACCCCAAGAAGCCAACGCCACTTGCGGCCGCCGTCGCCCGCCGTATCCTTCCGTCTATGCCTAAGCAATGTCTGATCACTGGTGGTGCAGGGTTCGTCGGGTCTCACCTGGCCGAGCGTCTGCTGGCCGATGGACACCACGTGACGATCTTGGACGACCTGTCCACCGGGCGGCTGGAGAACCTCGCGGCCGTGCGTGACAATCCTCGCCTGCGCTTCGTCCGCGACAGCGTTGAGAACGAGTCGACGGTGAACGTGCTGGTCAACGGCTGCGATGAGGTCTACCACCTCGCGGCGGCGGTGGGGGTGCAACTGGTCGTGGACGAGCCGGTACGCACGATCCGCACGACCATTCGTGGCACGGAGGTGGTCGTGGAGGCTGCCCATCGGTTCGCGCGGCCGGTGCTGATTACCAGCTCGTCCGAGGTTTACGGCAAGGGCGTGCGCGTGCCGTTCAGCGAGGACGATGATGTGGTGATGGGCGCCACCAGCTACAGCCGCTGGTGCTACGCGTACAGCAAGGGAATCGACGAGTTTCTGGGCCTGGCTTACCACGTGCAATATGGCCTGCCGGTCCGCATCGTGCGACTGTTCAATACCGTCGGGCCGCGACAGGTGGGGATGTACGGCATGGTCCTGCCGCGGTTTGTGTCGGCCGCCCTGGCCGGCAAGCCACTGCAGGTGTATGGCGACGGCACGCAGACCCGGTGCTTCGGGCACGTCGCGGACATTGTCGGGGCCCTGGTGAAACTGATGGATACGCCGTCAGCGAGCGGACAGGTTTTCAATGTCGGCAGCGACGAGGAAGTCTCGATCCTGGAACTGGCGCATCGCGTGACCGCGGCATGTGGCTCGCGCAGCACGGTGGAGTTGATCAGTTACGAGAAAGCCTACGGGCGTAGCTTTGATGATCTGACCCGGCGTGTGCCCAACCTGACAAAGGTCGCCGCCGCCATCGGGTTCCGTGCGACGTTCTCGCTGGACCAGATCATCAAGTCGGTCATTGAAGACCAGCGCAAGACCCGCTGAACGGCGAGGGCGTGCCCAGAAATCCGGGCGGCGCGCCCGATGTCCGCGCCGCTCCGCGTTTGCTGCTTCGAATGTTCTCCGTTTCCGCGTTTGTTTCGTATTTCGTGCTTCGTATTTCGTGCTTGCCCCGTTGTTCGGGCACGCCCAATGCCGCTGGCCGATTGGTGGTCTGCCGAGTCACAGCACCGATCAGGCGGCGGGGGCCTTGTTCTGCAGGTGCTGCTGCAACTTCTCGATGAGGTGCTCGGCGATTTTGGCCTGTGGGGAATTCGGGTAACTCGACTTCAGCTCCCCCGCCAGTTCCAGAGCCTCGGGATACCGTTTGGCGCGAATCATCTCCTTGATGCGGGACTCCATCGCGTTTCGCTGTTCGGTTTCGGCATTCTCCTTCAGGATATTCAGTTGTCCTTTCATGGTGTTGGCCCGAGCATGGTCCGGGCACTTCTCAATCAGGCGTTTGGCGGCGTCATAGGCCCGCCGCCAGCTTCGCTGCTCGGTGTTGGACCGCACTTCGGCGAACAACTCCCCGGCCGCGTGCTCAATGTATTCCTCCCGCTGCTGGACGATACGCTCGGCGAACTCCCTGCCTTTGGCGCTGCCCGGGTACTGGAGCGTGAAGCTTCTGGTTGTCTCGATGGCGCGATCCCACGCCGAGAGGGCCAGATGGTCCAGGGTCGTCTGACGCACGTGGTCAAAGGCGAGGTCCTCGGCAGCCGTGCGGGTGGCATGAAAGCGAGTCTCTGCCTGCTGCAGGACGCCGTCATCAGAACCCAGCCGGGCGCGGGCCGCCGTCAGCACGGCGTCGGCCTCGCCCCATCGGCCGGCCGCGGCAAGTTCGTCGGAACGGGCAACTTCGCAATCGCGCCAGCCGGCCAGAAGCTGAGTCAGACGCTGCTGTCGCTGGGCCTCGTTCATCAGTGACGTGTCGCGAATTTCCTCAAGAAGCGAGGCCAGTCGATCCAGCGACGACGGATCCAGGGCGGGGGCGGGCGATGTCGCGACGACTTTGGCGATTGGTATGCTGGCCGGAATGGCCTTGGCTGATGCTTCGCCGATGGTGCGGCCGACCGCCTGGAGGGTGTCCTGGATGCCCTGCAGTTGCGCCTGCAACCGCGGGGATACGCCGGGTTGTTTCTCAAGGAGGCATCCCAGGCCAAGGATGATGCCCGAGAACCCCAGGCCCGCCAACAGGACGCCGGCAGCCGGGAGGTATTTTGTATGCAGTGCGTTGGAGGCCTGCCCGGTGTCCAGCACAAGTATGACTGCGATGAGCAGGGCGAGCACCAGGCCAATGGCCGAGAAGGCGAACATGACATTGGCGAAAGGATGGCGGTTGGGCATGCGCAGAAACTCCTTGAGGGCGATTATACAGAGGTCGGCATCTGGTTCTAATAATTTCCAGGGCAAGACCCGATATGGGTCAAAAGGCCGGGGATGAGTCATTGGTCACGGCAACCGTCACGCGAACCATCCTTGCGGAGCCCTGCCTCGGCCACTAGTCTGGTCCAGCAGAAGGAGACTCCCGTGGTTGAAAATCTTAAGAAGCTGATTCGGCCGATTCCGGACTATCCCAAGAAGGGGATTCTGTTTCGCGACATCACGCCGCTGCTGCAGAGTCCCTCGGGGCTGGCGCTGTCGATTGAACTGCTGGCCAATCCGTTTCGCGGGAAGAATATCGACCTGGTGGTGGGGGCCGAGAGCCGCGGCTTCATCTTCGGGACGGCCGTGGCGTGCTGCCTGTCGGCCGGGTTTGTGCCGGTTCGCAAGCCTGGCAAGCTGCCGCACAATCGCGTCTCGGCGTCCTATGACCTGGAATATGGCACGGATTCGCTTGAGATTCACGCCGACGCCATCCCCCCGGGTAGCCGGGTGCTGATCGTCGATGACCTTCTGGCAACCGGCGGCACCCTTCAGGCCTGCGCCGAACTGGTGCGCAAAATCGGAGGCAATGTGGTCGCCGCGGCCGTGCTGATCGAACTGGCCGACCTCAAGGGTCGCAAGCGTCTGGCTCCGATCGAGATTCACTCGGTTCTGCGGTACGAGTGACCCTGCGCACCTTGAAGAAATCCTGCAGCAGTGCTGCGCATTCGTCTGCCAGCACGCCGGCTTCGATGATGGCGCGGTGGTTCAGACGCGGGTCATCGCAGAGCTGGTAGAGCGTGCGGACCGCCCCGGCCTTGGGATCGCTGCAGCCGTAGACCACTCGACCGATGCGGGCATTGACGATGGCGCCAGCGCACATGGGGCAGGGCTCGAGCGTGACGATCAGGGCGCAGTCGACCAGTCGCCAGTAGCCCATTTCCTTGCCGGCTTCGCGCATGGCGACGATTTCGGCATGGCCGCAAGGGTCGCAGTCCATCTCGCGGCGGTTGTAGCCGCGCCCGATGATTCGGCCGGTTGGTTCGTGGACGATGATGCAGCCGATCGGCACCTCATCCCGCTCGGCCGCCTCGCGTGCCAGGGAGATCGCCTCGGTCATCCATAGCTCGCTTTGTGTCATCAGATCGCCAGAACGCGGGAGACCTGGGGCACGCGTTCGCGGAGCACGCGTTCAATGCCCATCTGGAGCGTCATGCCCGCGCTGGGGCAGCCCTGGCAGGCCCCGTGGAAACGGATGCGTACAACGCCGTCGAGCACGTCAACCAGTTCCACATCGCCCCCGTCGGCTTGAATGGCCGGGCGGACGAGATTGATGGCATCCTCGACCTGGCTGCGAAGGGCCAGCGGGCTGATCGGGGCGTCGGTGGGTTGTGTGGCGTCTGTCATAAGGCGCGGTATCCGTTGGTTCACTGGAGTATAGGGGCGCGGCGGAGTTTGGACAACGCGACGACAGCGACGGCGTGAGGACAACGGCAGGACCGCGGCAGCACCGGTCTTGGCCAATATCTCTCACCTGCTATACTCCGCCGCAATCGCCCGGCCGCTGCCGGGCTCTTTGGCAAGGAGACTCTCACATGGCTTATCTGCTCGGCATTGACATCGGCACCAGTGGCACCAAGACGCTTATCTGCGACCAGAAGGGCAAGGTCCTCGCCACCGCGATGGCCGAGCACCCGATCTCGTCGCCCAAGCCCGGCTGGAGCGAGCAGAATCCGCTGGACTGGTGGAAGGCTGTCTGCACCGCCACGCAGGCCGTCCTGAAGAAGGCCAGGGTCAAGGGCGCCCAGATCAAGGGCATCGGCCTGTCGGGCCAGATGCACGGCAGCGTCTTCCTCGGCGATGGCATCAAGCCGCTTCGCCCGGCCCTGCTCTGGAACGACCAGCGAACGGCGGTCGAGTGTGATGAGATCACCAGGAAGGCCGGCGGCCGGGAGAAACTGATTGATCTGGTTGCCAATCCGGCTCTCACTGGTTTCACCGCGCCCAAGATCCTCTGGGTCCGCAAGCACGAGCCCAAGGTCTATGCCAAGACCAAACACATCCTGTTGCCCAAGGACTACATTCGCCTGTGCATGACCGGCGAGTATGCCACCGAAGTGTCAGACGCCTCGGGCATGTTGCTGCTGGATGTGGTCAACCGCAAATGGTCCGACAAGTTGCTGTCGCTCCTGGATATCGACAAGAGCCTGCTGGGCAAGCTGTATGAGTCGCAGGAGATCACCGGCGTCCTGCACGCACGGGCGGCCGAGGCTTTGGGCCTTGTCGCCGGGATCCCCGTTGTCGGCGGCGCGGGCGACCAGGCGGCCGGCGCGGTTGGCAACGGCATCGTCGCCTCCGGTATCATCAGCGCGACCCTGGGCACCAGCGGCGTGGTCTTCGCCCATAGCGACACACCCACCCGTGACCCCGAAGGGCGCGTTCACACGATGTGTCATGCCGTGCCCGGCAAGTGGTGCGTCTTTGGCTGTATGCTGGCCGCCGGCGGCTCGTTCCAGTGGTTCCGCAATGAGCTTGGCTTCCTCGAAGTCGAATTGGCCAGGCAGATGACCCAGAACAAGGGCAAGAGCGTCGACCCGTACGAGCTTTTGACCGAAGAAGCCTCCGAAGCCCCGGCCGGCTGCGAGGGGCTGTTCTTCCTTCCTTATCTCACGGGCGAACGATGCCCGCATCCCGATCCCAGCGCCCGCGGCGCGTGGATCGGCCTGACCAGTCGCACCAATCGCGACATGATGATCCGGGCCCTGATGGAAGGCGTGACCTACGGCATGCGGGATGCCATCGAGATCATGAAGCGGATGGACATCCCCATCTCGCAGGTCCGCGCCAGCGGCGGGGGGGCACGAAGTCCCTTCTGGCGTCAGATGCAGGCGGATATCTACAAGCAGCCAATCGTTATGACCAACGCTGCCGAAGGCCCGGCCTATGGCGTGGCAATCCTCGCCGGTGTGGGCACCGGCGTCTGGAAGAGCGTCGAAGAGGCCTGCAAGAGCGGCATCAAGGAAACCGCCCGCGTGAAGCCGCAGAAGAAGGCCAGCGCCCTCTACGACCGCCACTACGGCGTCTACACCAAACTCTATGGCGACCTGAAGGAGCGATTCGGCGACATCGCCGCCCTGTAATCCCTTGGAGTGCGGCGGCATGCCGCCGAGAGGAAACCGTGCAGGTCGTCTTCGCGCCTTGTGTTGATAGGCTCAGAACTCTATCCCTCCCCGACTGGGCAAGGAGTTAGCCTTACAGCACAACGTCGCAAGGGCTCGCTCAAGTGGGGCCGGCCGCCTCGGCCGCCCATTTGGCTGCCGGCGGATCACGCCTTGGGATGCCAGCCGAGCCAGGAAGCACCCTGGCGCGAGTTTGGTTTCTCGGAGCGCCACGGATTGCGCCACTGGGACGAGTTGAGCGGCCGAGGCGGCCTGCCCCACTTTGAGGACGCGCCGGAGTTGCGATGTAGTGGTGGTGCTACAACGAGCCGGGCGGCATGAGCATGGGTATCGGATAACATGGCCGTCTCGGCGTACCCGCCAATCGGGTTGCGATAGAGCACCAGAAGGAACATCATGGACCAGCGCGACCACGACTACGCCCGCCACATGGCCAAGGACGACGACGTGGTCGTCTTCCGAATTCGTGGGGATTCCATCTGCGACAAATGCGCTGGGGATTTGCCCTCCGGCAGTCTGCTGCGCCTTCGCGACGGTCAGGCTTTCTGCATGACCTGTGGCGGACTGGGCGAGATGGAGTTTCTGCCCGCGGGCGATCCCGCCCTGACTCGCCGGGCGACCAGGCATTCCGCTCGCCGAGCAGTCGTGGTCGAGTGGTCACGCCCCGGTAAACGCTACGAACGTCGCGGCACGCTCCTGGAGCCGTCCGCCATTGTGCTGGCACGTCAGGAATGTCTTGCCGACGCCGACAAGCGCCAGGCCAAGCAGGCAAAGGCCGCTGTGACCCGGGAGATCGAGGACCGTCAATATCTCGCCGCGTTCACGGCCGAGTTGATGCGCCTGTTCCCCAACTGCCCGCCCGCCGAAGCGGTCGAAATCAGCCAGCACGCCTGCGAGAAATACAGCGGCCGCGTGGGCCGATCGGCCGGAGCCAAGGAGTTCGAACCCGACAAGATCCGCCTGGCCGTTATCGCCCACATCCGGCACGTCCACACCGGCTACGACCAGTTCTTCGACATCAACGTCCGCAAGGCGGACGCCCGCCGAATGGTGCAGGCGAAGATCCAGCGATTGCTGTTGGAATGGGCCGCGGCGCGCGGCCCGCGAAGCGACGCCACGGCTCAGGCACAAGAGTAACTGATCCGCCTACGGTCGGCTCGTGCTGGTGTTCCGTGCGACACCGCGACGGATCTTAACCCTCGACCCTCCTGCGCATTCTGATGTGCTTGACGAGGCGATGATGCGGGCGGAAGATGCTGTCTGCCGGAGGCTTGCGGCGACGGCGCGCTGTGTTTGATCCATGGATGTTGTATGGAAGAGTTGATCGTCCTCCTCATGATTGTGGGTGCTGTTGCAGCGGCCATAGCTTGGTCGAGGAGACGCGAAGGGTGGAAGGCTTCTTGCGGGCCGACAACATCGCAGGCCAAAACACCGGCGTCGGCTCGGATCGCCAACTCTGCACCGCCTGCCTCTCCAACCCCTCCGCTTGCTGCAGGCTTGCGAAACCCAGAGGCGCGTCCGATGCCGCCCACGGCGACGAGACGGCAGACCATGCCTCCCGAACCGGGTTACGTCTTTTTCGCCTTCCCGGCAATGCCGGGAGCCGTTCAAGGCCTGCCTCGCTGCGCTCTGCGGTTGTTGCCCTCCTGGCGGCGGCAGATCTTGTTCGCCTCCCAGTCCGGATTCTCCGGCTCTTCATGGTCGCCACCGTCGAGGGAACTCGTCTCAGATCGCGTGGAATCCCGTCGCAATGCGCTTTCGTCCACGGGGGTTGAGGTTGACCACTTTCCCGTCTTTGAACACATACAGCGGCGTGCCCGTTGCCTTGGCTAGTTTGTGCGCGGCCTTTGCCGCGCGACGTAGCGCTGGCAGTGATCCCCGGATGTCCGGGTCGTCCGACCCAATCTTCGTTTTCATCGGTTATCTCCTGCCACAAGCAGCACCGGGACCGATCCTGAGTTGTCGTACAGGATCCAGCTATCAACCAGCCCACGATATACCGCCTCGAAGTTCCTCCGCCCGGCGTCGAACCGCCTGCGGATCACCTCTTCGCTTACGTCATGGCCGCCCTGGGCAACCCGGCTCTTCACCCGCGCCACCGCCAGTTCTGCGGCCGGAAGACTCAGGAAGACCAGCTTTAAATGATACCCCGCCTTCCGCCATCGCGGTATCCAGCGGGCATAGTTCATGCCGCTCAGCGTGGTCTCAAACGCAAAACTCTCGCCGCGGCTCACCTTGCGGACAATTTCGCCGAGCATGAGTTTCCCGGCCTGCAGTGCAACTTTCTCCGGTGCGAACGGCGACAGGCCGCGGGCAATCAGGTCTGCATTGATGAAGACCGGACACCCTGCCTCGCGCGGCAGAAACTCCCGGGCAAATGTCGTCTTCCCGGCCCCATTCGGCCCGGCGATGATGACAATCCTGTTTCTTTGGCGTTCAACGCGGTGTGGCCAACTCATGCCTTCCCTCCGTTCCCATTCTCCCGCAGAACCAGCCCCTGCTCCAGTTCTGCACCCTCCGTCGGAATCGCCCGACAACTTCCCGCCATGATAGACACCAGCCCGATCAATGCCAATCCTCCCTCGGCGTCGATCCCACAGAAGAATGCCGTGCCCAGTCTCGAGTCCCCCGGCCACAAACCCAGAAATGAATGCCGCAAGCCCCCCACCTGACTCACCCCATTGTCAAGCACGGCGACATCGTCGCCTTTCGCATCCGCCTTGATTCTGCCTGCCCGAAGTGTACCAGGGAGTCCTGTCAGAATGGTCCGGCCCGCCTGACTTGGCGCGTCTGGACAGCGGCACGGCGAGGTGACGGCTGGCGAGCGTCACTGCGGCGGGGAAGTCAGGTCGCACTTCTTGAAGCCCACGGCCCTGTAGCCGGTCCGTTTGATCGTCTCGAGCAGTTCTGGCACGGTGATGAGGCGGCCATCGAAAAGGACCGACGCCTGGCGGCTGGGGAAATCCACCTCGACCTCGAAGACTCCCGGCAAGGTGGCCAGGGCCTTCTGGATGGCCTGCTCGCATCGGTGGCAGTGCATCCCTTCGATGTTGATCACGGCCAGATTATCTTTGTCCACTTCGGCGGACATACACACAACCTCACTTAATTCGGTCCATTGGTTTTAGACCGCCGTGCTCCATAAAGCAAACAAAATCGCTTCCGGGACCTTGGCCGGAAGCGATGGTATGGCACGCGCGACTCGGGTCGCTATAATCCACCTCATTGTCCGCCATCGCGGTGGCCATGGCTCGAAATCGAACCGTTGTGCTAAGCTAACATGCCCTTCACACTTACTCAGGCCAGTGACGAAGTAATGCCCCTTGAGCAGCCGGGGCTGGATCCGGCCAATCGCTGGATTCTGAACTTCGGTCCGCAGCACCCGGCCACCCATACGACCCTGCGGCTGGTGCTGGAACTGGATGGCGAGCGGATCATCCGGTGCGTGCCGCATATCGGGTATCTCCACAGCGGATTTGAGAAGCTGGGCGAGCACCTGAACTACAACCAGTATGTCACCATCGTCGATCGCATGGATTATTCCGCGCCGATCTACAACGAACTGGCGTGGCACGGCGCGACCGAGAAGCTGATGGGCATTGAGCTGACGCCGCGCTGCAAGGCCCTGCGCACCATCGCCGGCGAACTGGGACGCATTGAGTCGCACCTGCTGTGCATCGGGGCGGCCGGGCTGGACTTGGGGGCGTTCACGGCGTTCCTGTATGGCTTCAACGAGCGCGAACTGATCTACGATATCTGCGAGTTCATCTCCGGCCAGCGGTATCACACAAGCTGGACGCGGGTCGGCGGTCTGAGCCAGGATCTGCCGGATGAGGCAGTCTTCCAGAAGATGGTGCATCACCTGATCGACGAGGTGCTACCCAAGGCGGCCGGGGATATCGAGGCGCTGCTGAACAAGAACCGCATTTTCGTGGAGCGCACACGGGGTATCAGCGCGATCAGCAAAGAAGATGCGATTGCCTGGGGCCTGACCGGCCCGGTGGCGCGGGCGGCCGGCGTCCGCCGGGATGTGCGTAAGGACGATCCCTATCTCTGCTTCCAGGACAACTGGGATGGGAAGGGCAGCCCCGCGGTGGATTTCAAAGTGCCTATCATGTCCACCGGCGACGTCTATGCCCGATATTATGTTCGCCTGGAAGAGGTTCGGCAGTCGATCCACATTATCAAACAGCTCATCGACACCTTGCCGAAGGGTCCGGTCAACGTGAGCCCCGAAGGCAAGGCGGTTCTGCCTCCCAAGGACCGGGTCTACAGCAGCATCGAAGGGCTGATTCATCAGTTTGAGCTTATCATGACCAATCGCGGCTTCACGGCCCCGGTGGGTGAGGTGTATGCGGCCATCGAGTCCGGCAACGGCGAGCTGGGGTACTACATCATCTCGGCCGGCGGCGATACGCCCTGGCGAGCCCGGACGCGACCGGCCGGCTTCATTAACTATCAGGCCTTCCCAAAATTGATCGAAGGGCACACGCTGTCCGATCTCGTCGCGGTGCTTGGATCGCTGAACATCATCGCGGCCGAGTTGGATCGCTAGAGACTCGGGCATCGTTTCGCTGGCGTCATCGGCACCATCTCACGGCTGCATTGTTTGCCAGACCGTCCACCCGCCAAATCCAGCGGCCAGCACTGCGATGGTGATGTAGAGCCGCCGCATGTGCTGATCGAACCGGGCGGTGCGGCCGGGCTCTTCGCACATCGACCGGAGAAACGCCATGCGCGAGTCGATGCTGCCGTGGAGCCATTCGTGGGCTGCGGGATTGATGTCGTTGATCTGGGCGATGCGGTCCAGGGCAGCGGCAGTGATGATGGCGCCGTCCCGGCCGACATAGGTGTCGCGGAGGTGGCGGCTCGGCTCGGCCAGGTCATCGTCCGGCACGTCGTGGCGCTGCTGCATGATGCGCGCCGAAAAGACATCGGCCTGGCGTTCGAATTGCCGTGACACAAGCCCGAAGATGAACCAGAACAGCGGCAGACCTATGAGGATGGCGACGAGCCCCTCCGGCAGGTCGCCGATGCCGGCCAGGAGCTGGACGTGGGGCATGACGACATCGCCCAGGGCGGTGATGGCGAGCATATAGGTTGTCAGGGTGAGGCCCAGCCACAGCAGGTGATGGTGGACCACGTGACCTGCCTCGTGGCCGAAGATCGCCTCGACCTGCTCATCAGGCATGGACTCGACGATCAGGTCGGACACGATCAGGTAACGCACCGGTGGGAGGATACCCATGACGGCGGCATTGGCGACCATGCCGTGGGTGCGCCACAGACGGATATCGGCGAATCGCAGGCGGCGGCGTCGACAAAAGGCATCAAGCCGCACGCGTAGCGGGCAGCGCGGGAGCGGTTGAGTCGGCAGCACTCTGGCGAGCAGGATGGGCGATCCCAGCAGCACTGCCAGGGCGGCCACGAGCGAGATGCCTGCTTCCCACGCGGCACTTGGGACGATGCCTGCCGATGGAAGCAGCAGCGTCGCAGCATCCCTGAGGACGAATACCGCGACGATGGGCACGAGGGTGAACAGCACGTGGGTGCGAATGTTGTCGCGGAGGTATTCGCCCAGGGTCGGCGGGATGAAGACCGGCATCGCGGTGTTGGCGTTGAGCATCGCGCGCCGCTCGCGCAAAGCCCGCTCGACCGGATACTGCGCCCACCATAGCAGGACCCACGTGAGCACGGGCGGCAGGACGCCGACGATCATTTGCGGGGTTTCGACGCCCCATCGCATGCCTCGGTCTGCCAGCGGCCCGATGAGGCGCTGCCAGTCCAGCACGAAGACCCCGAAGGCAAACCACGCCACTACCAGCATCCGTATGCGGCCAAAGAGGCGGTTGAAGCGATGCAGGGCGTAGGTGGTGCCGCGACGGTAGGCGGTGGCGGCCATGATGCGCGACCAGATTGCCAGTCCGAGGATCAGCAGGGCATAGAAGCCCAGGAAGATGCTGGCCCGCCAGGGCGCGGACAAGGCGAGGCCGGCCGTGTCACGCGGCGTCCAGGCCAGCCAGATCAGGAGAATGAGCACAAGCGCAATCCGAGCCACAGCGGAACAATAGCAGCAAAACCCGCCGGGCAGTAGCGGCCATCAATCCGTGACGACGGTCTTGCCCAGGATGGTGAGGTTGACGGGTTGAGGGCGGGGCCTGTAGTTGGCTTCGATGGCGATGCGCAGCGGGCTGCGCGGGGCGCTCGGCAGCCCTTCGGAGTCGATGCGCCGCTGGATCGCCATGATCCCTTCGATGAGGGTCTCAGGACGAGGCGGGCAGCCCGGGACATAAACGTCCACGGGGATGAACTGGTCGATGCCCTGGATGGTGGCATACGCATCAAACACCCCGCCGGTGCTGGCGCAGGCACCCATGCTGACCACCCACTTGGGTTCGGTCATCTGCTGATAGACATGCTGCAGCACCGGCATCTCTTTGAGCGTGACGCGTCCGGCGACGATCATCAGGTCGCTCTGCCGGGGGCTGAATCGCATGGCTTCTGCGCCGAAGCGTGCCAGGTCGTAGCGGCTGGATGCGGTCGCCATCAGCTCGATGCCGCAGCAGGCGGTGGCGAAGGGCATGGGCCAGAGCGAACTGCGCCTCGCCCAGTTGACGACCTTCTTGAGCTGCGTGGTCAGGATGTTGTCGGGCAGAAGCTGAGTGTCCATGTCGTTACCAGTCTCCGGTCTTGGCGGTGATTATAGTCATACCCGCTGCGTGTGCCACAGGGTGGCGAGAGCGCTACATAATCGGGCGTGCCCATTTTTGTCAACGCCGAGTTGAAACTGTAGCTATTCAGCCGCTGTGAAGATGCGGTCTTCTGCCTGTGGATCTTCTTCAAACAGTTCACTGAATCGTCTTCTTCTACTTCAGGGTCTTCTTCCAGGTTGGTTGTCTGCGTCAGGG
>JBBQTU010000023.1:0-28462 GCA_038213005.1 Tepidisphaerales bacterium | reverse complement strand
ACGCGCCGGCGGCACCGATCGGTCAGACAATCGTCGCCAAGGGTTCGACAGGCTGGCACTATCTCGCCCCCCCCACCGCTGCCGACCCTGCAGTCGGCGCGAATTTCATGCAGGCGGACTTTGTGGAGACGGATTGGACTGCCGCAGCCACGGCCTCGCCGCTGGGGTATGGCCAGTCCGACCGGGCAGGGCTGATTCAAACGGCAATCAGCGATCCCGGGAGCGGGAATCGATATACGGCCTATTTTCGCAAGACGTTCAGCGTGCCGGACAAGGCAGCGTTCAGCAATCTCACGCTTGAGCTATGCCGCGACGATGGTGCGATCGTTTACCTCAACGGTACGGAGTTGAAGCGCGACAACATGCCGGCCGGGGCAGTGACGTTCACGACTACCGCCTCGGCGCCTGTCGGCGGCGACGATGAGTCGAGGTACTTCACTTACAGCGGTTTGAATAATTTGCTCGTAAACGGCGACAATCTTCTGGCGGTTGAAATCCATCAGAGTTCGGCCACGAGCACCGACTTGAGCTTTGACCTGGCGCTGTCAGGAACACCCGCTGTCAAGGCTGCCGTTACGCCGCCGGCGCCATACTCCGACGCCGGGGCCGCGAAATGAGCGTGTACGAGAGGGAGTTGCGTAGAAAAGCGGCACCTCACTTGGTCGGAGGCTGACGCGGGTGAGACTTGAAGAATTCCCAGATGAGGTCCGTGGCGTCCAGTTCATCATGGTGCGAGCGGCCCAGGGAGAGCAGCGTGCGGCTGCGCGGGTAGGTATGGCGGCCGCCGGCACGCTCGTAGAACTGTACCTCACTGCCGGCGGGGTCGGGGCCGAACTGCCAGAGGTGAAGGTTGGGCGCCGGGTCTGACTCACGGGCAATTGGCGGCAGGCCCAACAGATTCGCCCAGGTGCAGGCTGCGACAATCGCGGCGGGTCGGCGATCGATGATGCCGAACTGCGGCACATCGCCACCCTCGATCGGGCTGACGCGATCTACGGTGCCGTGCATAGCCAGCAGCGAGCCGACGCGAGTGGGTGGCGAAGGCGGGACCCGGATACCGCTGGCCGAGACGACGCCCAGAGCGGCGAAGTGCTGCGAGGCTTCCACGCCGAGGCGATACACCATTGATGCGCCGTTGGAGAAGCCCACCGCGTAGACGCGGGAACGGTCCACCGGATAACGGGCGGCGACATCCTGGAGGATCGCCAGGGTCAGGCCGACATCGTCTATGTTGTCCCAGCAGGAACTGAAGCGGCCGGAGCCGTCGTTCCAGGACGGGGAATTGGTCATCGTGTTCATCGGCTGCTGCGGGAACGGCCGGGAGCCTTCGGGGAAGACGGCGATAAAGTGCTCGGCGTCGGCTTTCTCAGACCAGCCGGTGAGTCGCCACGACCACTCGGCCGTGCCATTGAAGCCGTGGAACATGAAGACGACAGGCAGCGGCCGGGACGCGTCAAAGCCCAACGGCAGATGCACGATCCACAGTCGCGACATGCCGCCCCAGTTCATCTCGTAGGCGATACTGCGGCCGCGACGGGCGGCCAGCCACCGCGGGCCCATCGTTCCGACGAGGGCCAGAATGAGCGCACACAGCGACAGAGCCACGATCAGCTTGGACGCTGGGGTGCATGAACGGAATCGGGAAGTCGTAAAGATCACGACTTAAGTTCAACCGTCCAGTAGGCATTGTCAAGGAACTGTTTCCAAGACCAGTAGCGATCGTCGGTCAGACGGATGCTGATGACCGGGCTGCGCTTGGGCTTGACGGGGCGGCTCTTGAGCTTCATGCCGGCCTGCTCGGGGGTGCGGCCGCCCTTCTTGACGTTGCAGCAGATGCAGCAGCAGACGATGTTGTCCCAGCTCGTCTTGCCGCCCTGGCTGCGCGGCAGCACGTGGTCCAGCGAGAGCTCCTGGGTGGGCATCTTCTTCCCGCAGTACTGGCAGCGGCTGCTGTCGCGGGCGTAGATGTTGCGGCGGTTGAACTTCACCTCCTGCCGCGGGAGCTTGTCGTAGCCGAGCAGGCGGATGATCCGCGGGACGGCGAGTTGCAGGCGGACGGTGTGGATCCAGTCGTAGCCATCGGGCTCGAACTCCGCCTTGAGTTGAGAGAGTTCCTGCCACCCGCTGAAATCGAGGTTCTGCCAGCGGGACTCACCCGAGGCGACCGGCTCCATGTGGATGACCTCGGCGAGGTCGCGGCACAGCAGCGAGAAAGCTCGGCGCACATTGATGACGCGAATCGCCTGATAGAAGCGATTAAGGACCAGCACGTTGGCGTTCATCGCCGAAATTGCAGCGCTGGCGCCGGCCGTGGAAGGAGCTAGACTCACACCGCCATTCATCCCGGCTGATCCTTTCCTGGACGCCGTTGGCGTCCAACGGAAGTGAGATTCTAACTTGGTCGGGCAGGAACACCAGAGCAGCGTGCCATAGCAGCGTGCCGTCGGCACGAAGCGACGGAGCGACGAAGAGACAGGTGGGCGTGCCCAGAAATCCGGGTGACGTGTCCGATGGCCGCGCCGCTTGGCATTGGCTGTTGCGAGTTTCCTCAGTTTCCGCGTTTGTTTCGTATATCGTGCTTCGCATTTCGTGCTTGCTCGGATTCTCGGGTACGCCCGGGCAGACACAGAGGACCCTGCGCTTGAGGATCCTGCGCTTGAGGATCCTGCGCTCTTGACCCCCATCGTGTTTGCGGCTAACATCCACTGATTATTGCTCGGGAAGTGTTTCCCGAATCGAAATGCAGGAATTGCCCAATGCAAAGGCGAAATCAACATTTTGAGCAGGCCGGCCGGTACGAATCACCCGCATGTGCGGTATCGATTCGCCAGGTGGCCATTGCGATGCTCAGCACGCCGCTGTGCATTTGGACGATGGTCCGCTCTGCCAGGCATACAGGAGCGTGGACTCCGAGGTAAACCCAGTAATTGATTCATCAGAGATCAACGGGCCCCGGAGCAAAGCTCCGGGGCTTTTTCTTTTGGGGCGACAGGGTTGTGGATTGTGTTATGGAAACGATGACTTTAGAAATTGAGAACGCTCGGCCACCTTCATTGGTGGAGAGCTTCGATTCTGTGTGGGTGCTGGATTCAGAACTGACCGCCGAACACTGGCGATACATGTGGCAACGCTACGGCGTCGTGGAACTCGTCGACATCGGCCGGCGGAGCGGCTGGTTCATCACCGGCAGCGATCGTGAAGCCGTCCAGGAACTGATCGAGCGGTCACGCCGCGCGGGGTTTGATCCGCTCGCGGACGGCCTCTCCACCGAACTGCCGCCCAGGGAGTCCTAAGCGATGGCGTGCTCTGCGTTGACAGGCCAACCCTGCCGCCCGTAGGGTAGCAGCCAGCCAAGTCAAAGGAGCCACATGAACGAAGTGCCGCTGAACCAGGTCCTGCAACGCTTGCTGGACCAAGACCAGCAGATACTACAGCAGTTGACCCAAGTGCTCTTGGTTGTGCTGGGTTGTGGGGTCTTCCTGGTGTCCGTGGGACGGCTCATGGCCGACGCCGGTCTGTGCCGGTCCAAGAACGCCGGTGGCACTGCGCTCCGGCACCTGACGGCCCTGTGCATGATGATCCTGGTTTTTTACGCCATCGGCGCTCCGATTTTCTGTCAGGCTGGCAATGGCGTGCTGGGATTTGAATATCGTCTGCTGGGCGGCGGGATGCTATGGCACGTCCTATTGCCGCAGATACTGTTCTGGATGATGTCCTTCCTCATCGCTGCCGGCGTTATCGTCGGGGCGCTGCAGGAACGTACGCGCTTCGTCGTCATTCCCTGGCTCTGTGCCATCATGGCTGGCCTGGTCCTGCCGGTCATGGGACACTGGGCATGGAGCGGATGGCTCGGGAGACTCGGGCTCGTCGACGTGGGCGGGGCCAGCGTGATCCACCTGCCTGCGGCCGTTGCGGCCCTTGCAGGTGCCATCCTCGTCGGCCCCCGCAGCGGCAAGTACAACCATGACGGCTCGGCCAATGGCATTCGCTCGCACAATGTGCCGCTGGCGGTGGTGGGTGCCATGGTCATCGTCCTCGGCTGGATCCCTTACATGCTGGGCGCGACCGTCACGCATGGCAGGGGCGATCTGGCGTCGGCCGCCGGCAATGTGATCGTCGCCGCCGCCGCGGGCGGCATCGCCGCCATGGTCTATGCGCGCGTCCGATTCGGCAAAGCCGAGCTGTTTCTCACCTTGGTCGGCCTGCTCGCCGCCCTCGTGGCCATCAGTGCCTGTGGCGGGCTGGTGCCTGTGTGGGCCGCAGTGATGATCGGAGCCATCTCCGCCGCCCTGGCAATCTGGCTCAGCCTCGAACTGGACCTTCGTTACCGCATCGATGATCCGACGGCCGTCATCTCCATCCACGGCGTGGGCGCGATCGTCGGGATGATCGGCATGACCCTCTTCACCAGCGAGGCGGGAACCGCTGCCTTCGCCAAACACCTGGGCGTGCAGATTCTCGGTTTGCTCACCGGTGCGATCCTGTCCGCCGTTCTCGCTGGCGGTACGCTCCTGATCCTCCGCAAATTCTCTGGCCTGCGCAGCGCCGAGGCCGATGAATACGACGGTCTGGACCTGGCAGAACACGACATCAATGCGTATCCGGATTTCCAGCAGACGATGATCAAGAGCTATCACCTGCGCGAGGCGTGATGCGATCCTGATGCATTGCGTCGCTGTGACGCCAAAGCGTGGCCCCCCTTGTGGGAGGTTGGGACGGGGTGGAGTTCCATATCGCCACGGTATTCTCTGTTGCCGGACTTGTGAAACACTATAGTAGAACAATCGATGCAGCTCAGCGATATCTCCATCCTGCTGCTACAAGTGCTGCTCATTCTCGTGCTGAGCCGCGTCATGGGGATGCTCGCCGCCTGGGTCCGCCAGCCCAAAGTCATCGGCGAGATGCTGGCCGGCATCATGCTCGGTCCCAGCCTGTTTCGCTCAGTTGCACCCACGGCTTTTCAGACCGTGTTCCCACCCGACAAGATGGGCCTGCTCAACGTCCTGGCCCAGGTCGGGGTGATCTTCTTCCTGTTCCTTATTGGCCTGGACCTCGATTCCCGCCTGATTCGCGGCCGCGGCCGCGCTGCTGTGGCGATCAGCCAGGCGAGCATTCTCGTGCCATTTGCCTTCGGCATGCTCCTGACCTGGACGCTCTATGAGCCCCTGTTCGGCCATGCGGCCCAATTGCGGTTTCTGCCGGTTGCCCTGTTCATGGGTGCCGCGATGAGCGTCACGGCCTTCCCCGTCCTGGCCCGCATCCTGACCGAACGCAATCTCCACAAGACCAGGGTGGGCGCCATCGCGATCGCCTGCGCCGCCGTCAATGACGTCATGGCGTGGTGCATCCTCGCGTTCGTCGTCGCCATCGGGAAGACCCAGGGGCTCTCGCCGGCCCTGAAGACCGCGGCTCTCGCCCTGGCCTACGTGATGGTGATGTGGTTTGTCGTCCGCCCGCTGCTGAAGCGCCTTCAGGCCTTCCACGAGCGGCGGGGCGGGTCGCCCCAGTTGGTGCTCGCGTTCGTGCTGGCGATGACCCTGGCTTCGGCAGTCACCACCGATTGGATCGGCATCCACGCCCTGTTCGGCGCATTCTTCATGGGCGCGATCATGCCCAGGGAGCCGCGCTTCGTCCGCCTCATCACCGACCGCCTCGAGGACTTCACCGTCATATTCCTCCTTCCCGTGTTCTTTGCCTATGCGGGGTTGCAGACACAGATCGGCCTACTGGACAGTCCCTATCTCTGGGGGCTCACCGGCCTGATCGTACTTGTGGCCTGCGCTGGAAAGTTCGGCGGCGCCGCCCTGGCCGCCCGCGCCAGCGGCATGCCCTGGCGCGAGGCGTCGGCCATCGGCATCCTCATGAATACGCGAGGACTGATGGAGTTGGTGATCCTGACCATCGGCCTGCAGATGGGCGTCATCACTGATTCGGTCTTCGCGATGATGGTCATCATGGCCCTGACCACCACCGCAATGACCACCCCCATCCTCCACTGGGTCTACCCAACCCGCATGTTCGAGGCCACGCCGGTGGACGAGCAGACCGCAGCGGCGGAGTTCGGCGTGCTGGTCCCCGTCTCCCGCCCTGAAAGCAGTGCCGGCCTGGCGCGCATCGTCGCCGCCATGGGGCATGGCGACGGCCACGCCAAGATCTACGGTCTGACCCTTCAGCGGCCGGTCCCGCCGGACGCCCTGGGCGTGAGCGTCGAGCCCGAGGATCCCTCCCGCCAGCAGGCAACGGACCTTCTGCTTGACGAGGCCCAGCGCCTCACCATCCCGTCGGAGATGATGAGCTTTGTCAGCCGCGACATCCCCAGTGACATTGCCCGGGTCGCCCGGCTGAAGCGTGTCGACCTGGTGCTCATGGGCTTTCACAAGCCCGTCTTCGGCCAGACCATCCTGGGCGGCACGGTCCATCGCGTGCTGACCGGTACTGATGCCGATGTCGCGATCCTGGTCGACCGCGGCATCGGGCCGACCTTCAGCATCCTGGTGCCGTACCAGGGCTCGCCGCACGACCGCCTGGCGATGGACCTCGCACGCCGCATGTCGGCCTGCCCCGGCGTCACCGTAACCATTCTCCATGTCGTCTCGCCGGACCGGAAGCTTGGCGCCGAAGGCATCCGCAAACAGCAGTTCCCCGGCTCTGTCAGCGTCTGGCTGGTCGAAGAGCCCTCCCCCATCAACGCCGTCCTCAAACAAGCCGGCCAGTTCGACCTCGTCGTCGTCGGCCTGGGCGAAGAGTGGGGCCTTGAATCCCACATGTTCGGCCTGCGTGCCGAGCGCATCGCCCGCGACTGGCCCGGCTCGCTGCTGCTGGTCCGCAAGCACATTCCCATGGCGGTGTGAGCCCTAATTCCGCAGCGACGAAATCGGTGCCGGGATTCTCCCGCCCAGCTTGATAAACCCAGCCGACGCGCCGCCCGCCCTTACCGCCATCACCGGGCTGGATCCGAACAGGCCGCCCCAGTGGACCCACTCGCCGGCCTTCTTCCCCGGAACGGGGATCAGCCGCGTCGCCACCGCCTTGTGGTTGATCATCCCGATTGCCATCTCGTCGGCCATGATCGCCGAGATCGTGGTCGGGTCGGTGTCGCCGGGGATGCAAACCATGTCCAGCCCCAGCGAGCAGACGCAGGTCATCGCCTCGAGTTTCTCCAGCGACAGCCACCCCTTCTCGGCCGCCTCAGCCAGCGTCGTATCCTCCGCCACCGGGATAAACGACCCCGAAAGCCCGCCAACGCTGGACGATGCGAACAGCCCGCCCTTTTTCACCGCTTCATTCAGGAGCGCCAGAGCCGCAGTGGACCCAGGCCCGCCGACCTTCTCGATCCCCATGGCCTGCAGAATTTCGCCGACCGAGTCGCCCGCACTGGGCGTGGGAGCCAGGGACAGGTCCACCACGCCAAACTCGACGCCCAACTCGGCCGCCACTTCCTGGCCTACCAGTTCGCCCACCCGCGTGACGCGGAACGCCGTCTGCTTGATCTCGCTGGCCAGCATCTGCATGTCCAGGTCGGGCCTCGTCTGCCGGGCACGCTCAATGGCACGCTTCACCACGCCCGGACCCGAAACGCCGATATTGATCACCGCATCGGGCTCGCCAAAGCCGTGATACGCCCCGGCCATAAACGGATTGTCTTCAGGGATATTCGCGAACACGCAAAGCTTGGCACAGGCGAATCCGCCCTGGTCGGCCGACATCTCCGCCGCCCGGCGGATCACGTGCCCCAGTTTGATGATCGCGTCCATGTTGATCCCGCTCTTGGTGCTGGCGACGTTCACGCTGCCGCACACGCGTGCCGTGGACGACAGTGCCTCAGGCAACGACTCGATCAGATCCTGCTCGGCCGGCGTCGCCCCCTTGTGCACCAGCGCCGTGTATCCGCCGATCAGATCCACCCGCATCTCGCTGGCCGCCTGGTCCAGTGCCCGGGCGATCTTGATCAGCCCCGACTGCCCAAGGTTGGCCGCCAGCGACCCGATCGGCGACACCGCGATGCGTTTGTTGACGATCGGAATGCCATAGCGATCTGCGATGCGGTTGCAGGCGTTCACCAGGTTCCCGGCATGGCGGGCAATCTTCTGTCGGATCTTGTCGCAGAAAACATCCACGTCGGCCGACACGCACCCCGCCAGGTTGATGCCCATCGTGACCGTTCGGACATCCAGGTTTTCTTCCTGGAACATGCGAATGGTCGCCAGAATTTCGTCGCTGCGGATCATATTACTTCCCTTTCAAACATGCCCTACAACTTGTGCCCCATCTTGTCCTTCTTGGTCTGCAGGTATCGCCTGTTGTACTCGCCGGGCTCGATGACCACCGGGACTTCCTCGACCACCTTGAGCCCAAACCCATCCAGGCCGTAGGTCTTCTTGGGATTGTTGGTCATGATGCGGATCTTGCTCAGACCCAGGTCGCGCAGGATCTGGCTGCCGATGCCGTAGTCCCGCTTGTCCGGCGGAAAGCCCAGCAGCACGTTGGCTTCGACCGTGTCGAACCCTTTGTCCTGCAGCGCATAAGCATGCAGTTTATTGGCCAGCCCGATGCCCCGGCCTTCGTGCCGCATATAGAGGAACACGCCCTTGTCGATCTTGCTGATGGTCTCCATCGCCTGGGCCAGTTGCTGGCCGCAGTCGCAGCGGCAGGACCCAAAGACGTCGCCGGTCAGGCATTCGCTGTGGACGCGGACCAGGACGGGTTCGTCAATGGCCTTCACATGCCCCTGGGCATCCAGGTCGCCGATCCCGCCTCGGCACAGCGCCAGATGCGGCTCGCGATCGACCATGCTGCTGTACGCGTGCAGGGTGAACATGCCCCAGCGAGTGGGAAGCTCGATCGACTCGATCCGCCGGACAAACTGCTCACGCTTCAGCCGATAGCTGACCAGGTCCGCGATCGTGCACATTTTCAGACTATGCTTGCGGCAGTATTTCTCCAGGTCGGCCCGGCGGGCCATCTCGCCGTCGTCGCGCATGATCTCGCAGATGACCCCTGCCGGCTTCAGCCCGGCCAGCCGACACAGATCCACGCTGCCTTCGGTCTGCCCGATCCGGACCAGCACGCCGCCATCGCGTGCGCGAAGCGGATTGATATGCCCCGGCCGCAGTAGATCATCGGGACGGGTTTCATCCGCGACAGCGACCTGGACAGTAGTTGCCCGATCTTTCGCCGACACCCCCGTGCTCACGCCAAATCGACGGGCCGCGTCGATGGTCACCGTGAAATCCGTACTCAATGAGGCCGTGTTGCGCGCCACCTGGCTGTGCAGGTGCAGTTTGTCGCACAGTTCGCCTGTCAGAGCCAGGCAGACCACACCGCGCGCCTCCTTCAGGATGAAATTCATGATCTCCGGCGTGACCTTCTCGGCCGCCACCACGATGTCGCCTTCGTTCTCGCGGTCCTCATCGTCCACCAGGACAATCATTTTCCCGGCCTTCAGGTCCTCAAGTATGTCAGGAATCGTTGCAAACGGCATTTCGGTTCGTCTCCTTAGGTCAGTTGCGTGATTCTTGGCATTGTACAACGAAACTCAAGCGGCGGGGGCGAGGCCGCAATGCGGGCGTGCCCGTTTTTCCGGGCACGCGATTTCTTAGCCTCAACGGGGCGGCATTCTTAAGCCCAGGGTAAGCGTACTCGCGCAGCCCTGGGTAAGAACCATTCACCCTGAATGAGCCCTGAAAGGGCGACACCTCTTTCAGCACCCTATTCGCTCCAACCACCCGCTGACGCGCGACTTGCATCGGCCCGAAAAAACCGGCACGCCCCGCAATGCCCTCAGTCAGAGCGACAACCGACCTCATCCACACAATCCTCCCGAACGGCAGAGTCCGAGTGGCCACATTGGCATCGCCTGCCCAACAGATACGACTATTCTGCCCCCGTGCCTGCAGTCCGAGGCGGACTGAAGTGGGGCATCCGCGTTGCAGACCTATTGCGTGCCCGTAATGCCTCGCGGCACACCATTTGAATATGTATTCCCGTGCGAGCCATAGACTTTAATGAAGGACGCAAAGAGGAAGGGGTTAGAATGGCTCGCACATGATTTTACCCGCGCATACCGGCCCCATCCCGTTCAGGGATTCCGGGTCGGTCCCCATAGCCCGCGGCTGACGTGAGAACGTCAGCCGTTTTTATTTTTGGATACCGTCAGCCCGTCGCCGTCGCGTCGCTCGCGGCAAGCTCGGCCTGAATCAGCCTGATCACCCGCTCTAGCGTCGCCGTCGCGATCGGCGTCAGCCCTTCTCCGATCTCAAACGATTCCACCCCAATCGCGTAGAGCACGCCGGCCGGGCACTGCCCATACGTCTCCTTCACGCATCCGAGCAGGACGGCGGGGGACATCTCATGGACAAACGCCCCCCAGTTCTGCCCGTCGGGCACCACCGGCCGGCGCTCGATCCGCCCCGGCACCGCATCCGCGCAAGCATCGATGAACAGCACCCGTTGATATCGCCGTAGCACATCCGCTAGGTCGGGTGTGAGTTGCTGCCGCGCGTAGACCTCCGCCTTGTCCTCGCCCAACAGTTCCATCAACCGTTCGGCCGCGAGGTACCCAATGCCATCGTCGGACCGAAGTGTCGATCCGTAGCCGATAATAACTGTGTCCGCCATCCAGATTCTCCGGGGTTATATTGCGTCCATCCGTCTGCCGCAGGGATTCTGACGGCAATCGCCGATCGCGGCAAGTTCGGCGTCACGGCATGTCTCAGACCGTGGCCCGCCGATCCTCTTCGGCTCGCCCCCGGCACGAAATCGACACTGCTATTTTGCGTCAGTTCGCCCCGGCCGATATGCTCCCGCCGCAACAGGAATGCATCAATAGTCGTTTGCATTATCAGGAGACAGCTATGAGCCACGTCAAGAAATCAAACAAGAAGCTCCAATCCCCCATCATCACCTGGTCCAACTCTCAGGTATGGCTGGCCGGCTGCGACATCCGCACCGAGTACAAGCAGGCCACTCAGGAAGGCCGCGACCTCCGCACCCTCGATCGCCAGTTCAAGAAGCTCCTGGCCATCCCCGCCCCCGACGGCTCCTGGCACGCCAATCTCGGCGGCCAGCGCGATGAAGCCTACATGCAGGCCGTCCTGAAACTCACCGATCGCGTCCAAACCCTCCCAACCCGCAAAGGCTTCCCCTACGTCGAGCCCAGCGCCCTCGATGACATCCGCAAAGCCCGGCCGCGCGCCCCCAAACTCGCGCCCTGGACCGGCGACCGCGCCCAGTTCCTCGACCGTCTCCACGGTGGCTTCCTCGCCCGCATCTGCGGCTGCATGCTCGGCAAACCCGTTGAAGGCTTCGACCGTCGCAGCCTCCGCATCTGGGGCGAAAACACCGGCAACTGGCCGCTCACCGACTATCTCGGTGAGCCCACGCCCGAGCAGGCCGCCACCATCACCGCCCTGAAGCCGCGCGACCTGCCCCGCATCGGCTGGAAAGCGCAGCTCAAAGGCCACATCGACGGCATGGTCGAGGACGATGACACCAATTACACCACCATCGGCTTCGCCATCGTGAAACAGCACGGCAAGGATTTCACCCCGCTGGACGTCGCCGCCTGCTGGGGCAATAACCTCCCGATCTTCCACACCTGCACCGCCGAGCGCGTTGCCTATCGCAACTTCGTCAGCTTCGTCCTGCCGCCACAGAGCGCTTCCTATCGCAACCCCTACCGCGAATGGATCGGCGCCCAGATCCGCGCGGATTACTTCGGCTACGCCAATCCCGGCGATCCCAAACGCGCGGCCGAGTGGGCCTGGCGCGATGCCTCGATCAGCCACACAAAAAACGGCATCTACGGCGAGATGTGGGTCGCCGCGATGCTCGCCGCCGCCTATGTCGAGAAGGACTGCGCCAAGGTCATCCGCGCCGGCCTGGCCCAGGTGCCCGCAAAGTGCCGCCTCGCCCAGGATGTCACCGCGATCCTCAAGGCCCACGCCTCGGGCCTCAGCTACGACGTCGTTATCGAGCAGATCCATCAGCAGTGGACCGAGACCGACCAGCACGACTGGTGCCACACCAACTCCAATGCCCAGGTGGTCGCCGCCGCTCTGCTCTACGGCGAGGATGACTTCGAGAAGACGATCTCCCGCGCTGTCATGCCCGGCTTCGACACCGACTGCAACGGCGCCACCGCCGCCAGCGTCTGGGGCGTCATGCACGGCGTCGGTGCCGTGCCCGCCAAGTGGACGGCTCCCATGAAAGACCGCATCCGAACCGGCGTCGCCGGCTACAACGACGTATCCATCAGCGACCTGGCCAGCCAGATGGTCGACACAGCCCTCAAAGCCCGCTGACCTGTGGCGGGCCAGCATGCCGCCCCCCATCGAACCGCCATATTCGGAGTGCTGCCTCATGCCGCCCCTTCCCCAAGGCGACATATTTGGCGTGAGGCAGCATGCTGCCGCTCTACCAAGGCGACATGTCGCCGCGAGGGCCACCAGCCCCGCGACCTCGCCTCCAGCGATCCCACACAATCCCCGTCTCCGGCCGTTCCCCCCGGCGGCATGCCGCCTCGTCAAAGTGGTGACACGTTACCGCACTCCAAACAGCACTCTTTCCTGCCGCATCGGGGCGCCCGTTACGTTCGCAGTTTACCCGCCGCGTCGAAGACCTCGCCGGGGCGGGCTCTACGTTCTACGCGTTCCCACTCCCCCCCCGTCACTCCCTTTGCTCAATCGCCGGCCCCGCCGTCTTCTTCGGCCGGCGCTGCGGCAGCGATAGCGGCTTGTCGTGTTCACGGCTAAGTGCGGCCAGTCGCTCATACCCCTTTGCCTCGTCCGGCCGACCTAGCCACTTCAGCAGCTTGGCTTCCTCCCGGTAGGGCGACATCAGCGCCCCATCGACCCGGCCCCCGGCCCCCGCGGCCTGCTCGCCGCAGACCCACTGGCCAATCTCGCGAGGCTTGCCCGTGAGCCGCCTCAGCCCGAGTTTTTCAAACTGCTCGACATCCGGCCGCCCCTCGAGCAGCCGGCCCACGTCGACCAGGAAAACCGTGCAGTCCTCATCTTCCGGCACCTCGGCCAGCGTGTCCGCAATATCTGCCCTCGCGCTCACGCCGTACGCCTGCAATGCCGCAATGTAGACCGGCTTACCCACGACCAGGCACGCGTCTCCCGGACCCATCTGCTGCTTCAGCACCGCCGCGACGCGATCCCACGGAGCAGCACGCCCCTCGCGATAAGCGGCAATCTGCGACTGCGCCCCGCTGGCCATCACCGCCAGTAGCGCCACGACCGACGCCGCCCGGCCCCAGGTCGATGTCGCCGCCGCCAGGCCGTCGGCCATCAGAATCAGCAGCCACGGCAGAATCGCGATGAGGAACCTCGCATACGCGTGCGGGTAATGCGAAACTCCGGCCAGCGAAATGGCCGCCACCGGCACCACCACCGCCGCCAGTAAAAGTTGAGCGGGGCGGCGATTGTGGGTGACGAGCCACGCGGCATAGAGAATCGCCCCGATCGCCGGCAGCACCATATACCCTTGCCCAAAGAACAGCGTCGTCGTCTTGGGCAAAAACGTCAGCGCCGTCGGCGGCGTGTCCGACCACAAAGATCTAAACGTGCGGATGTCTGCCATCTGCGGAAGATACGCCCCGGCCGCCAACCCCAGGAGGACAATCGCCGGCACGCCCAGCACGGCCAGCCGTCGCCACGTGTCCGGCTCACGCCGCACCAGCCGTGGCACAGCCCAGATCAACGTCAGCACGCCGATCGCGGCCACCGTGTAAACGCCGTTGAGGTGCATCAGAAGCGCCAGCGCGCCCAGCATCGCGCACGCAACCCCATCGCGCAGCCGCCCGCTGGCTTGCCAGTCCAGGAAATACAGCAGCATGGCCGAACTGAACGCAGCCAGGAAAATGTATGAGCGGATCTCGATGCTGTGAGAGACCAGAAACGGGTTGGTCGCCACCAGGACCGCCGCCAGAAACGATGCTCGGGCGCCGCCGCCCAACCGCAGCGCGATCACCGCCGCCAGCATGATCAGCCAGCACCCGCACAGAAGCCCCGGGGCTACCAGAACCCAGTTGGGTTGCGTGGTCAGCCCGCCGATCACCTTCAGGGCGACGAGGTAGAAGTTCATGGTCTTCCACCCGCCAAAGTGGCCCAGCAGCGACCCATAGCCATCGCTCAATGCGAGGATGCTTCCCCATTCGTCCCCTTGCCAGGCACGCCCGACATGGAGAAACACGCGGATGCCCAAGCCAAAAACGCAGATGAGAATCAGCCCCACGCGGAGCCGACCTGACTGCCCGCGCAGGGTGTTTGCTTGAATCAGAGTCGATGATTTCGGTGGCACGGTGAGAAAGTACCCGCAGAGTCCGCCGACATCCAGACGCCCGGCGCGGGATGGTCAAGAGACGGCTCTCCGCGATCTGCGGCACGTCCAGACGCAAAGCATGCGCATCGTGTGTCAACAGGCAACAGCGGATCCGATGCTGCGGCACCTATGCCGTCTACTCGATCGCCCCGCCGATGCGCTCGTGGACGCGCCTCGGAGCTGTGATGATGAGGTGCCCGTTGAATGAGCTGATGCTGGCCGTGCCGCCGTTTTCTTTCCAGATGGTCGGCTCGACGGTGTCCTTGATCAACTGAACGAGCCCGGCGAGGCGGCCTTCACGGGTTTCGGTATCTGTATTCGTCCCGCTGGTGTTTCCCGACCCTGACGACGGAGAGCCGAAACCCTGGTTGGAGCGGGATGAGGATGAACTGCTGCGCTGTGAGCTCTGGCGTGTGCTGCGCGAATTCGAGTTGGAACTCGAACCCGAACTGTAGCCCGACGACCGTGACGACGAGGAGCCGTTGTTGGTTGACTGGCTATTGCTGTCGAACAGACCGACCGAGGGGTCCAGTTCAGGCGCCACCATCAGCAGATCTTCGACGTTGTAGACCTTGGTGATGACGGCCAGGTCGGCCAGTTCGAGAGTCGTCACTTCGATCACACCCTGATCGTTGAAAAACGACAGTGGCGCTGTGGCTGACAACTGCTCGAGCATCAGCGAAAGGGTCTTGCGAACGGTGACATGCCGCAAATGCAAGGTCACCGCAGTCGTACGATCCACGCCGACGGCCTGCAGGGCCTTCCAGTTGATGTGGAAGTTGGCGCCGGTGGCGTCGGTAAGCAGAGTAACCACCTCGCCCAGGGGGATCGCGTCCAGCTTGACCTGATCCAGTTCGCGACTCAGGGCACGGGTCGCCGACGGAGCCGCCTGCGACCAGGAAGGCATGAAGCTCAGCAGTGCGCTCAACACGCAAACCCACAGACCGTACCGCATAAGGCACCTCCGCAGCGGGATCAAACTTTGGCTTCGGTCGGCTGGACCGGCTTGCCGGTGTAGGGATCAAACTTAAGGGCCTGAGCGGCCGGACCCGACGCGGGCGCCACCGGCGGAGCATCGATCGTCCTCTGGGCCTGCTCGCCGACGTCGGTCATTTTCTCGGTGACCTCGCTCATGCCCTTCTTAAACTCGACGACGCTCTTGCCCATGCTGCGTGCCACCTCCGGCAGTCGCTTGCCGAACAGCAGCAGCGCCACAATGAGGATCAGCATCATCTCGGGCATCGACAGGCCCCAAGCCAACATGTTCGGCATCATCATCAGACACGCTCCCTTCAATCGGGATTATACACAAAGCAGCCCGCGACGTCGCCTGTAAAGCCGGCCGACTTGCGCAACTCATTGGCGTAGCGTCTCTTTGCTGAACTTGACCACAAGGGACTTGCGTGCCCAGTCTTTTGAGTTTGAGGTTGAGTTTGAGGTTGACACTTGCCGGGTGCCGGGTAAGTTGTCAGCCGACATCTTTCACATGTGGGGCGACAGGCGTCCAGACAATCCATAGTTGATCCATGCAGCAATCGGCAGTCATCAGCAGTGTAGCGAGCAGCGCCCAGCGACAAACCGGGCAGCGTGAAGCATTTACCCTCGAGGAATGCGTCGCGGTCATGTCGCACTTCGATATTGGCCCTGTGGATCAGGTGGGTGACTACGCCCGAGGCTCGCGCAAGGCCCCAAAGCTGCTGATCACCAGCGAACAGGGACGGTTTCTTCTCAAGCGCCGCGCCCGCGGGCGGGATGACCCCTTTAAGGTGGCGTTTACCCACGCAATCCAGATTCACCTTGCCAACAAGCAGTTTCCGCTGCCGCATCTGATTGGTACGCGCGGCGACAACAATTCCATGCTGCAGTGGCGAGGGGGGGTCTACGAGCTGTTCGAGTTCATCCCCGGGCAGGGCTTTCCCCAGACCGCCGAGGCTGCGCATGACGGCGGCCACACACTGGGGCTGTTCCACAAACTCTTGCTGGACTTCCGCAGCCAGTACCAGCCCCCCACCGGCAGTTATCACGCCACATCGGTGATCGAGACGGGTCTGGGACTGCTGAACACCAAGGTCCTGGCTCAGCAGAAGGACGGGCTTCCCCTGGGCAAGTTCCTGACCGACTCGTACCACGAAGCCGCGGCGGCCGTCGATGCCGAGGGCATCGCGAACTGGCCCAAGAGGGTCTGCCATGCCGACTGGCATCCCGGCAACATGCTGTTTCGCGAGAATCGCGTCGCGGCCGTTATCGACTACGACTCGGCCCGCCTGCTGCAGCCGATCCTGGACATCGCCAACGGCGCCCTTCAGTTCTCGGTGATCTTCGGCGAGGGCGATGTCTCTGAATGGCCTGAGCACATCGATGACACGCGGTTCAAGCAGTTCGTGGCAGGCTATGAACAGGTGACGATCATGTCGCAGGCCGAGTTGCGCGTAATCCCCTGGCTCATGGTCGAGGCCCTGATCGCCGAGGCAGTGCTGCCCATCGCCACGACCGGCAATTTCGGCCGGCTGGATGGGATCCCCTTCCTCCAGATGATCCAGCGCAAAGTAATGTGGATGCAGGCCAACGCGAAGCGCCTCGCAGAACTGGCCAGTGCATAGTCGCCGGCCGGACTGTCGCTTACACAACTCAGACGCCATAATCCTTCGGCATGTCACTCAGTCCGCCAGTTCAGCACGCCGCCATGTGGGCCGTCTTTGCCGGGACGAAGACTCACTTCAGCGTTTTCATGTACTTGGCCGGATCCTTCTTGAAATCCGCGATGCAGTCCGGGCAACAGAAGCCGATGGTCTTGCCCTGGTAGACGGTCGTGACGGTCGGGTCCACCGGGGTATCCGGATTCAGCGGACAGAATTTGTTGATCGGGACGGCCGCCGCTTGCGTGGTTGGGGCGGTCGTCGACGGAGCCGGTTTGTCGCCAGTTTCCGCGATGACAACTGCCGACAAAGCCAATCCCGCCACTATCGCCGCCACTGCCTTGATCGAACGCATGACTTACTCCGTGTGTTGAACCACTTGCGAAAGAGCCCGGTCAGCCAGAGCGAACGCATCGCTCCGGGCGGCTCAAACAATGATAGGCGATGCGATGTTCCTTCATCCTGCACGCTGAAATTCCGGGACTGGTGCTGTTCCATAGGGCCTTCCCAAAAACCGATTCGCCCTCGCCAATATGCCCCGATCAAGAAGGCCGCGTTAACTGCTGCAACAACCCATAGTTAGGAACACCCAAATAAAAATGGTTGACTTTTGATCGGTATACGTCTGTAATGTTTGTTAGAGTGAAGTTCATAACCGTCCAGAATGGCTCGCTACTCGAACTCCGCCAGGGAGATGACTCTCCCGGCAGTGTGCAGCATGATCCTCATGCGATCCACATGGGCCTGCCGGAGCTCGATGCTCTCTTGCCTGATTCGGGCCTGTCGCGTGGAGCCATCCATGAGATTATCTACGAATACCCTGTTTTACCGGCGTTTTTTCCGGCGTTTTTCGCTGGTCGCGTCGCAGCAGCCTCCGCGCCCCAAGGCACTATCCCCTCATCTTCGGCATCCATCATCGTCTGGGCTGATCCGACTCATCGTTTCTATCCTCCGGCCGCACAAGCACTTGGACTTCCCTTGGACAAGCTCTATCTGCTCCACCCCAATTCGGACGATGATGAGATAAGACTAATTGGCGAATGTTTGGCTTGTCCGGCCGTGAGCGTCGTCGTTGCCGGTTGCTCCAGACTCTCACAGATTCAGGCTCGCCGGCTGCAACTGGCCGCCGAAGCCGGCCGGGGTGTTGGAATTCTTATTCGCCCGCACGGCCGGGTATCGAGCGTATACGCCGCCGCAACCCGCTGGCTGATCACCCCTGTCCCGGGCGAGCGCGCCATCCAACGCTGGAAACTCCAGTTGCTCCACGGGCCGGGCAACTGCGTTGGCCAGAGTGTCTATCTGGAGTACTCCCGTGAAACACATACTGTGCATTCATCTGCTCAACTGGCCCATCGACTCACTCGCCCGACGCCTGCGACGGCAGTCGCCTGATTCCCAAAGACGTCAGGGGGGAGCTGAAGAGGCCGCTTCGTCGCCCTCAATCAACAATCAACAAGCAACCTCCCCCCATCTCCTGATCGTCCACGCCGTCGCCAATCGCCAGATCGTCGTCGCGGCCGACGCCGATGCCCTTCGCCTTGGCATCCATCCCGGCCAAACCCTCACCGAAGCCCGCATCCACTCGACTGATCTGCTGGTCCATCCATGGCAGCCTGCCGATGATGCCCGAGGCATCGAATCCCTCGGCCGGTATCTCATGCGATTCACCCCCGTGGTCGCCACGACCACCTGCGATGCCGCCGACCTTTTCAGCCAGCCGCCCTCTTCGTCACCCCAGCGACGTAGCGGAGCGCTTCCTGCCGCCATTGTTTACCTCGACCTCACCGGCTGCGAACACCTCTTCGGCGGGCTGGAGGCTCTGCTTCGTACGATCGCACAGATACTCACCCGACTTCGCATCTTCGCCCGCCTGGCCGTGGCGCCCAATCCCGCGGCCGCCTATGCCCTTACCTTCTCCCCCGGCGGCAACATCCCGGTCACGCAGTCCGCTTCGCTCCGGGACATCCTCGCCCCGCTGCCGATCGATTGCCTGCGCCTGGACGATCATCCGCTGCATCTTCTACACCAGCTTGGCATCGAGACGATTGGGCAACTGCTCAAGCTGCCTCGGAATCAACTCGCATCCCGATTGGGCCGGGGCATCCTGCAACGGATCGGGCAGACCCTTGGCGAGATCGCCGAGCCGCTGGTGCCGCTGCCGTGCGGCCGGCCTATCGAAGGCAGCATGGATTTTGAGGGCCCGGCGAGCCAGCCCGAAGCCATGGAGGAAGCCTTCCGACGCGTGCTGTGTCCGATGATCGAAGAGTGTTACCGCCGCGGCCAGGGATTTCGCGAGCTGCGCATCACGCTGCCCCGTCCCGACGAGCCGCCGCTGAGTTTCTCGCTTCAACTCTCCCGCCCCACCCGCAACCCCAGACTCCTGCTCAACCTCTTCTGCTGCGCGATGCAGCAACAGCAGCAACACGGTTCGTCGCCTGGGCATTCTTCCCGTCGGGGTACATCCAGCAAAGGGTTGCGCCCTCGCATTCAACCCCCTCCCCAACCCTCCCCCAAGGGGGAGGGAGCAGAGGGGTCGCCGGATCGCTCGCTGCGTTACATCGCCCAACCCAATTTCGACGCCGCTTTCCTCGGCCTGCAACTTTCCGCCACGCGTCTGGACACGCTGGGGCAGCAACAAGCCAGCATGGTCGAAACCGATCAGCAGGCCGGTATGGAACAGTGGCAGGAGACCCTCGACCGTCTCCGCATCCGCTTCGGTCCCGACTCGATCGTGCAGGCGCAACTCGTCGAATCCCATCTTCCAGAACATGCGTTCAAGCTGACACCGGTGGATGGACCACAGAGTCACGGAGGCACAGAGTTGGCGCATCAACTGCGGCACCCGTTTCCAGCAATCGAAGGTGGAGGCTCACGTTTCAACACGGCCGATTCAAACGCTCCTCTGTGTCTCAGTGCCTCCGTGGCTCCTCACCGTCCCCTCACGCTCCTGCCCATCCCGCAGGAGATTCGCGTCACCGTTTCGCCATCGGACGACCGCGACGGCCGGCCGATCCAGTTTGGCGATGAGGATGGTTTTCATCGCGTGGTCCACTGGGTTGGCCCGGAGCGCATCTCCGGCGAGTGGTGGGAAGGCCGCAACAAGACCCGGGACTATTTTGACGTTGAAGACGAGGCTGGCCGGCGGCAATGGATATTCCGCGTTCACGAGACCGGCCGCTGGTTCCTCCATGGCGTCTTTGCCTGAGCGATAGCGATGCCCGAAATCTCATCAGACAAACTTCGTCCCCATCCCCCCGCCGCTCCGCCAATGCGCGACCATGGCTCTTCCTCCGCCTACGCCGAACTCGATGTCGTCACCAACTTCTGCTTCCTCCGCGGTGCATCGCATGCCGACGAACTGGTCTACCGGGCGGCCGAACTGGGCTACCGTGCCATCGCCATCACCGATATCAACTCGCTGGCCGGCGTTGTCCGCGCCTGGGAGGCCGTCAAGGAAGTCGCCTCCAAAGGCCCCGCGCCCAAGCTCATCGTGGGTACGCATCTGACCTTCACCGACGCCCCCGACCTGCTGGTCTATCCAACCAATCGCGAAGCCTATGGCCGGCTCTGCCGCCTGCTCACCCTGGGTAAACGCCGTGCCGACAAAGGCGAGTGCCTACTCAACCTCGCCGACTTCATCGACCATCAGGAAGGCATGCTCGCAGCCCTCACCGGCCCGGCCGCCGCCATCTCAACTTTCAGATTTCCAATCGAAACTCTTAAAGACGCCCTGGGCAAACGCCTCTCCATCGCCGTCGCCCGCCTATATGGCAGCGACGATCTGGGCGATCTCCACGCCGCTGTGGAACTGTCCCGCCACTACGCCATCCCGCTGCTGGCGACCAACGCCGTTCATTATCACGATTCATCGCGCCGTGCACTGCAGGATGTTCTCACCTGCGTCCGCCACGGCTGCACCATCCACGATGCCGGATTCCGCCTCTTCCCCAACGCCGAGCGACATCTGAAGAGCCCTGAGCAGATGCACCGCATGTTCGCCAATCAGCCACAGGCCATCCGCCGCGGACTGGAGATCGCTGAACAGATTGAGTTTGACCTGGGCCAGCTACGCTACGAATACCCCGTCGAGCTCACGCCTCCCGGCATGAAATCCATCGACCATCTCGCGACACTTGCGTGGCAAGGCGCTGCGGAGCGATACGGCCCATCCACCCCCGCCTCTCAATCAACAATCAACCATCAGCAGATCCCCAAAAAAGTCCGCGACCTCCTCGTCCACGAACTGAAGCTCATCGAGCAACTGCACTACGAAGCCTACTTCCTGACCGTCTATGACATCGTCCGCTTCGCCCGCTCGCGAGGCATTCTCTGCCAGGGCCGCGGGTCGGCCGCCAACTCGGCCGTCTGCTTCTGCATTGGCGTCACCAGCGTCGATCCGACCCGTATTGACACGCTGTTCGAGCGATTCATCTCCGCCGCCCGCGGCGAGCCGCCGGATATCGACGTCGATTTCGAGCACGAACGCCGCGAGGAGGTGCTGCAATACATCTACGAGAAATACGGCCGTGAACGCGCCGGCATGACGGCCGAGGTCATCACCTATCGTGGCCGGTCGGCCGTCCGCGATGTCGGCAAGGCCATGGGCCTGGGGCTGGATCAGGTCGACCAGATGGCCGGGCGGCTCGACTGGTGGGATCGCGGCACAATCAGCGACGACCGTCTGCGCGAGATCGGCATGGACCCCTCCAACCCGCACATCCGCCGGGTGATCGACATCACGGCCGAACTTCTGGGGTTCCCCCGTCATCTCAGCCAGCACGTCGGCGGCATGGTGATGACCCAGCGCCCGCTGTGCGAAATGGTCCCCATCGAAAACGCCAGCATGCCGGGCCGAACGGTGATCGAATGGGACAAGAACGACATCGATGCGCTAGGCATCCTGAAGGTCGACTGCCTCGCGTTAGGGATGCTAACGTGTATCTCGAAGACGCTGGCACTGATCAACAGCAACCCACGCAGACACAGAGACACGATCGATGCCTCCACGGCTCCAATCCCTCGCGAGCTCTATCAGATCCCAGCCGAAGATCCCGCTGTCTACGAGATGATCAGCGATGCTGATACCGTCGGAGTATTTCAAATCGAATCCCGTGCGCAGATGTCGATGCTTCCTCGCCTTCGTCCCAAGTGCTTCTATGACCTTGTGATCGAGGTCGCCATCGTCCGCCCCGGACCGATCCAGGGAAACATGGTCCACCCATATCTGCGACGGAGAAACGGCGAAGAGCCGGTTGAGTATCCCAGCGAGGCGCTTCGTAAGGTGCTTGCCAAAACGTTGGGGATTCCGCTGTTCCAGGAGCAGGCCATGAGTATCGCCATGGTCGGCGCTGGGTTCACGGCCGAGGAAGCCGATCAACTCCGCCGGGCGATGGCAGCCTGGCGGCGTCACGGGGCCATCGACCGTTTCCACACCCGGTTTCTCGAAGGGATGCGAAAGAACGGCTACACCGTCGAGTTTTCCGAGTACTGTTTCCACCAGATCCGCGGCTTTGGCGAATACGGGTTCCCCGAAAGCCACGCGGCTTCATTCGCGCTACTGGTCTACGCGTCGGCATGGCTGAAGCACTACCACCCCGCCGAATTCGCGGCCGCTTTGATCAACAGCCAGCCCATGGGTTTCTATGCCCCAGCCCAGATCATCCGAGACGTCCGCGACCACGACGTCGAAGTCCGCCCGGCCGACATCAACCACAGTACCTGGGATTGCACGCTGGAAGACAGGCACGAAGGCACGGAGGCACGGAGGCACGAAGGGAATGCAGGAGACGAAGTGCCAGACGGCGACGAAGGGAACAAATGGTCGACGTACGAGGGGACTGAGGGAAGAGGAGAGGCCGCCGGCTCTTCGCCTCCGTGCCTTCGTGCCTCCGTGCCTTCGTGCCTTCCTCCTGCCCTCCGTCTTGGCTTCCGCCTGGTAAAGGGTCTCCGCAGGTTGGCCGCGGACCGCATTGTCACCGCGCGACAGGATGTCGGCAGCTTCGTCTCCGTCGACCACCTTCACCGTCTGACGGGGCTATCCAAGAAGGTACTCACCACGCTGGCTGAAGCGGACGCCTTCGCCAGCCTCGGCCTGCCCCGTCGCGAAGCCCTCTGGCAAGTCATGGCGCTGTCTGACGAAGCCTATCCCCTGTTTGACGACTCCATATCGGAAGAGACCCCAGAACCCGACTCAATCAACAATCAACAATCAACTGCTGCTCCCGCATCGGCCGCCTCTTCCCCTTCGTCGCTTCGTCGCTCCGTCGCCCCGTCGCTTCTTCCCCCCATGCCCCTCTCCCGCGAAGTCATGACCGACTACGCCACCACCGGTCTGTCCCTCAAGAGTCACCCGGCCGCGCTGGTCCGCGAGCAGCTTGATGCCCAGCGTATCGTCCGCGCCAAGGACCTGGCCGACCTGCCGCGTGGCCACTGGGTCAAGGTTGCCGGCGTCGTCCTGGTTCGCCAGCGCCCCGCCACGGCCGCCGGCATCGTCTTCTGCACCATCGAAGATGAGACCGGCATCGCCAACCTGATCATCAAGCCCGACGTCTACGAGCGTTACCGCGATGCCGCGCGGTCTGCCACCTTCCTCCAGGCCGACGGCTATGTCGAACGCCAGGGCCAGGTCATCCACGTGCTGGCCAAGCGCCTGTTCAACCTGAACCATCTGCTGATCGACCTCAACGCCCCCTCTCGCGACTTCCATTGACCGGATCACCCGCACAAGGCCGCGCCTGCTTGCCTACAATCACCTGTCAATTGCGGAAGACAAGGAGCCCTCTCATGACTGACGGCGCTACCGGGATCGACTCGATCATGATTGAAACCCGCGTCTTCCCTCCTTCGCCTACGTTCTCAGACGAGGCCCACATCCGCTCGATGGAGGACTACCAGCGACTCTACAAGGAGTCCATCGCCGACCCCGAACGTTTCTGGGGCAAGGCCGCCTCCGAACTGTTCTGGACCCAGCGATGGGCCAAGGTGCTGGAATGGGAGAGCCCCTACGCCAAATGGTTCGTCGGCGGAAAGACCAACGCCGCCGTCAACTGCGTCGACCGCCAGGTTGAACTTGGTCGCGGCAATAAGGTTGCCCTCCTCTGGGAAGGCGAGCCCGCCAGGAGCGAAGACGGCGCCGGCGAGATCCGGCGCATCACCTACAGCCAACTCGGCGAAATGGTCGCGCAGTTCGCCAGTGGCCTCCGCCAGCAGGGCATCACCAAAGGCGACCGCGTGACAATCTACATGCCCCTGGTGCCCGAAGCGGTTGTGGCAATGCTCGCCTGCGCCCTGATCGGCGCTCCCCACTGCGTCATCTTCGGCGGCTTCTCCAGCCAGGCGATCCTGGACCGCGTAGAGGATGCCCAGTCGCATTACATCCTCACCGCCGACGGCGGATTCCGCCGCGGACAGGTCGTCCCGCTCAAGGCCAACGTCGATGAGGCGCTCACCAGGACATCCATCGTCAAGAAGGTGATCGTCCTCAAACACGCCGGCAACGAAGTCCCCATGCAAGGCGGCCGGGATCTCTGGTGGGACGACGTGATCAAGGATCAGCCCACCGAGTGCGACCCCGAGCCCATGGACAGCGAAGATCCGCTTTTCATCCTCTACACCAGCGGATCCACTGGCAAACCCAAGGGGATCATCCACACCACCGGCGGCTACCTCGTCGGCACACACCTCACGTCCAAGTATGTCTTTGACCTGCACGACCAGGACATCTACTGGTGTACCGCCGACATCGGCTGGATCACCGGCCACAGTTACGTCGTCTACGGCCCGCTGAGCAACGGCGCAACTGTCTTCCTGTACGAAGGCGCCCCCAACTTCCCCGACTTCGGCCGCTTCTGGTCGATGGTCCAGCGCCACCAGATCAGCATCTTCTACACCGCCCCAACCGCCATCCGCGCCTTCATGCGGGCCGGCCGCGAAATCCCCGACAAGTACGACCTCTCCTCGCTCCGCGTGCTGGGCACCGTCGGCGAACCGATCAACCCCGAGGCCTGGATGTGGTATCACCAGGTCATCGGCGACGCCCGCTGCCCCATCGTCGATACCTGGTGGCAGACCGAAACCGGCATGATCATGATCACCCCGCTCCCGGGCGCCACCCCCACCAAGCCCGGCACCGCCACACTCCCCTTCTTCGGCATCGAGGCCGCCGTCGTCGATCGCGAGGGCAATGATCTACCCCCCAACAGCGGCGGCCTGCTGGTGATTCGCAAACCCTGGCCGTCCATGCTCCGCGGCATCCTCAACGACCCTGACCGCTTCGCCCGCCAATACTGGAACGACGTCCCCGGCTGCTACTTCACCGGCGACGGCGCCCGCCGCGATGCCGATGGCTACTTCTGGCTCATGGGCCGGGTCGATGACGTCATCAACGTCTCCGGCCACCGCCTGGGCACCGCCGAGATCGAAAGCGCCCTGGTCGCCCACGAAGCCGTCGCCGAGGCGGCCGTCGTTCCTATCCCCCACGAGATCAAAGGCACGGGCATCGCCGCCTTCGTCACCCTGGAATGCGGACGCAAGGCGACGCCAGAACTCAACCAGGAACTCATCAACTGGGTCGGCAAACAGATCGGCGGCATCGCCAAACCCGATGTCATCCGCTTCACCGAGTCCTTGCCCAAAACCCGCAGCGGCAAGATCATGCGCCGACTGCTGAAGGAACTCGCCGCCAGTGGCGACATCAAAGGAGACGTCACCACCCTGGAAGATTTCGCGGTCATCGCCCGTCTCAAACAGACCGAGGAAGGGTGAGGGCGACTGACGCTGTGGCCGCTGGCCCGTCAACCACGACAGAAGACCGACTCCGGCCTTGTCGCGGGGCTTCGGGCATTGAATGGCTTGATAGTCATTACTGTCTATGCCAAGGATTAGTTGTATGACCTGCGAATTTGACAATGCCCAGACCGTGGCCAGGCAAGTTACCAAGCATCACCGCCTGGATGGCAGGTGGTATGTGGTGGAGAATGTGGCTGCCGAGGTCTGCCCAGAGTGCGGTGAACGGTATTTCGCAGCCCCAACGCTGGATGCGATTGATGCCATGCTTCGCGGCGTACACGTTGTGAAGAGCCGCATGGACGTCGAGGTCGTCAGCCTTTAATGAGTCGGCGCTGCTGCGCCACCTCCCGCCTTCACAGCGCCCGCTCCAGCGCATCGACCACCGACTGAATCACGTGCACGCGCGCATAGTCCTTGTCGTTGCTGGGAACAATATTCCACGGCGCGGTCGGCGTGCTGGTGCGGGCGATCATCTCGTTCACCGCCAGCTCGTACTGGTCCCACTTCCCGCGGTTGCGATAGTCGTCCGGCCCGATCTTGAACCGCTTGAAGGGAATCCTCTCGCGCTCCTTAAATCGGCGAAGCTGCTCGTCCTTGCTGATATGCAGCCAGAACTTCAGCACGACCCTCTTGTCATCCGTGAGCTGACGCTCGAAATCGTTGATCTCCTCATAGGCCCGGCTCCATTGCTCCTGAGTGGCAAAACCCTCCACACGCTCCACCAGCACCCGGCCGTACCACGTGCGATCAAACACCACAAACCCCCCACGCGGTGGAATCTGCCGCCAGAACCGCCAGAGATAGTGTTGCGCACGCTCCTCCGCCGTCGGCGCCGCGATCGGGATCACCCTATACAACGGAGCGCTCATGCTCTGCACCAGCCGGCGGATCGTGCCCCCCTTCCCGGACGCGTCCCACCCTTCGAATGCCGCGACGACGCCCACCTTCTTCTTGCGGGCCTTGATCACAAGGTCGTTCAGTTGCGCACGAAACCCCGCCATGCGACGCTGATATTCCGAGTCGGAGATCTTCAGCGAAAGATCCACGGTGCTCAGGATCGTCCTTGCGGGAACCGGCGCGCCCGCCGCCGCCACTGCCGAACTGACCTTTACGCTCGCTGGGCTCGGCTTGGGCTTCGCCGCCGCACGCTGCTTGATGTGCTCGTTGATCCCGTCCAGCACTAGCCGGGCGACCGCCACGTTGCGGAATCGCCGGTCCGTGCTCTCGATCAGATTCCACGGGCACTGCGGAATCGTCGTCTGGGCCAGCGTCTGCTCGATCAGCGTCATGGCGCGCCGCGTGTGCTTGCGAACGTATCGGCGAAGAATCTCCACCTCCACCAGGTGCAGCGGGTTCTGAAAGTCCGCAGCCTGCTTGCGCAGTTTCTTCAGCGGCACATGCAGATACACTTTCAGGATCAGCGCGCCCTCGGCCACCAGCGTCGTCTCAAACGCGCGAGCCTCCGTCGCGAACTGCGCCGCCTGCTTCCGGCCAAACCCGCCCGTCAACTGCTCGGTGAGTAGACGCGTGCCCCAGGCACTTGTCAGCACCGCCATCCGCCCCGCCGGCGGCAGCGCCCGCCAATACCGCCAGAACGCCGGATGGGCTTGGTCATCGGCGCAGGGCTCGCCAAACGAACGCGTGTCAATGAAACGCGGGTCCATCCACTCACTCAGCAGATCCACCACCTCGTGCCGTCCCGCTAGATCGTCTCCGCTGACGATCACGATGACCGGAAACCCCGCATCACTCAGCGCCACTTGCGTCTGCACAAGCTTCGTCCGCAGGTCCGGTACGATCTTGTCATACGCCTGACGGCTCAACGACTGACCAACCTCGGCAGTTTCCAGCATGAACGGCTCCTTCCCGTGCGTGTAGGTGACAGACACTCTCCATCATAGCCGTTCCCCGCACACCCAGCCGCAGGACTCCCCCCCCCACTCTCGATTCACCAGCCCTTCTCCCGCTCCGATCTTCGGTAGACTTACGTGCGATCTAATGGGCAAGATGCGCACGTTGTTCAGGGGTAGGGGGGAGGGGGGTCGGGAGAGCAGTGCTGACAAAGACTTACGTGCGATTCCGGGGGAAGACGCGCGAGTTTCGTGTCGCCGAGGCGATTGAATGTAAGTCGCATCGGGACGGGACGGGTGGGGAAGAGCGTAAAACGTAGAACGCAGAAGGTAACGCGCGCCAAGAGCATAATATCACCTGTTAGGTATTTACCTTGGAGGGGCCATTTCGGACCTGGCTGATGCGATTTCCGGCGGTTAATGGCCGGATATTCACTTATCAAAGAGCACCATGGTCGGCGCGCACGCTCGGCGCGACGCCTAATCGTGGTGAGTATAGGATAGGGATATGGACGGGTCAAGTCGAATGTGAGACATGTGTCGTTTTTCGGGCCGAGGCCCCGCCCGGCGAATTGGATGGATCCAGTGGATGCGGTAACGAGCAAGAAGGAGCGGCCACGCTGGGACCTGACCCTTTCCCGCGGTTGGGCGCTCGGCGATGATGGCTGGACGGCACAGACGGTCGAGGCATTGGGCCTGGAGCACGCGATGCGTGGCGAAGGAGGGAGCCGATATGCGAAAGCGGCTCGAAAGTGATAAACGCACTGGCTGCGTTCCCCTTGGAATCCCATAAACACCACAAAATACAATACAGCGAAAATAACATTGACATACGGGCAGGCTTGTCGTATCTTCCCGGCATGG
>JBBQTU010000022.1:0-29174 GCA_038213005.1 Tepidisphaerales bacterium | reverse complement strand
GGGCGAGGGGGCTGATCGGGGTGCAGGACACTTAAGGCGATTTGGAGTGCTGCGAGCTTCTCGCAGCTTTGACGAGCCGACCTCGTCGGCGGGAGGAATACCGATCGGCTCCTTGTGGCAAGCAGTTAGTGACGATGCATGGCCTGCTCTGCTGCACCGCCCTCCCGGCGAGAAGCTCGCCTCGGTAAAGCGGTAAGAAGCTTACCGCACTCCAGGGATCCTCTCCCGGAGGTACCCTGGGCGTGCCCGTTTTTCCGGGCACGCGATTTCTTAGCCCCAACGGGGCGGCATTCTTGAGCCCAGGGTAAGCGTACTCGCGCAGCCCTGGGTTAGAACCATTCACCCTGAATGAGCCCTGAAAGGGCGACACCTCTTTCAGCACCGTATTCGCTCCAACCAGCCGCTGACGCGCGACTTGCATCTGCCCGACAAAACAGGCACGCCCGCATGTTCGCTGCGGGCTGACCATCTTGACAGAATGAAGCGGCGTGGAGTATCTTTTTGATGTCCGAAAAATGTGACGGCGATGGAGTTCGCCACAACTGCCGGTGACTGATCCTGCCGATTGGGACCGCGCTGATGACTCCTACGAAGTTATTCGTGGGGTTGCGCGCGGTCAGCTAACGCGAGCCGTAGCGCGATTTCCCCGACTGACCAAGGCCGTCCGGTGCACAGAGGAGCTTGTATGCCCTTTCGGTGGAATCCGCGCGAGCAGGTTTGGCTCGCTGCTTATGTGCTGAAATGGACGTTGATCGCAGGACTGGCCGCCGGCGCGGTTGGATCGGCCTGTGCGCTATTTCTCTGGACCCTGGACCTGGCGACGCAGGCACGATGGGATCATCCGTGGCTGCTGTGGCTGTTGCCCGTGGCGGGCCTCGGCGTGGGGTGGCTCTATCACACACTGGGCCGTTCTGTGGAGGGGGGCAATAACCTGATCGTGGAGGAGATCCACGAGCCGGATGCCGGTGTCCCGCTGCGGATGGCCCCCTTGATTCTCCTGGGGACAGTTCTCACCCACCTCTTCGGCGGGTCGGCGGGGCGCGAGGGCACGGCGGTGCAGATGGGTGGAAGCATCGCCAGCACGGTTGGCCGGTGGCTGCGACTGGAGCGGGAGGATGTCCGCATCCTGCTGATGACGGGGGTTGCGGCCGGATTTGGCGGAGTATTTGGGACGCCGGTGGCCGGGGCGGTGTTCGCGATGGAAGTCCTTGCGATGGGCCGGATCAGCTACGAAGCGATTGTGCCGTGCCTGATCGCCAGCCTCATTGGCGACTGGTCCTGCACGGCGTGGGGGATTCACCACACGCCGTACCACATCACACTGGCTTCGGCACCGCTGAACTGGATACTGCTGACCAAGGTGGCGGCGGCGGCCGTCGCGTTTGGCCTGGCGAGCGTGGTCTTTTCGGAACTGACGCACGGCCTGGGGCGCATCTTCAAGCGGGCGATTCCCTCGCCGATGCTCCGGCCAATGGTCGGCGGAGCGATTGTGATCGCGCTGGTGTATCTGGTGGGAACGCGGGACTATCTGGGCCTGGGGGTGAGCTCGCCGGATTCTGGCGCTGTGACGATTCTGTCATCGTTCGCGCCGGGCGGCGCGCATGTCTGGAGCTGGTGGTGGAAGATCCTGTTCACCGCGATCACCCTGAGCTGCGGATTCAAAGGCGGCGAGGTGACGCCGCTGTTTTTCATCGGAGCAACCCTGGGCAATGTGCTGGCACTGGCGTTGGGCGCCCCGCCGGACCTATTTGCAGGGCTGGGCTTTGTCGCGGTGTTTGCCGGAGCATCCAACACGCCGCTGGCATGCACGCTGATGGGGATTGAGCTGTTCGGGGCGAACCACGTGGTGTATATCGCCGCAGCCTGTTTCATCGCGTACCTGTTCAGCGGCCACTCGGGAATCTATCTCTCGCAACGCGTGGGCACGTTGAAGATCGCATCCAGCAACCTGCCGACCGACGTTCCTCTGCGCGATATTCGTGAACTGCAACCTCCGCTGGGTCGGCGCCCGGTTCGAGATATCGAGAATCCGGTTGAGGGTTGATGCACTGCGTCGGTGCAGGTCTCGGGGTCGACTTTGACGTCGCTGATGAGGGTGCCCTCGGCGAGGTTAGGCGATGAGAAGTTGTGTCGGTCTTCCAGAGCTTTGGTGGTGGGCCGCCCGGGAGTTCCTGGGGCGTTGCCCTGGTTGTTCTACACATGTTGTGTGGAACAGTACGTAGTGGCGTCTGTTTGAGTTGGGGTGCCAACCTCACCGGCAAGCATCGTGGTACATCCCCGAAGGCTCCGGCCGGGGCGGCCGGGCCACTGTGCAACCCACCCGCTGTCGCCCCCCCCGCCGCTTTCGGCATTGCCACAATCCACCGCCACCGGGTATCGTCACTACAACAGCTTAACAAACGAAGGAGGCTCTTATGCCGATACGCGGCGCTCAAGCCACATGGGAAGGCGATCTCAAACAGGGAAAAGGCTCGCTCAAACTCGATAGCGGCGCATTTCAGGGAACCTACTCCTTCGCCACCCGCTTCGAGGAAGCCCCCGGGACCAACCCTGAGGAACTCATCGCGGCCGCCCATGCTGGCTGCTTCTCCATGGCCCTCAGTGCCATGCTGGGCGCGGCCGGCTTCCGCCCCGAGCGCGTCCACACCATCGCCAAGGTCACCGTCGAGAAGGTCGGCGCCGGCTTCAAAATCACCCAGATCAAGCTTTACACCCAGGCCCGCATCCCCGGCATTGACGACGCCGCCTTTCAGAAAATCGCACTGGAAGCCAAGACCGGCTGCCCCGTCTCGCAGGCACTCTCGGCCACGCCCATTGAACTGCAGGCTGTCCTGCAGCCGTGAGTTCCGGGCGCTGCGACCTCCGTGCCCGACGAGGCAACATCGCCCCGTCGTGTACTGTGTCGCTTTGATGCCAACCTAAAATCGGGGTGGCATGGCCACATCGGTACTCCGAGATGACCATGCTCGTTAGCCCATGCTCATTCCGGAGTACCGGCCTGAGCATGCCACCCATGTTGATGGACTTCGGCCGCAGCACACGAGCGCCCGGCGCAGTTCAGTCCCTGCGCATCGACCCCAGGATTTGACCCGGCCGATTCGCTGACCAATATACGCACCCATGACAGTCACAGAACCTGTTACCGCGCCCTCGCTACGGTCGGCCCTGAGTTACGAGCCGCAGCCCCTGCGCTTCGGCACCAGTGGCCGGCGCGGCGAAGTCGTCCATCTCACCCAGCTTGAGATCTACATTAATGCCCTCGCGGAGTTGGAATACCTCCAGGACCTCCCGGCCGACAAAGGCGGCATCCGCAAAGGCGAGGCCTTCTACTACGCCTGCGACCTGCGGCCCAGTTCCTGCCAGTTCGTCCCCGCCCAGGGCGGCCGCGGCGAACTCGCCCAGGCCATCCAGCGCGCCATCGCCGACGCTGGCATGCAGCCCGTCAACCTCGGCCGCCTCCCCACGCCCGCCCTCACCAGCTTCGCCCTTGAGCGATGCCAGGGCAGCATGATGATCACCGGCAGCCACATCCCCTTCGAGCGAAACGGCTACAAGACCAACTCCGCTAAAGGCGAACTGCTCAAAGACGATGAAGCCCCGATCAACGCCCGGGTCGAGCTGGTCCGAGCCCGCCTCTACGCCCAGCCATTCGGGCAGTCCCTCTTCGCCGGGGATGGCTCACTCAAGACCGGCTCGCGCCCCCTGGCCCCCGAATGCCCCGACGCCGCCGAAGCCTATATCCGCCGCTACACCAGCTTCTTCGCCGGCCAAACCCTCGCCGGCATGCGCCTGCTCGCCTACCATCACTCCGCCGTCGGCCGAGACCTGCTCGATGAGATCCTTCGTCGCCTGGGCGCGGAGGTGATCCCCGCCGGCCGCAGCGACACCTTCGTCCCCATCGACACCGAAGCCATCGACGCCGCCCAACTCGCCACGATCCAGCAGCTCGCCGACGAGGCGTGGAAACGCCAGGGCCCGATCCACGCCGTCGTCTCCACCGACGGCGACAGCGACCGCCCCCTGATCCTCGCCGTCGACCCCACCGGCAACCCCGCCTCGCCCTGCCATGTCCGCTTCTTCGGCGGCGATCTCGTTGGCATGGTGGTCGCCGAGTATCTCAACGCGGACGCCGTGGTCGTCCCGATTACCTGCAACGACGCCGTCGACCTCGGCGCCCTCAAGGACATCGTCGAGCCCAAGACCCGCATCGGCTCCCCCTTCGTCATCGCCGGCATGGACAAGGCCCGCGCCAAAGGCCGCCTCGCCATCTGCGGCTGGGAAGCCAACGGCGGCTTCCTCACCGGTAGCGACATCACCCGCTACGGCAAGACGCTCAAGGCCCTGCCCACCCGCGATGCCATCCTCCCCATCCTCGGCGTCCTGTTCAGCGCGGCCGCCAGCGGCCTTACGCTATCCCAGACCTTTGATGCGCTCCCCCGCCGCTTCAGCCGCGCCAGCCTCCTGCGAAACTTCCCCCGCCCGGTAAGCCAGAAAATCGTAACGACTTTCACGCCCACCGATCCGACCATCGCCGACGTGCTCTTCAGCCCGGACCGCCTGCAACTCCTGGACGCAGCCGGCGCCCCGCTGCCGGCCTTGGCCGCCATGGTGAGTCAGATGCGAACGATCCAGCAGACCCTCGCCAGCTTCTTCACTCCCGCCGACGGCTTCGGCGCGCTGCAGCGCATGAACTACATCGACGGGCTCCGCCTGTACTTCGCCAGCGGCGACGTCGCCCACGTCCGCCCTTCGGGCAACGCCGACGAGCTGCGGATCTACGCCGTCGCCAACACCCAGCCCCGCGCCGACGCCATCGTCGCCGCCGGCGTGGCCGAGCCCGACGGAATCCTCCGCAAGCTGCAGCAGGCCACGGCATAGCGGCCGATATCGTCGCCGCAGTCAATATCGCCGCCGCACTTGCCTGCCACCGTCTGGTGGCTATACTATCCTGCGTTGGCTCAACAGAGTCGACAAGACGGGCGTTTGGCGCAGTTGGCTAGCGCACCAGCATGACACGCTGGGGGTCACAGGTTCGAGCCCTGTAACGCCCATCCCGCTGCAAAGTCAGGCTTTGCAGGCACATGACAGGATACGTCAAAGCCCCGGTTTTCCGGGGCTTTTTCGTTATCTGCCCCATCCTCTGACATTTGCTGACAATTGCTAACCGCCGCTGACTGCTGCGCATTTCGCTGCGCCTCTACTGCACCCGGTTCCGCGATACCCGCTGCCCGGCGGAAGTCGCCGTTCAGGTCAACCGATACCGCGTAGTGCTTTGCGGCCACGGCGGGAGAATGGCCGATCCACTTGCAGACGGTCGCCAGGTCATAATCCCGCATCAACTCACTTTCCCGGCTCGCCCGCAGGTTGTGAAATAGCTTCGGCCAGCACTCAACCTTCGCCTTGCGGATAATGCGCTGCAACTGTGTCCGCCAGTTAATGCCGGGATTCCGGCAGAGGATCACATGGGCGTTGCCTTCCGGCGCTTCGGCAAATGCCCGCAACAGAAGCTTCTCAAGCTCGGGGAAAAGAGGAATGGTCCGCATCGCCCCACCGTCGTGATGCTCAGTCTTGCAGGACCGCACCACGATCCGGCGGCGATCAAAATCCACATCCTGCCATTGCAGCGCCAGATGCTCGCTGGGGCACCGCAGACCGCCGTAGCGGCTCAGGGCGAAGATCAGCCGCCATTGGGTATCCGGGCACGCCTGGAGCACCGCATCGGCCACGGCACGGGATACAAAGAACTTCCGCGACTCATTGACCTGCTGCCCCGCCTTCACGCCTTCAAAGACGTTCTCCCCTACCAGTTTCCATCGCATTGCTTTGCGCCACATCGTCCGCGCTGCAATCACCCGGCGGGATACGGTCGGTTGGCATAGCTTCTCAGTATCCGTGAGCCAGGCCCGCCAACCGTCGGCATCCGCCGCCGTGATGCTTCCCATGGTCCGCGTTGTGGCGAAGTAGCCTTCAAGATTCCGCCGCACATTGCCATAGCTGATCCGGGTTGCGTCTTTGCCAGGAAGCGCCGCGAAGAATTGCTCCATGAACGCCCCCAGCGTCACCGCTGACAGCCCCACCCCGTCGGCCAGCCCGCCGGCTCGCATCCGGGCAAGCATGGATTCATCCAGACCGCCCAGCCACTTCGACACTTCCGCGTCATGCGGCCTGTTGGCGTTCTTGTCGCCGATGATCGCCTCGATCTTGGCCTGCCACACTTCGGCGACCTTCACGCTCACCCTGCCCAGGCGAAGCGATTTGCGCTGCCCGTTGGGAGTCGGCACAAAGTCAATCCGTTTCAAACCGCCGTCATAACCAATGATGCTTGCCATGATTCACCTGTCCTTGTTCACCAGCACCAGCCCAAAGTAGGCCGCCAAGGCATCCGCCTTATCCAGCCGCAGCGACGTGCTGCCGTCCATGAACCGCATGAGGGAAGATTGCTGAATGCCTGTTGCCTTGGAGATCGCATAACGGGATTGCCCACCCTGCTTCACTGCTTGCCTCAACACCTCAGTCATCGTCCGTGCGTCACTCATGCTTGCTTATTATCAACTATTCTGCCCCGGCGTCAAGGGGATTCTTTCACTCGATCATCTCAATGACGCTGTCCTGCGGTTCACGAAAGCTCGTCCAACGGCAGACGATCACCTTTCCGTTCTCTCGGAGTCGATCCGCGACAGACGGCCCCATACTCTCCGTGAACGCATCCAGCATCTCGTTAGAGATCAACAGGGTCGGTTTCATGACCGTGTACCTGCTGTCGATCAATCGCGCCAATGTGCGTGCCTCAAAGTCCGAACCAGCACGTTCATGGCATTCGTCCAGCACAAGCAGCCCATACCTGGCTAAGCGGTCGAGAATCGAAGCTTCTGACAGCCCCCGGATGTTGTAGGCGGCCCGAATATCGCCGTAAACGTCGCCGAGCCGGCGGTAGATGCTCGGAACTCTGCGCCGCAGGCAGTTGTCCTGGATGATCTTGCTCGCAATCTGAGTCTTGCCACAACCACGGTTGCCCAGCAGCGCGACAATGCCGTTGCTGTCCAAGGCCTTGCCGACGGCGATCAGCGCCCGCCACCACTTCGCGGCCCGTTCATCCGCATCATCAGGCTCAGCGATCCGGCGCAGGCCCTCGACGTGGAGCTGAGGCACGCCGCTGTGCGTCCAATACCGCCTCGGCAGTTCCGCGTAGTCCCACTCCGGTGTGGCCACGGGCATGCTCTGGAAGTACGCGGTCACCTCATCGGAGCTTAATATCTTCGGCAAACTCTCGTCCAGCCTTGTCGGCTTGTCGTTGTTGCTTCTGGTTTCCATGATTTTTCTCCTCGAATAGTCCGGTCCAGCCGTTCTTGATGGAGTGCTCAACTGCCGCGATGGCGCGGACTTCACCCATCCCGGCCAGGTCCGCCAATTGGCGACTGGCCGTCAACCTTGTGAGTGCCTTGCGGATTTCCCGCCGATGAGTCTGCCAGGTTTCCCATGCCTGCCGAAAGCCATCCGTCTGTAGTTCCTGCGGAATGTCCACCGACAAGGCCTTCACAGCAGGTTGAGCCGCCGGAGGCGGTGCCTTCTGTAGGTCTGGGTCTGGGTCTGCGTGTGGGTCTGGGTCTTGGTTTAGCGGCCCGGATTCGTTACGAGTGTGGCCCCGCTCCGTAACGGACTCGTCACGAATACGGCCCGGCTCTGTGCCGGCATCCTCACGAGCGGGGAAGCGCATTTCCCCTTTCGTGTCGCGACGCAAGCACTTTTTGCATTTGACCAGTTCCAGGTACGTCGCCTCGGCCGCGTCGTACCGAAGGATCAGCCCGGCACGCTCCAGTTCGTCCAGCCATCTTCCAACCTCGGGGCCGGCCACCTCCCCGCGCACCATGCGAGCCGTGTACAGCTTGGCAAGCACCCAGCTCGCATCCCCGTAGTAGTGCCCGGCGTCGTCGCTCTGGGCGATCAGCCTGGTATACAACGTCTCGGCGCCGATACTCACGGCGTTGACCTTCTCGCTATCGGGATAGCTCTTGAGCAGTGGATTCCATGATTCTGATCTCATGTCCACACCTCCCCGAAGAGGTCGGTTGCGGCAGGAGTTGCAGGATCTGCCAGTTCTGGATGAATCGCCAGCCAATTCGCCGCCGCCGCCCGATCCACCAGACGCCACCGCTTTACGGGACGGGCGTGCGCCTCAGGCCGGGCACTCTGCACGAAGCCATCGGCCACAATGATGCCCGCCGCGGCCAGTTCGAACGGCACCGGCCCGAATGCCTTGGGGTTGATGCCATCCGGCACGGGCACCACGGCGCGAACTTCGTCAATGGTGACCGTATCGCCCCCCTGAAGGAGCGATGCCAATAAGGCGCGCCGGGCGCGGCGGATGAGGCTTTCACGACGCGCCGACAGGATCGCAAACGCGCCAAGTTTCAGCCGCTCACCTTCGCGTTGAAGTGTCACGGGGGTCATTTCGCCCCCCTTCCAGCGTGAACCGCGGGGCAACCATGACTGATCCAACACTCCAGCTCGGCGCGGTCCCACAGCCGCCGTGCCCCCAGCTTAACGCCCCAGGGTGCTTTACCCTCCTCACAGAGGCGCAGCCATGCCCGCTTACTGATCTTGATCATCGGCCCGGCGACGTCGTTGATACCGACGAGTCTTGATGCGGTGTTTTCGATAGTCGGCGTCATCGTGACACCGCCTTACCGGCTCGCCGGGCATCCATCGCGTTAAGCTCATGCCGCACCTGGGCAATGGCCTCTAACTTGTACAAACGAAGTCGCCCGGCACGGGCAACAGGGATAATATATTTACGGGTGCTCAGGACGTTCAACACCCGATGCAGCGGCTCCCCAAGCCGGTGTGCGATTCGCCCAGGCGTTACCGCCTGGGGCGTTGCAAAGTTGCAGGTCATAAAGACCGCCTTTCGGTATTCAGCAGCCGCACCATGCGGCCCCTGTACCCAAAGGCGTTCAATATTCTCAGCGATTTGTGAATGGCCTATATTTACCGCTCAGAATTACGATTCTGGTATTCTCAATCACATTCTCTATTTAGCGAACGCACCCCGCGAACGCACACTTTGGAACGTTCCCCGTGTTCCGCTGGATCTATCACGTCCTCAAGATTATCGGTGAGCGCAATTACATCCCGTTTAGAAGCTGAATCCCTATCGCGTAGCTCTTTAATCTTTTGAGCAGTCTTGGGCATTTTGCATCGTTTCCCAGATAATGCCGAAACAGACACCCTGAATTGTTTGGCCACTCCGGCAATGGTTGGCGTCCTGCCTTCGTTCCCCTGAACCACTACCCAAGCCATAGCTGCCAGATCGGTATCGCCCCAATCTCTATCCCGATTGCGTTTTTTCTTCCGTGCGTCTCCGCTGCGTCGCCAAGTCCGTCCCCTACTATTTTCTTGAACTGGCTTTCCGGCCTGCAAGATATTCTGCTGCCGTTCGCTCAGCGTCGGGTCATCGCGGACCTGTGTCACCAACCCCGCGCCGGCAGGGCCAGCATCGACTTGATCCGGCGACTGCATCCTATGCCACATTGCATGAGCCGACGTTGCACCCCGGCTAATGGAGGCAAGCAACTCATCCCATCGGCGCACAACGTCGTCGGTGGTCGCCTGCCCATTCATCATCTGGGTCCCCAATCTTGGTCGCTGAAAATCCCAACCGCTGCCCCCCGAAATCATCAGGAGGCCGCGCATATTGGTGACCGCCCCGCCGCCGGATAGAAGGGCCTGTTTGTCGCTGGCGGTGAGCACTTCGACCCAGTCCCGCAGCACGTCGGCAATGATCTGCTCGCAGTCCGTGCAATCGGCTTGCAGATCGTGGTTCAACCGCATCATCTCGTCTTTGTCCGCTGGTGCCTTGACGTCCAGAGCGGTGAGGCGCGCGTGCAGATTCGTGAGCCGAAAATCGACGGTCTCGGGCGTGTTCACAGTTCACCTGTCTTTCTCGGGCCGATCCGGGCGGGATGGTGGACAGGTGAGCCACACCACCGCCGCCCGAACCGTCAAGCCGGGCAATTACTCCGGCGTTCCCGCGATCAGTCTAACCTGCGCCGCCACCCCACAACAGCACGGAGCGCCACGCGGGGCGGGGCAGAATGTCGGTGCGCATCTGCCATAGAACGCGATTGGCAGAGCTCATCGTAAAAAGGGGCGATCACGCAATTCTGGGTGACGCTTTCAACATGGCCAACGGTGCCAATGGTTCAATCCCTTATGGAGCCTCGGTCGATGAAAGCCCGAATGCGAGTGTTCGACCAGCGCCCCGCTTCGGCATACACATATTCGTGGGCCAGGTAAGAGACGATGTCATCGTCGGACACGGGGTAAACCTCAGGACCATCCGCCTCGTCGCAGTCCCAGGCGAGACCATTGTCGGTCTGCAACCAGATCGCTTCCTGCTCGTGTTTCGGCAACTCCGCGACGTGGTGGCCCACAATGACTCGCACTGTCTCGTCGTATGCGTCCCAAGAAAACGATTCCTCGGTCTGCATCTGGACACAAATCTCGTCCCAAGTCGTCTTAAGCCCAGAATCGTCTCCAGACAGCGTGTATTTCATACGCAGCAACTCAGCAACGACCCTGCGCATAATGCGTTGGGCTGCTGCCTCCGCAACCACTCGCACGATCCGCCGCTCGCTTAACGCGTCGCTCATACCAACCTCGTCTTGCCCGTGAGCCGTTTCTGCATCATGCCTTGCCTTACAGGCTTGAGCTCCAAGAGAGTGAGTTCCATGTCTATCTCGCTCGAAATAGCCGAGACGATACGGTCCTGAAGGTATTCCCATTGGCCGATGATGCTCATTGGTTATCTTTCCAAGGTGTGTCGCTTCTCCAAAGCGGCTCCCGGTCCAGACGCAGCCGGATGCTCCAGGCACTTCAAATCCGCCAGCAAGAGGCCGGGGTCGATGGAATGGAATAGCGGCAGGTCCACTCTAACCGGCATGCTGCCCTCCACGTAACGAGTAACCCGACGGCTGAGGTATCCGGGCGGCACGAGGCATCGCCTTGCCCACAAGCCAATCTGGCAAACACTGACAAGGACCAACAGCGGGACGACGCCATTCAACCAGATCATGCTCTGACACGCCGGAACGCCCAGCAGCATGAGGGGCAGGGCGTACCACCGCGCACCTGCTGGATAGATGCGGGATTTCGCTTCCGCAGGCCGCCGGACTTCGCCGTGACGCTCCTGCAAACCAATGACTAGGCGACACGTCGCCTCTAAGTCGAAGGCAGGCAGAGTCACCATGCGATAGAGCACGTAAAGGTAGAGCGGTTTCCAGGCAAAAGTGGCTGGCCACACCGGCAGGTAGAACAGAGATACCGCTCCGGCCACCACTGAGCTCACGACAACGACCGCCCATGAGTTGACGATCCAATGGAAGTTCATCGTCGATCCCTTCGGGGATAGGGTGGCCGTTGGTGTGTCCACAGCGACATCCGCCTTGACCTGCGAGGCGGGTTCGCCGTCGTCCAAGCCGTCTTCAGACGCCAACGCTTCAGCAGTTGCTTCTTTCGCGGTCCAGTATCCCACGGTCTCATTAACAAGGTGCTCGTACAGCCCGACGCCGATCGCGGCGGCATCCGCTGAAGGATCTTCCCCGCCAGCACTGGCCCCGCGGACCGCCCAGTGAGCGGCCAGTGCATGAAGCATGCCCCGGCGTTTGGTGGCCGGCACTTTGGGGATGGCCTCCTGCACAGTCTCATGCAGTTCAGCGTACGCCTCGACCGCTTCCGAGCGCCAGGCAGCGAGGGAGCGTTGTACGCGCCGTTCCAGCGGCGTCCTTTCCTCGTCGGGCACTTCACTGCTCAGGCCAACGCAGGTGAGCCAGACGGCAGCAGTGGTTGCAGTGAAGCGCAGGCCGTCGTACGTGAGACGTTCAAAGCCCTCCGGGTGCTTTTGCCGGAGTTGGCCCACTGCCACGCTCATGGTGCAAAGCATGGTCTCAACGAGCTCGTCAGCCCGTCGCTCCAGTACGACCGTCGGTTGGTTCATCGCTTCTCCCATCGCACGTGACGGGGAGATGCGGAGAGCGGCGTTCTTCAAAAGCAACGGGGCCACCATCCGGCAGACTCCCCGTGTTCGCACGCCTGCTACAGCGCTTTGCACCCGGTTCATCTGCCGGGTGCCAGCCCCGCGTGCGCGGAGCCAGACCCGGCAGAATCGTCCTGGTGCAAGGACTCGACTTTCGTCGAGGTAGCAGTTTGCGAACACAGACGACTCGCTAAATCCAGCAAGTCCAAATTGTCAGCAGTACATCGTAGTGCCCAGTCGCGCTGGAGCAAGGGGTTCTACCGGTGCGCTGAGGACGCTGGGCCTCCCATCCTCACTCGCCATGATGAGAGCATCGACTCGACGACGCGGCGGCTGCGTTCGCTGAGTTCCAAAGAGGGGCTGGGTTCACCATCCGACCCTGGATAGTCCACGTTCAAGCCAGGCAGGTAGAATCCCAGTGCGTCCTTCACGCTGATGCCCCCGATGCGTCGGCAGAACGAATCCATAGCCGCTAGATACTCGAAATACCCGGATTCGATCGCTCCCCCGACCTCCTGCATACACCCGGCGGTCTTCCACAACTGGCGCTTGGCAGCGGCATCCATCCCTTTTCCGGCCACAACCAGATCTAGGCACAGCACATCATGGGCACCCTGCAACGCCCTGAAGTGCTGGAGCAGCCCGGCCAGGTCAACTGCAAACCGGGTCACCGTTTCGCGAAATGCCCACTCCGCCAGCGCGGCCGCACGAGCGTTACCGCCCGAGAGCACCTTCTCCATTCCCCTCAAGTCACCACGAACGCCCGCCGCGATCACGGCCTGCATTCGTTCCCGTGTTCCGAGCTTTCCGTAAACTCCGGCCAGTCTGTCAGTCCGCATAATCGGTCCTTTCTCTGTTTCAGGATCTGTTCCAATGTCTCGACACGCCCAGCCAGGTCCGCCGCCTCCACAGCCCGAAGAGCCACGCCGGCCAGCAGCCCGATCGTCCGGGCCTTCTCCAGCGTGCCCGCCTCCGTCTCCGCTCGCACGGCCTCGACCTGCTCAGCGATGAGGTTCAGAACATCTATGGCTGTGCGCAATCGAAACTCTGGATCAACGCGGGTTTGACATGGGGTTTGACAAACCCCGGCCCGGTGAAGGCGTCGGTACTCCCGCTGATAGGTCCGCTGCCGGTCGGGATTCTTGTAGCTCACGCTGCCTCCTTCGCGGCATGAACCCCAGGCAGGATATGCGGATGGATAGCGGCACCATCAGGGTGGTTGCGGCTCATAGCCCACCCCCTTGCAGCAGCCTCCGCACCGCTTCGGCCTTCTCGCCGTCGGTGAGGGGCAGCGTCATGATCGCCTGCACCGCCGAAGCGAAGTCCCCTGGTCTCCCCGTTTGTTGCGAATCACCGCCAACTGCTGCGCCTTTTGCTGCGCCTGTCTGCGAAATACTCTGTTTTTCAGTTAGAAGTGAGGGGGTGTTCTGGGCCTGTAACGCCCATCCGCCTGCAATGTCAGTAGTTGCAGGCACATGACAGGATACGACAAAGCCCCGGTTTTCCGGGGCTTTGTCGTTATCTGCCCCATCCTTACACGATGCGATACTCACCGACCCGCACCCGCCAAAGGTTGTCATCGCCCGCCATTTTTACCACGCCAGGCGGGCGCGGCTCCAACGCCAGCCCGTCAACTGCCGCCACGATCCGGCGTTGAACGTCCACGGGCAACTTGCTCAGCGCCTTCTCCGCAGACGGCTTGAAGATCACCTTGTATGCCATGATGCTCCCGCCGATCTACCGCTGAGCCAGCCGGGCCTTGATCCGTTCCAGCGGCACGCCGCCTGGTTCCTTGCGTGCCTTGATCGCGGCCTTGAGGTCAGCTTGGTTCTCAAGCTCTTCCAGCAGGGCCAGATCGTCCATGCTCACCAGCGCAGCAATACCTTCGCCACGCCGGGTGAGAATGACGCGCTCGCCACCATAAGCGGCCCGGTTGATGGGGTCGGCCATATCATCCCGAAAGTCCTTGATCGCCATGTTCATGGAATGCTCCAGTCAACAACAAACGCTATTATCGCTATTAACGCTATCACTGCCAAGTCTTTTCTTCTGTGAGCGGACCTCCATCAAGAGGCGGATAATCCCCTCGCTCCCTCGCTCTCAGTCCCCCAGCCCCAGCCGTGCGGCCGCCAACGCTCCCACCAGCGCCGTGTTGTATCCATGACACGAAACCCGCACCTGCGGCGCAGGAACAATCTTGAGATGCTGCTGCATCACCAGGCGCGCCGGTGCCAGCAGTTTCTCGCCCTGCCCATGCACGATCCCGCCGCCCAGCACGATCACGTCCGGCGCGTAGATCGCCGCCAGATTCCGCAGCCCCTGCCCCAGATTCCACGCCACCTCGTCCCACTGCGCAGCACTGAGCTGCTCCGCCGGCTTGCCATAGATCCTGCGGATGCCGTTTCCCGACACCAGCGCTTCCAGACAATCCGGTGCCCCGCATTCACAGCCAACCCGCTCCGGATGAGCACAGCGGAAATTGACGGACTGATGCCCCACCTCCGGATGCTCGCCGCTGATTCCGCGATAGATCTTCCCATCGACAAGAAAGCCCCCGCCCATCCCCGTGCTCAGCGTCAGATACAGGAATCGCTGCGGATGATCCTCGCTCGTCTGGTATTCGCCCAGCGCCGCGATGTTCGTGTCCACGTCCACATGAAGCGGGCAGTGCCAGCGCTCTTGCATGATTCGCGCCAGTGGCACCGCACGCCATTGCGGCTGGTGCAGCGGCGAGATGGTCCCCCGGCGCCAGTCCAGCGGCCCGCCAGCCGCGGCGCCGATGCCTGCGATCGTCCGTCCCCCCGCCACTTTCTCGATCATCGCATGCAGCAGCGCCAACCCCGCATCCAGCTCCAAAGGCGTCGCCGCCCGGGTCGTCTCCAGCACTTGCCCCTTCTCATCTCCCGCCGCCACCATGAACTTCGTTCCGCCGATGTCCAGACCAATATAGATCGCCATTGGGTGCTCCTGTTCACTCCTGTACCAAATGCTGCCCATCTTTGCCAGACGCTCCGCCAGAAGTGATGTCGATGGTCAACGCCTCAGAAATACGCTGGCATTCGACCGTCATATTTGCTAATAATGCAAACGTATCTGTTTTTCGCTCTCGATCCCGGCGGCTTTGATCCATGTCCCAGACGCTTACGCTAACGCCAGTGCGTCGCCCCGCAACAGTCCAAAACCTCCTGCGCCGCAGTGGTCTGCTCGGACCACGAGTCATCCTGCCGTCGCTGCTCTTCTGGGCCACCATGCTGATGTTCACCGGCCAGCGGCTCATCCTCTTCCTGACGACGCTGGACCGCTTCCACGGCGTCCCGGCCGGCACCATCGTCAAAAGTTTCGCCGTCGGCCTCCGCTTCGACGCCGCCATCGCATGCATGTTGGCCTTGCCCCTGCTGGCCGCAACCGCCGCTGCCTCGCCCAATCTGCTGGCCAAACGCAGCTTTCGCTGGATCGTCTCGGCCTATGGAGGACTCGCCGCTGCCCTGGTCCTGTTCACCTGCGTCGCCGACATCTGCTTCTTCCAGGAGTTCGGCCTGCGCCTCAACTACCAGGCCTTGGAATACACCCAATACGCCGCCGTCTACCGCATCGTATGGGAGCAGTATCCCGTCATCTGGTTCGCCCTCGCCACCCTCGCCATCCTCGCCGCCGCCACCTGGTCCCTGAATTGCTGGGGCCTCGCCCGCCAGCCCCGCAGCCCCTGGTGGCAGGCAATCTGGCCCCTGCTGCTGATCCCCATCGCCGTGGTGGGCATCCGGGGCGGTCTGCGCAATCGCCCGATGAACAGCAGCGCCGCCTACATCAACGACTCGCCGACCGTGGTCCAGCTCACGCTCAACGGCTGCTACACCCTGCGCGACGCCGTATATAAGTTTGCCAACGACACCGAACTTGCAGAGTTCTACCCGCTGCTCAAGGACGATGAAGCCCTCGCCCGAGCGCGGCAGATCCTCGCCCAACCCAACGACCGATTCTTCGACGATGCCGACAACCCCTTGCGCCGCCTCACCGACAGCGGCCGCCCCCGCAACGACTACAACGTGGCCCTGGTCGTCCTGGAGAGCATGAGCTGGCACTACATCGGAGCCCTCGGCGAGCACTGCTTCTTCGGCTCCTGCGTCCTGGACCGCCCCGCCGGCAGCGGCCTCGCCCTCGTGCGCTCCGCCGCCAATGACCTGATGCCGGTTAGCGGTATTTGGACTTCCGGGCCTTGGCCATGAACTGGCCGATGGCCCAGTCGGTGTAGCGGACGGCGTCGAGTTGGGCGGCGTAGCGGTGGCCGGGCTCTACGGGCTGGATCTTGCCGGGGGCCGACGCTGAAGCAGTGGTCCATCAGGATGCCCTGCTCGGCGATGGCGCTGAGGTTGGGGGTCAGCCGGGCCTCGGCTCGCGAACACACAAACTGCTCAAACGCCAGTCCTCCGCCCGCCCCACCCGACCGGTTGACCGCATGGTAAATCCACCCGCCCGACGCGACTCATGCTTTGCTTGCCATGCCAACCAGCGTGCGCGCCATGGTCGGACAGCGGTGGGACTGCATTCAGCACGTTACAGCAGCAGGCGTTCTCAGAGGAGTCTGCTACGGCGAGAGCCAAATCAGTGTCGCTGCACGCTCGTCTTGATAGCCGAGGCAAGCGTCCTGAAATCCAATGGCTTAGTCAGGTGTTGCTCGAAACCGGCGTCCAACGAAGACTGTTTGTCGTCGTCGGTCCCGTAGCCGCTGACCGCGATACCGCGCAGGCCGTAACGCTCTTTCACGGCGCGCATCACGTCCGTCCCGCTGCCATCGGGCAGGCCGATATCGCTCACCAGCAGGTCAAACTTCTCACTTTCAGCCGCCTTCAGGGCGGCACGCACGCCGTCAGCCGGCACCACCACATAGCCCCAGCTACGCAGCAGCCGGGTCAGCAGGCGCAGCGTGTCAACGTCGTCCTCCACCACCAACAGACGCCGGGCGGAGGGGTCGGCCGGCAGAGGCGCCGCTTCGGGCAGGTGCCGCTCGGGCATCGCGTCAATCGTCGGCAGTTCGACGGTGAAGGTCGCCCCCTGATTCACCCCGGGACTGCTGGCGGAAATGCTCCCCTTGTGCAACGTCGCAATGGTCCCGGCGATCGCCAGCCCCAGCCCCAGGCCGCCATACTTTCGTGACCGTGACTGATCCGCCTGCTCAAACGGCTGGAACAGCCGCGGCAGAACCTCGCGAGCAATGCCGATGCCATTGTCTGTAATCTCGATGTACAGTCGCCCTCCGCTGCTGCGCGAGCGGATTGTGATCTTCCCCTGCATGGGCATAAACTTCATCGCATTGCGGAATAGATTCCAGAAAACCTGACGCAGGCGATCCGGGTCGGCCCATACCATGCGGTTGCCGGCATCCAGGAATAGCAAGACCTCTGCGTGTTTAGCATCCACGTCGGCCTGGCAAACCTCCATCGCTGATCGCAGACAGGCGTGCACGTCAACCACCTCAAAGTGCAAATGTATCTTGCCCCGAGCCAGGCGCGTCAGGTCCAGCAGATCGTCAATGAGCCGCGCTTCGCGCTCGATGTTCTGCTGCATCCCCGCCAGATCCTTGCGCACTTCAGGCGGCAGATCCGTCCGCATCTCCAGCATCGCGCTGACCGCCATCAGCGCCGGCGTCAGCGGCGTGCGCAGCTCATGACTCAGCATGGCGATGAACTGGTCTTTCGCGGCAGTCGCAGTCTCGGCAGCCAGCTTCGCGGCTTGCAGCGCCTCTTGGTCCCGCTTGCGCTCGGTGATGTCCAGGCAATGGCCGATATACCCCAGAAAGTTGCCTCTGCCGTCGAAGCGAGGTGTACCGTCGTCCTGCAACCAGCGGTATTCACCGCTGGCGTGTCGCAGGCGATATTCCATGCTGAACCGCTCGCGGCGGTCGAAGGCGGTGACATAGGTTTTCAGACAACGGTCAAAGTCTTCCGGATGCACGCCTTCCGTCCAGCCGTTACCCAGTTCCTGCTCCAGAGTACGTCCAGTAAACAGCAGCCAGGGTTCATTGAAATAGTTGCAGCCCTTATCCAGGCCGGAGGTCCAGACCAGCGCCTGCCCGGCATTAGCAAGGGTGCGGTATCTTTGTTCGCTCTCCCGCAGCGCATCCTCGGCCTTCCGTTCATCGGTAACATCACGAAAGATCAGCACCACGCCGATGATGTTGTCCTCACCATCACGGATCGGGGCGCCACTATCGGCAATAGACCGCCTCGTGCCATCACGCGCGATCAGGGCCGTATGGTTGGCCAGACCCTGCATCGTCCCACATGCCAGGACTGTCATCACCGGGTTCACCGCAGGCTCACCCGTCAGCTCGTTGATGATGTGGAATATCTCATTGACATCCCTGCCCATAGCGTCACGGCGCGACCAGCCCGTCAACTGCTCCGCCACCGTGTTCAGCACCGTAACCTTCCCCGCACGATTGGTAGCAATGACCGCGTCACCGACCGATTGCACCGTCACCCGCAGTCGTTCCTGCTCGTTGAACAGCGCGTCAGCCGCCAGCTTGCGCTCGGTCATGTCATGCAGGATGCAGTGCGTCTGCTTAAACTGGCCGTCGGCGTGATGGCCGATCCGCCCGTCGAAGCCCACATAGCACCGCGAACCATCCTTCCGAATCATCCAGAACTCGCTGTGGATCGTCCCGGCGGCCTTGAACAGTGGAAACCGCTCGCGAAACACCGCCACAAATTCCGGAGCAAGAAAGTCGCCAAACCACTTGCCTTTCACCTCATCGCTCGTGTAACCCAGAATCTCGAGCCATGCCTGATTCACGATGATGAACCGGCCGTCCGCATCCAGCGACTGATAGCCCAGCGGCGACCGCTCGTAAAACTCGCGATACCGCTCTTCGCTCTTGCGCAACACTTGCTCGGCCTGCGCCCGCAGGTCAATCTCCTGCTTCATCCGCTCATTGGTTTGCCGGAGTTCTTGCGCCTGGCGCTCCAACGCCGCTGCGGCCCGGCTCAGCGTCAATTGGGTGCGCACCCGCGCCAGCAGTTCGGCCGGCTGCAGCGGCTTGGAGATGTAGTCAACCGCGCCCAGTTTCAGCCCTTTCGCCCGGTCTTCCGCATCGGCCACCGCACTCACAAAGATGATCGGAATGTGGCGCGTCCGCTCCTGGGCCTTCAGCCGCCGGCACACTTCATAACCATCCATGCCCGCCATGCGAACATCCAGCAGGATCAACTCAGGTAGCGCGGCATCGATCGCCGCCAGCGCCATCTCGCCGCTGTCGGCAGGACGAACCGCATACCCCTCCGCCACCAGCAGGGAGGCCATCAGTTTGAGTGCCGATGGGGCATCGTCAACCACCAGGATCGTACCGTTTTGACTCACCAAGCCACCTCCGTTTTCACGGATTCCCGCAAGACATGCACGATCATCGTATACTACAGTACGTCTGCCATTCAAGCCAGCCTTCTTGACAACACAAGCCAGCCTTCTGCCCAATGATCCGATAAACGCAGCCGATCTTGCCGTATCGCTGTGTGATGCACCGCGCCCCCGCTTCATTCCCCGAAAGAGGCTAAGTGCATGCCGGCGTAAATACGGTGACGCAAGCCGGCCTCCTATCCCCTCACCCCTGGGGGAGGGTTAGGGAGGGGGTTTCTGCCTTCCGCGCTTGCCCCGCGTTGCGTGCAAATACATCGCCGGACTTACGCCACGGACCACTAAGGGAGCAAAGTGTATCTTAAGCATGCCTTCGATCCATGCCATGCGATAGGAGCACTTGATTAACCTGCCTTGACCGTTTATCCCGTTCTTCTATCGACCGCCGCGCCCCCACGTTGCGTTATGGCAGGAAGAACGACCCACTCCCCGCATAGGATTTGATCGTTGACCAGGAACGCCAGTCCGGTTTCCAGAGAAATTGCTTGCGCGGGCCGCCTTCGCTATCGTGATCATTCACGAACAAATTCAATCGGAATCCATCCCAATCTTTCCCACCTTTCTCCTCAAAATAACTCACGGGAATGGCGATTTCGGTCGCATAGCCATCTTTGGTGCGGGCGCATGCGTACCGGCATCCTTGCGGAAGTTTTTCCGGGTTTAGAATGTAGGGAGCCGTGGCGACGGCACCGGGGCTTATATTCACAAATAGAAAATCGGTCATTTCGTTCTCCCCGGTTCCGGAGAAACGTACCGTATCGGGCCTGGCGTCGATGCGGACTTCGACGCTATCTTGCCGCCAGGGATCGACCCCCGGTTTCGCCATGATATTGTTATCCGTTACCTGGATGCCAATATACACATGATCAGCATCACGGCAGACGCCGAACCGGTAGAACCCATCCTGGGTTCCCGTCCAATTCCGCTTCACCTCCTCAGCCATGGGCACCCCACTGTTCAGATCGTATGGTAGCGCGTCCCATTCTTGAAGATTGCCGTCGATCATGATGGGCGTGGTGCAAAGTGGACAAGGATAACTGGCTTCCAGCACCACCACCGCCGGGGTACTGGTCACGACCCCGTCAGAAACGCAAAAGGTAAAGGAATCGGCGACGTTGTCGCTGGTAGTCGGAGTATAGGTCAAGGCGGGACCGGTACCCGAGAGAGTCCCGAATTTGGGTGCAATCAGGATATTGTACTTCAGCGGGTGATTGTGGTGGTCCAGCGCGGACAGCGCACAGGCGATGGGGCGACTGCGATGCCGGGCCAGCACCAGTGCGTCGGCAATGGGGGTATCCTGCACATAGGCCACCTGTACCGTCACGACCGCCGGCGCGCTTTCCCGTTCATGATCCAGTGCCGTATACGTTAAAGAATCCTGGCCGGAGTAATACCGATTGGGGATATAGACCAGATTGGGGGCTGTGCCGGTCAGCACGCCGTGGCTCGGCTGCGAGAAACAATAGGCTACCTGTTGTCCCGCCGCGATCTCCGCTTCGAGAGGAATCTTCACGGACTGATTCTCGCGCGTCGTGAATGACAACGCCTTTACGCGTGGAACATCATGGGTGATCTGCTTCGCGCCGACCTGGAGAAATGCCCCCTGGCTGGAATTATAAAAAGTGCCGCTGCCGGTCTGTTCCAGCTTGATGGCCTTGATCATATACACGCCGGGACGTGCAGGTGAAGTTGCGTCAGTATAACCGGGCGCGCTGACAGGCGTCTGGGTCAATCGGGTAAACGGCCCGTCGAATGTGACGCTACGGTAGACATGGTATCCACCTACCGCGGCATCGTCTGATGCTTTCCAATGCAATACAACGGCATCGCCAATTGTTGCCTGGAGTTCGGTCGGTGGAGGTACAACGAAAAGGCGCAACGTTGGATCGCCCATAAGGGCTATGTGCACAGCGCCCCCACCATCATTCCACGGCCGCCGTCTCTTTCCGTCTTTGGTGACGCCCCACAGCAGATAATCCGTCTGTCCACCATTATTCTGCGATCGCTGGACAGAATACCCCACCGGCAGACCCAATCCCATATGATGCAGATACACCGGCGGGCACCCGGACCAGACCGATGTCAACCCGGTATTGGGAGAGGCCAGCAGCGCACGCAGAAAATTGTTCGGCACATCCCAATCACCGAAGTAACTGCCGAAGAGCATGCCAAACACCACTCCCGGATCATGCTCGGTGAAGGTTGCGGTCTCTCCGACGCCCGCGCAACTGGTGTAAGATCCTGGGCCGCACCCATAGCCCGTCAGCAGCGCCTTGGTACGTGGAATTGTGGGAAACCAGTCCGCACGGGTCACTCCGGCCGCCGTATGGTAGGCCGATTGCGCAGACCACCCTCCAGCGGCAAAAGCTGATCCGGAAAAGAGGCCGAAACTGTCTTTGACGATGCCGCCTCGCTCCGTCAAAAGCTGCCCCTGGCGAAAGCGGTGGTCTTTATTCAGGTATTGGCGCAGTAATTCCACCTCATTTTGACGAAACGCCGGCATATCTGAGAGATCAACCCGACCGAGTTGCAGTTGCACGGAATTGGCCGGAAGATTCGACGGGTCGTACCTGCCATCACCCGGCTTATTCGAGTTCCGGGGCGCATTTTCAATCGTATAGCTCTTCGGGTAATCCGCAGTGTCGGTCCAGGGAAACTCCATAGTGCCATAGAAGACATCCGCAGGCCAGGCGCCAACATGATCGGCATGCCCATCGTACGCCGTCGCGCCGGAATACGGGACGGCCACATGTCCCAAGAGAAATACCGATTTCACCTGCTTCGGATCCTTCCGATACGCCGCGACAATCATTTCTTTGACTTGCGGCGCCGTCGTCGCGTGGGGCACATCGATACGGCGTACGGTCCAACCGTCGCCAACGAGATCCAGTTGCAACCGTTGCAGTTCCGGTTCCACTGCGGCAGCGATGGCACCATCCACCAGCAGCAGCACGACTCCGCGTTGCTCAACCAGCGGGACGTCAATGCCCGCGCAGACATAGCCAGACCCGTAATAGGTCGCGGCGTCACGGTCGATCCGGTATTCGTAGGATACACCGCTATGCACAGCAGCATCGGTATAGGCCGTTGCGTCACCGGGCAATTTCGCGATGGGCGGCTCAGTCCAATCCCGTTCTCCCAATGCGCGACGATAAACGGTATACGATGTACACGCGGCGCGCGGCGGTGGCCAACTCATGGCAATTGTCGACGGATCTTTGGCCACACGCACACTGGCCATGATCGTCAAATCCGAGGTGTCCGGCTCGATGGCGACCTGTTGTGTCGTGCTGTTTTTCATTTGCTCTCCAAAGGCCGGAGCACGGCCGATGCCGGATACCAGCGATAATACGGCTACGATGACTAACCTGTGGCAATCGAGATATTTCATGAGAATGGCATCCTTTCATCATTCGCCTAAGTGCATGCCGGCGTAAATACGGTGCCGCAAGCCGGCCTCCTATCCCCTCCCCCTTGGGGGAGGTTGGGAGGGGGTTTCTGCTGTCACACCAAGTCTCCTTCGCAGTCGATACGTCACGGAACTTACGCCTCGGACCACGAAGGCTCAGCGGGCACTGCAGCCACGATTAGCTGTTGCAATCCAGCCTGCAGCCCACGTTACAAGTTGCCCGCCATCAAAGCAATAACCCGCTCCCCTGCCACGAGAACGGGGCGTACCCGTTCTTCCAGTCCCGCGATTTCTTAGCCCCAACGGGGCGACATTCTTGAGCCCAGGGCAAGCGTACTCACGCAGCCCTGGGTAAGAATCATTCACCCTGAATGAGCCCTGAAAGGGCAACACCTCTTTCAGCACCGTATTCGCTCCAACCACCCACTGACGCGCAACTTGCATCTGCCCGAAAAAACGGGCACCCCAAGAGAACGGGGCGTGCCCGTTTTTCCGGGCATCCCCGGCTGGAGGGGAAGGGCACAGCTTGCGCAGGTGAGCTCTTCGACCTTCGGATTTCGAGCTTCCCGCCCCAGGCTGTGAAACTTGAGCATCTGACCCCCTCAACCGCGCGCAACTCCTTACCCCACAAGGCCCCGCGCTTGACACCCCCCCTCCCGCGAAAGCCTGCGCATCTGCCCCGGCCAGCCCCCTCACCCACCCGCGCGACCCAGTTGCCGGACGCAGCGACGCCGATACTCCCTCGCGCTCAGACCGAAATGCGCCTTGAACCGCCGGGCGAAGTAGTTGGGATCCGCCCACCCCACCGCCAGCCCGATCTGCGCGATCGGCTTCTCTGTCCCGCCCAGAAGGCTCGCCGCCTTCTCCGCACGCAGCCGGGTCAGGTACGCCATCGGCGGCAGCGCTGTCGAACGCTTGAACAACCTCGAAAGGTACGAGGGATCAAGCTTCAGTAGCGCCGACAGGCGCTGCATGTCCCAAGGCTCGGCGAACCGGTCCTGCAGCGTGCGGATCGCCCGAAGCACCGCCGGGTGCGATGCCGCCCGGGCCTCACCCGGAGGCTCGTCGGCCGCGAGCTGCTCACCCAGTTGGCTCAGTAGTAGCGTCAGCAGGGCAATCCGCCGGGCGTGCAGCCGGGCATCATGCCGGTTGCCCAGTTTCGATAGCGATTCCAGGCACCCGATGCACTCGCTCAGTCGATCGACCGGCAGCCTCAGATGCAGTACACCCTCCCGGCTGCCCTGTCCTGACCACAACAGAGGGTTCAGCAGCGCATCATCGATCGTCCATGCCAGTTCTCGCCACAATAATGGCAGGGCAAAACAGCAGTTCCAGGCATTGAGCCGGTGCCCGTCGATCCGGTGCCAAACCCCCGGCCGCAGAACAAACAGATCCGCCCGGACAAACTCCTGCGTCCCGATCACCGTCGTGTGGCGGTTCCGCCCGCCAACGCACAGGACGATCTCCATGAAGTCGTGGTCATGGTGCGGAAACTCGCCCTCCAGGCTCCAGTGCGACACGAAGATCGGTGCCTGGTCGCAAGCGAAATAGTCGCCCCATTTCAAATGGGTCTTGAAAGTCGAGTCATCCATGGGCGTCCAGTATTGTGCTAGTTTCGTGTCATCGGCAGCCTAACGCGCCGTCAGGCCGTCTGCTAGCCTACCACGACAAAGGAAACCTCATGAACATCAACCTTGCGGAATATCGGGATCGAGTGCTGGGCTGCTGGATGGGTAAGAACATCGGCGGCACCATCGGCGCGCCCATGGAATGGCGTCGGCAGGTTAACGACGTCAGCTTCTACACCCAGGACCTCAATGGCGAGGCCCTGCCCAACGACGACCTGGACATCCAGCTTCTCTGGCTGGTCGCGATGGAAGAAAAGGGAACGCGCCTCGATGCCCAGATGCTCGCCGACTATTGGCTCACCTACGTGACCCCCCACTGGGCCGAGTACGGCATCTGCAAGTCCAACCTGCGTAATGGCCTGCTCCCGCCACTGTCCGGCACATTCAACAACACCTACAAAGACTCCTGCGGCGCCTTCATCCGCTCAGAGATATGGGCCTGCGTCTGCCCCGGCTCGCCGCGCCTGGCCGCCAAGATGGCCTACGAAGATGCCATCATCGATCATGGCAATGGCGAAGGAACCTACGCCGAGGTCTTCTGCGCCGCCATCGAGGCCGCCGCGTTCGTCGAGCAAGACCTGCGCAAGCTGATCGACATCGGCCTGACCTACATCCCCGCCGACTGCGCGGTTGCCGATGTCGTCAAGTTCACGATCCAGTGCCACGTGTCAGGCATCCCTTGGCTGGAGGCCCGCAACCGCGTCCTGAAATACTTCCGCGGCGGCCTCTGGGCCCCCGAGCGGCAGGTCCCCGAGGAAGACAAGAAGCGCGGCTGGCCCGTGGGCAAGCAGGGATTTGATGTCCCCTCGAACATCGGCATGCTTCTGATCGGCCTGCTCTACGGCGAGGGAGACTTCGCCAAGACCATCTGCACCGCCGTCAACTGCGGCGAAGACACCGACTGCACCGCCGCCACGGCCGGCTCGATCTTCGGCATCATCTACGGCGCCAAGGCCATCCCCGAGAAGTGGATCAAGCCCATCGGACGCAAGATCAAAACCGCCTGCCTCAACCTGGGCGAGCTGGGCTACTTCGGCAACCAGCTCCCGGCCGATGTCGACGTCCTGACCGAGCGGACCCTGACCGTAGCCCGCAGAGTCGAACTCGAGCACCACACCTGGATCACCATCGGCGACGGCGCAACCGACCTGAAGAAGTCCGACCAGGAACTCCGCAGCGACATGGCAAGCTCGTTCTATCTGCACGCCAACGGACCCAGATTCCAGTTCCCGTTCTTCGAACTGTCACTCGACTATGGCCAGGAAGGCCCCGTGATCCGCGTCGGCGAGACCCGCGAACTGAAGATGCGCCTGGTCAATGCCTACAAGTACCAGACGATGCTCAACATCCACTGGTATCTGCCCGAGGGCCTGGTGGTTGAGAACGGTATCGACACGACCCTGCCGGTTCTGCAACCGCAGTTCGGCGAGCCGCCGGTCATCACCTGGCGAATCCGCTGCGACGCGGTCAAGACCCCGGTCATCCGCGCCGCCATCGAGTTCACCCAGCCCGGCCGAGCATCAGTGATGCACGTCCCCGTGACGTTCATCCACATGCCAATGTGACTGGATTGCCCGCGCCGGTTACTGCGGCCGCGGGAAGGGCCTGATGGTCTTGCTGACGATCCGGCCCATGAAATTGGCGACGTTGTCGCCGTGCGAGCTGTGGCAACCTTGCCATTAATGAGCCAGACTCCTAGACTGGTCAATCATGGCGTTTCAGTGCATTGTCCTTACTCCCGAGCAGCAGGTTCTTAACCAGTCGGTTACGCAGGTCATCGTGCCGGCGCATGACGGGCTGGTCGGCATCCTGACCGACCGGGCTCCAATCGTCATTAGCCTTAACCCCGGTGCGTTGCGGATCGACCTGACAGACGGCAAGAGCCGGTTCTTCTTTATCGACAGTGGCCTGGCCCAGATGAAGGACAACCAGTTGTCGATTCTCACGCAGCACGCGACCCCGGCCAGCGAGATCGACGCCGCCGCAGCGCAGCAGGAATACGATGACGCAATGCGTATCAGCGGCACGGACCCGGCAAGCCTCGACCGAAAGCAGAAGGCGGTTGAAGCGGCTCGAGCCAAGCTCGGCGTCGTCCTGAAGAAGTGACCCATGCCCGCGACGCCCGCGACGCTCACTGACACGCCGCGTTGGTTGTGCGTTAGTTGCGCGTTAGTTGTGCGTTAGTTGCGCCAAGTGACATTCACACCGCCCCATGTGAGGCTGCCGCCTAAGGTGGCATCCGCAAGATGGCTGGTCCGGAAGAGAAACGCACCCAGGGCCCAGTTGCCATCACTCGCCGGCAGATTCAGCAGAGTGTTGAGGCGGTAGGACAACTGCAAGCCCAGGTCAGCATGCTGCCAGCCTGACCCGCTGCGGTCTGTCTCGAAAATGAACGCCTCGTCCATGCGATAGGTGTACGCCACGCGCGCCACGGGCGTCACGGTCAGCCCAAGTCCCGCGATCGCCCAGTTGTGGCTGATACCCAGTTCGCCATACCAGCCGCCATTGGCATCCAGCTCGCAGGCGACCAGGCCGTACGGATTCAGGATGGGTTGCTCGCGGCCTAGCAGATCACCATCGTTCATGTCAGCGCGCATGAACACTTCGCTGGTGTTGTCGCCGGTCCGATCAGGGTAGACGTAGCTGGTGACCCCCGCCGAAACCGCCGCGGCCTTGGACTGCCACTGCAGCCCCAGCGTTGGCCGGAGTTCCTGCCAGTTCGAGACGGGATCCGTGTCCCAGTAGTTGGAAAACAGATCGACGAACGGGTGCCACGGCCCGCCGGCATCGAGCGTGACCCGGCCGGAAAATTGGAAGCTCGACCCGCCGCCCTCATCAATGGCATCCGGCGTGGCGCCGACCGTGGCGCTGTGATCGATGCCGCGATAGACGTACGCACTGGCATATCCGAGGCTCAGTTCCCACTTCAGCCGCGGGCCCTGCGGTTCGGTGGCTGCGGCCGCCGGTCCGCCGGGGGAGGCATAGACCGTTTCGGGGCCTGCTGGTGAGGCGGGCCAGACTGCCGCCTCGTCGGCTGCAGCGGCGATCGCAGACACCGAGCTGAGCACGGCTGCGAGCGCTATTGTCAGAGTGACGGTGATTGGCTTCACGCGTAGCAGACTAGCGAACTGGAGTTCCAGAGTCACGCGTATGCGCCAGAGGAAACGGTATGCTTCAAAGTCCCGAGCCGCCTCTGTGGAAGCGCCCTCGCGGGTATGCGGTGGCCGGGTCACGCCTTGCCACCACTGATCTCGATGCGTGGATCCACCCACGCATAGGCCATATCCACCAGCAGGTTCAGCGAAAGGAGAAAGACAGAGTAGACCATTACCGTGCCCAGGATCAGCGTCTGATCACGATTGCGGACGCTGTTGACGAAGTGCTGACCCAGGCCCGGGAGATTGAAGACGGATTCAACGATAAACGATCCAGTGAGCGTGGCGGCGGCGGCCGGGCCGAGATAACTCAGCACCGGGAGAAACGCGTTGCGCAGGCAATGCCGCCAGATCACCTGCCCGCGTGAAAGACCCTTGGCGCGGGCGGTGCGGACGTAGTCGCTGCCCAGGACATCCAGCATGGAGACGCGCGTCAGCCGCGCGATGTAGGCCATCGGGGCGAGTCCCACGGCGATGCCGGGCAGGATGATGTCGCTGATGTGGCCCCATCCCCCGACCGAGAAAACCGGCCATCTCACCGAGAACAGCATCAGCAGGACTGCGGCCGTCACAAAACCCGGCAGGCTGATGCCTACGACGGCAACGCCCAGGCTAAGTGAGTCGATCACGCCGCCCCGCCGGACAGCGGCCAGTGTGCCCAACGTCACTCCGGCGAGCACGGCAAAGAGCAATCCGAACAGCCCGAGGGTGATCGAGACGGGCAGCGAGCCCCTGATGATGTCGGTGACCGACCACTCCTGATACGTGAAACTGGGACCGAAATCACCGTGGAGCATCATCCACGGATAGTGCGTGAGAAAACCCCAGGCGCTTTCAGCGTGCAGGCTATGGCGGATCGACTCCAGGACCTCGGGAGCCAGGCGCCGCTCGTTGTTCTGGAACGGGTCTCCGGGAGCGACCCAGGCCAGAAGGAAGGTAATGAGGTAGATGGCCGCCAGAAGTAGCGGGAATTGCAGGATGCGATACAGCAGATAGCGAGCCATCGGGAGGCGATTGTGGGGCGTGCGGATGCAGAGTCAAGCCTGCGCCCGCTTCGGGCCTCAGTTGGACGAGGCCGAGCCGATGATGCCGCGGGCCGCACGGTGCGTCAAGAATTCGGTTTGCAGACGGCGCGACGTACCTCCCTATAATGAAATCAAGGAAGTGTTCATGGCACCCAAGAGCGACCTCTCGAATCTTGTTTTTCACGGCGACTCGCGTCGCGATGACACCTTCAGCCTGGCGATGCAGGCCGTTGCCAGGCACTTGGGCAGAGACGACAACTACGAAAAGCTGTATGTCGTCTCAGGCAACGCCTTTGCGCCGGACATCCGGCCTGGGGAACCTGAGAAGTCATCCTGGCATGTGCAAGGACGCGGACGGAACATCGACCTGGTGTGCGCGTCGCTGGGACTGTCGTTTCGGCCGGTGGTCTATTCGCCGCAGCCGGGGGGCATTCCGCCTCGTCCCGAGATTCCCGAGGCACTGGCGCAGTGGCAGAAGCTCTACTGGCGCCAACCGATTGCAGGGATGATCCGCGAAGC